>JBFGGA010000297.1:0-2260 GCA_041579295.1 Myxococcota bacterium | reverse complement strand
CGCGCAGGTAGCCGTGCGCGCCGTCGAGCGGCTCGGCGAGATCTGGCCGCGCGGCGGCCAGCGCGAGCAGCTCGAGCGCGAGCGATCCGTAGCGCTCGAGCAGGCGCTCGACGCGCTTCGCATCGATGCCGCGCTCGCGCGCGAGCTCGACGCAGCGCGCGCGGCACTGCGGGAAGCCCTCCGCGCCGATCAACGGGAGCTCCGCGCTGCGACAGCGCGGGACGGCGGCTTCCAACCGACTTGCCGCGAGGTCGACCGCGTCCTTCGCCATCACGCGGTAGGTGGTGTACTTCCCGCCCGCCACACTGATCAGCCCGGTGTCCGCGGTGGAGACCGCGTGCTCGCGACTCAGCTGGCTCGTGGCGTCGTCCTCGCCGTAGAGCAGCGGACGCAATCCCGCGTAGACGCCGACGATGTCGCGGTGCCCGATCGGCTCGGACAGCGAGGCGTTCAAAGTCTCTAGCAGGTAGTCGATGTCCGCGCGGCTGGCCGCGGGGTGATCGAGGTCGAGGTCCCAGCTGGTGTCCGTCGTGCCGATGATCCAGTGGTCGTGCCAGGGGATCACGAACAGCACGCTCGTCGCGGTGCGCAGGATGAGCCCCCCGTCGGCGCGAATCCGCTGCCGCGGCACGAGCAGGTGGATCCCCTTCGAGGCGCGCACGCGGATGTGCCCACCCCCGGCCAGGCCGTGCACGCGCTCGGTCCAGACGCCCGTGGCGTTGATGATCTGGCGCGCGCGGATCGCGAGGTCGAGACCGGTTTCGAGGCAGCGCGCGCGAACCGCGCAGACCCGACCGCCGGCCTTCTCGAAGCCCACCGCGCGAACGCTCGTCGCGACCGCCGCGCCGCAGCGCGCCGCGCTGCGCGCGAGCGCGAGCGTGTGGCGCGCGTCGTCGACCCGCGCGTCGTAGTACTCGATCGCGCCGACGATCTGCTCGAAGCGCAGCGCGGGAAATTCGCGCAGCGCGGCGCTGCGCGAGAGGTGGCGGTGGCGCGGCAGCGGGGTGCGCCCGGCCAAGCGGTCGTAGAGCCACACCCCGGCGCCGATGTAGAGCCGCTCCCAGACGCGATGGGTCAGCGGGAACAGGAACGGGACGGGCCGCACCAGGTGGGGGCAGAGGCGCGAGAGCATCAGCGCCTGCTCGTGACGCGCCTCGCGCACCAGGCCGAAGTGGCGCTGCTCGAGATAGCGGAGCCCGCCGTGGATCAACTTGCTCGAGCGGCTCGAGGTTCCCGACGCATAATCGCGTTGCTCGATCAGCGCGACCGAGAGCCCGCGCGACGCCGCGTCCAGAGCCGCCCCGCAGCCCGTCACGCCCGCGCCGATGATCGCGATGTCGAAGCTCTCGTCCGCCATCCGCCGAAGCGCGCCGCGCCGCTGCTCGGGGTTCAGTCGGGACGGATCCATCGCGCCTGTAGCCTGTCGCGAACCCGGCGATCCCGCCAGCCCCGGCGAACCGGAGGCGCGATCGCGCACCCGCCGAGCCGGGCGTCGGTGTCGGCTCCGCGCGCGGCAGCCGCCGCGGACCGAAAGCGGGGCGCCGCTGGCGGCGGCGCGCTCGGCCCCCGCCGAGGGCGGCGCGCCGCGCCCGCGCCGCGCCCTTTGCTAGGCTCGGGTTGCGCCGAGATGCGAGGCGAAACGACGACCGGGGCCCAGCGCGGCGCAGCGGATTCCGGCGCGAAAGGAGTGTTGAGTTGAGCGATCCCACAGCGGCGCCGCTCGAAGAGATCGAGGTCGATCGCGAGAACCTCTACGTGGAAGAAGTCTTCACCGACCTCAAGGTCGCGACGATTCGCCGCCTCTCACCCGTGAAGGTCGACGGCTCACGGGACGAGACGCGCCCGGTCTTGTTTCAGGGCCAGACCCAGCTGATGTCGCAGATGGGGCCGCTTCCGGTCAGCTGCGCAATCGAGGCCGCCGACCTCGACGAGGCGATCCGGAAGTTTCCCGACGCCATCGCCAAGGCGATCGAGCGCATGATCGAAGAAGCCAAGGAGATCCAGCGCCAGGAGAGCTCGCGGATCATCGTCCCGGGCGCGGCGCCGCCGGGCGGCAAGATCAAGCTCTCCTGACACGTCTGACCGCCCGCCCTACTCTCAGTGGCCGGCTTTTCTCCTCATCACTTCTCGCGCTGAACCGGTCTCCACTGCGCCGACGCTCCTCGAGGAGCGGGAGACGGGAGCGCACCGCGCTCAGAGAACCATTCCGCGCTGACCCGGTCTCCACTGCGCCGACGCTCCTCGAGGAGCGGGAGACGGG
>JBFGGA010000296.1:0-2449 GCA_041579295.1 Myxococcota bacterium | reverse complement strand
TCGACATCGAGGCGGTGTTCCTCTTTCCGTGGGCGCTCGCCATCGAGGAACTCGGCGGGCTCGCGATCGTCGACATGTTGATTTTCGTGCTCGTGTTGCTCCTGGGATGGGGCTACGCGCTGCGCAAGGGGGCATTGAAGTGGCAGTAGACGAGAGCGAGCGCAGCTACGAGCACCCCCTCTACCAGCACGTCGAGCGCATGCCCGGTTTGAGCGTTGCGTTGGGGAGCCTCGATCAGCTGCTCACCTGGGGCTCCGCGAAATCGCTGTGGATCTTTCCGATGGCGACGAGCTGCTGCGGCATCGAATTCATGGCGGCGGCCGCCAGCGGCGTGGACCTCGACCGCATGGGCTCGATCCCGCGCGGTACACCGCGACAGTGCGACGTGATGGTCGTCGCGGGCACCATCACGGTCAAGATGGCGCCGCGGGTCAAGAAGCTCTGGGAGCAGATGCCGGAGCCCAAGTGGTGCGTCGCGATGGGCTCGTGCGCGATCTCGGGCGATTTCTATCGCGACATCTACTCGGTGGTGCCCGGCATCGACACTTTCATCCCCGTCGACGTCTACGTTCCGGGCTGCCCTCCCAATCCGGAAGCGTTGATGCACGGCCTGCTGCGACTGCAGGAGAAGGTGCGTCTGATGCGCGAGGGGAAGCTCACGCGCGAGGAGATTCGGCGCGAGTCGCAACCGGACCTCATTCGACCGGCGATCGGCCGGCTCCACGACGCGCAGCGCGACCCGCTGACCGACGATGAGCAGACCGACAGCGCGGCGGGCCTGGGCCTCGGCGACACCCTGAACCTGGCGCGGATTCGGCGTCCACGCCCGAAGCCGGAGCCCGAGCCGAGCACCGATTCCGGCGACGAGGGGGCGCGGTGACGGCAGAAGAAGCCCAGGCGCGCTTTGTCGCGCTGTTGCGGGAGCGATTCGACGTGGCCGAGATCCCCGACGGCAACTACCCGTTGGTCGATCTCGGGCATCACTTCGAGCTCGCACGCGCGCTCAAGGAAGAGTTCGGTTATCGCATCTATTCGTTCGTCGTCGCGAGCCATTACCTCGCGGAGGTGGACGCGAAGAACGAGGGCGCCGTGGTCGACGCCGAGCACTACGAGGTCGCGACCGGCGTTCGCACCGTGGGCGCGCCCGCGCACCTCGCGGCGTGGCGGGTGCGGGTCGAGCTCGATCAAGCCGTGCCGACCCTGTTTCCGCTATACGCGGGCGCCGATTGGCAGGAGCGCGAGCAATACGATCTGGTCGGAGTCCGCTTCGAAAATCACCCGGACCTGCGCCGATTGATGATGCCCGAGGATTGGGAGGGCCATCCACTTCGCAGAGACTACGCGATCGAGACGGCTTGTCCGCCCTGGAGATAGTGTGAGCTGCCGCGCCGCCGGGGTCGACCCCCATCTCGACATCGAGCGCTACGATCCCAGCGCGGATCTGATGGTACTCAACCTGGGCCCACAGCACCCGTCCACGCACGGTGTCTTCCGCGTCAAGCTCTACCTCGACGGCGAGATCATCATCAAGGCCGTTCCGTACGCGGGCTATCTGCATCGCGGTGTCGAGAAGCTCTGCGAGGAGCTGACCTTCGTGCAGATCCTGCCGGTGGTCGACAAGAACGACTACGTCTCGCCGATGATGAACGAGCAGGCCATCGTGATGGCCTGCGAGTCGATGCTGGATATCGAGGTGCCGCGCCGCGCGCTCTACCTGCGCACGATCTTCGCCGAGCTGCAGCGCGTCGCCTCGCATCTGCTGTGGCTCGGCACCTTCGGCATGGATCTGGGGGGCGCGCTCGGCGGGGGCGCTTCGCTGTTCATGTACTGCTTCCGCGAGCGCGAGACCATCCTCAGCCTGTTCGAGGAGGTCACGGGCGGCCGCTTCCACTACAACACCCACACGGTGGGCGGCAACCGCCACGACATCACCCCCAAGTTCAGTCGCGACACGAAGACGACGATCGAGCTGATCGAGAAGCGCATCGACGAGTACGTCCAGATCTTCAGCTCGAATTCGATCTACCGCGATCGCACGCGCGGAATCGGTGTGCTCGACGGCGATCTCGCGGTTTCGCTGGGAATCACCGGGCCGCTGGCGCGGGCCAGCGGTGTGGACCACGACCTTCGCCGCGACGCCCCCTACCACATCTACGGCGAGCTCGACGTGAACGTCTTCACCGAGAACGCGGGCGACTGCTTCGCGCGGACGTTGGTCCGACTGAACGAGATGCGCGAGAGCATCCGAATCGTACGCGAGATCGTCGATTCGGTGCCCGAGGGCCCGATTCTCGGCATCAAACCGGGCAAGTCGCCGAGCCACATCAAGATCGACGCGGGCCAGCGCTACGTCTGCCTCGAATCGCCGCGCGGCGAGCTCGGCAGCTACGTCATCGGCGGCGGCAAGAACCGCGGCTCCAGCGCGTATCGGCTGAAGATCCGCTCGCCG
>JBFGGA010000295.1:0-2474 GCA_041579295.1 Myxococcota bacterium | reverse complement strand
TCGCGGGTATCTCGCTGCTCGGAGTGGGTTACCGGATGCGAGGGCGCTGATCGCCAGCGCCCAAGGCGATTCGATCGCGAATGCGATCGGGAACCCCGGGCGGTCTTCGCGACCGCCCGGGGGTTTGCGTTTTGCGCGGTGCGCATTCGATGGTGCGCGTCGGCGTTCCGCCCGTCTCGCACGGGCGGGTGAGAAGGGCGCGGGCGTTGCGCGACCGACGCGTTTCCCTGGGGGAGATCGGCGAAGCCCCGTGGTCGGCCGCGCGCGCGCCGAGCGCTCTCGACCCCCCCGCGCGGCTGCTGACTTTTTCGCTTGACAGCGAATTCCCGCGTAGGCGACGATGGTTGGCGATATTCGTTGGGGGAGACCCGCGCCCGAGCGTCGGAGGACGAGAACGATGTTATCTGCCACCAGACTGTTACAGATCCGGCTGTTATGCGTCGGGCTGTTATGCGTCGGGATCGGCGCAGCGAAGGCCGCGCAGGCCGGCAACCAGCTCTTCGAGGCCGCGTGGACCGTCAAGTCGTTTGGCAACGAGTGCTCCAAGGCAGACCCGACACCGGGCCCGCACTGCGGCGGCCTCACCACGGGCGAGTTCGCGTTCTACCAAGCGTACGGGATGCCCCAGGGCATCTTCTGCCACCCGGGTCAGCCGCGCTGTCCGTTCGAGTCGACGCCGACCAGCGGGTTTGGTCAGTTCGATCCTTTGGGCGGCTCGCCGTTCCAGGCGCTGCACTGCGCGCCCTGGTTCGACTGGTACGGCGGCGGCGCGACCATGCGCCCCGCCAAGGGTCAGACGGTCACCGCGCGCGTTCCGCCGCTCTACCGGAATCCGGCGTTCTTCACGCCGGGCGGGCAGCCCGAGACCTACTCGTGCTTGGGAACGAGCACGGACGGCTTCGGGGGGCCGGGCCTGGTCATGGTCGGCAATCCGGTCGAGGGCAGGTGGTCGGCCACCACGACGGGCACCGGCAAGGGCGGATTCCAATTCGCCCCTGCTCCGGCGACGGTGCCCAAGGGGATCACCAAGGGCATCCGGGTGACGGGTGGAGTCGGTGAGTTCGGGCCCATCTATCCCTATCTGTACAGCTACACCTACGCGACGCTTCGCAACGCGGGAGGGGCCTTCGGTCCAGGCAGCGGACCGGGCTCCTTCAACATCGACTACGGCCCGGGCGCGTCAAAGTTCGCGAGCATCAACGTGAAGCAGGGCCCCGCGAAGTTCGGCGGAACCATGCGGATGCTCGGCGCGCTGACCACCAAGGTCTGTTACTGGTTCGTCGCGGGAGGCGGAGGCTGCTCGCTCGGTGAGAACAACTGGCGCTACGAAGAGGTCGGCGCGTCCGCGGTGACGGTTGGCGGCGTGGTCACGATGGGCTCGATCGTGACGCACCAGGCCGTTTACTACAACACGCAAAACGCCCAGACCAGCCTGGCCACCGCGTCGGGCGCGCGTTTTCCGTGGACGACCGGGAGCGTCACGATCACCGCCCAGGGACGCGGACCGCACAAGACGATCCACTACGCGCGCGGATTCGACAACCGCACCAGCGTCTCGGGCCTGGGGTCGCTCCAGCTGGTGAGCCCGGTGCTCACGCGCTGGCTCGCCTTCGTGGATTTCGAGACCGCCGGCGTCGGCATCCTGCGCATCAATTTCCTGCCGGAGCCGCGGGGCTGGGCGGTGCTCGCCGCGGGCGCCGCACTCCTCGTCGGGGGCGCGCGCAGACGACGGCGCTGAGCGCCGCCGCGCGGGCGCGCGCGATCGCGGGCGCGACCGAGAATCTCCGCGCGCGTCGACGGTGACGGCCCACCTGCGAGCATGCCGATGGCTCGCCGCGCGGGCGCCGCTGTTGTTGGCGCGGGGCGCTTTTGCGCTGGGTCGAATGGGCTAAGATCGTCCGATGCTCACGCGTCTACTTCGCTCGCGCTGGTTCTACCTCGGCGCCGGGGCGCTGCTGGTCGTCGCGGCCGTCTACCTGCAGCTCGACATCCGCATCGATCCGCGGCCCCTCGGAAAGCCAGCCGACATCGAAAGGCTCCACGAGCGCAACGACCTCAACGTGCTCTTCGTGCTGATCGACACGCTGCGGGCCGATCGCCTGTCCGCGTACGGCTACCCGCGCGAAACGAGCCCCACCCTCGACAAGCTCGCGGCCGACGGCGTTCTCTTCGCGGAGCACATGTCGCAGTCGTCCTGGACGAAGTGCTCGATGGCTTCGCTCTGGACGGGCTTGTATCCGGTTCGAACCGGCGTGACGCGCTCGCCACAGGGCCTGCCGGACGAGGTGAAGATGCCCGCCGAGATCATCCGCGAAGCGGGCTTCCGCACCGCTGCGATCTGGCGCAACGGCTGGATCAGCCCGGGCTTCGGATTCTCGCAGGGCTTCGAGGTCTACCACAGCCCGAAGAACGCGCCGACGCCGCGGTCCGTGCGCCGCGAGAAGCCGACGATCGGCGTCACGGGAACCGACCAG
>JBFGGA010000294.1:0-2532 GCA_041579295.1 Myxococcota bacterium | reverse complement strand
TACATTCCGACCAACGTCATCTCGATCACCGACGGTCAGATCTTCCTCGAGGGCGATCTGTTCAACTCCGGGGTGCGGCCCGCCGTGAACGTGGGCATCTCGGTTTCGCGGGTCGGCGGAGCCGCGCAGACCAAGGCCACGAAACAAGTCGCCGGCAAGCTCAAGCTCAGCCTCGCGCAGTACCGCGAGATGGCGGCCTTCGCGCAGTTCGGCAGCGACCTCGACAAATCGACCCAGGAGCAGCTCGCGAACGGCGAGCGCCAGACCGAGATGCTCAAGCAGGCCCAGTACTCGCCCATGAAGATGGAGGAGCAGGTCGTCTCGATCTTCTCGGCGGCGCCGCGCGAAGACCGCGACTCCTGGGTGCGCGGCTACGAGGTCGAGGATCTGCTGCGCTACGAGGCCGAAATGCTCGACCACATCCGGCGCAACCACGCCGACATCCTCGAGGCGATTCGCGACAGCCAGAAGCTCGAGCCCGCCACCGAAGAGAAGCTGATCGCCGCTCTGGACGAGTTCGCGGGGATCTTCGAGCCGAGCGGGAGCGCGGAGAGCGAGGCCAGGTAATTGCCCAACCTCAAGGACATCAAGCGCCGGATCGGCAGCATCAAGAAGACGCAGCAGATCACGCGCGCGATGCGCATGGTCGCCGGCGCCAAGCTGCGCCGCGCCCAGACCGCGAGCGAGAACGCGCGCCCCTACGCGGACCGCATGCGCGCGACCGTCTCGGAGGTCGCGCGGGGCGCGTCCGAAGACGCGCATTTGCTGTTCGAGCGACGCGAGTCGCTGAAGAAGGTGGAGCTCGTGCTCGCGACGTCGGATCGCGGGCTCTGCGGCGGCTTCAACGCCAACGTCATCAAGTTCGCCGAGAAGCAGATCGCCGAGCGCGAAGCCGCGGGCTGCGCGGTTGCGATCACCACGGCGGGCCGGCGCGGGCGCGATTTCTTCCGCCGCCGCCGCGCCGCGCAGCTCGAGGGCAACTACCCACAGCACGGCTGGGTGACCTACGCCCAGGCGAGCGAGATCGCGAAGGCGCTCTCGGGTCGGTTCGTCGCGGGCGAGATCGACGAGGCCATCCTCGTCTACAACGAGTTCGTATCCGCGATGACGCAGAGGCCGAAGGCGGTGCGGCTGCTTCCTTTCTCCGCGGAGGAGGGGGCCGACGCGGAGGGGCTGCCCCACGAGATCGAGCCCGATCCCGCGAGCCTGCTGGCCATGCTCGTCCCGAAGGCGGTCGAGGTCGAGATCTACCGGGCGCTGCTCGAGAACCAGACGGGAGAGCACGCGGCGCGCATGGCGGCGATGGAGGCGGCGACGCGCAACACCGAGGAGCTGGTCGAAACACTGACACTTCAATTCAACCGCGCGCGGCAGGCGGCGATCACCAAGGAATTGGTCGAGATCGTCAGCGGCGCCGAAGCGCTCTAGGACGGAAGATGGCGAACGAGAACGGACGAGTCACGCAGGTCATGGGCCCGGTGGTGGATGTGGAGTTCCCCCCCGGTTCGCTTCCCGAGCTCTACACCTCGTTGAAGCTCACGAATCCCGGGATCGACGACCGCGAGTCCAACCTCGTGGTCGAGGTGGCGATGCACCTCGGCGAGAATACGGTGCGCTGCATCGCGATGGACACCACGGACGGTCTGGTTCGCAACCAGGCGGTGCTGAACACCGGCGAGCCGATCACGGTGCCGGTCGGCCCGGGGACGCTCGGCCGGATCATGAACGTGATCGGTGAATCGGTGGACGAGCGCGGGCCGATCGAATCCGACAGCCGCCATCCGATCCACCGGCTCCCACCGCCCTTCGTCGACCAGTCGCTCGCGATCGAGACGCTCGAGACCGGCATCAAGGTGGTGGATCTGATCGCCCCGTATCCGAAGGGCGGAAAGGTCGGGCTGTTCGGGGGCGCGGGCGTCGGCAAGACGGTCGTGATCCTCGAGCTCATCACCAACATCGCGAAGGAGCACGCGGGCTACTCGGTGTTCGGCGGCGTGGGCGAGCGCACCCGCGAGGGCAACGACCTCTGGCACGAGATGGCCGACGCCAAGCTCTCCGATGGCACGACGGTGCTCGAGAAGACGGCGCTCGTCTTCGGCCAGATGAACGAGCCGCCCGGAGCGCGCGCGCGCGTCGGCCTCTCCGCGCTGACGGTCGCGGAGTACTTCCGCGACGCGGAGGGCAAGGACGTGCTGCTCTTCATCGACAACATCTTCCGCTTCACGCAGGCCGGCTCGGAGGTCTCGGCGCTGCTCGGGCGCATGCCCTCGGCGGTGGGCTACCAGCCGACGCTGGCCACCGAGATGGGCGAGCTGCAGGAGCGCATCACCTCGACGACCAAGGGCTCGATCACCTCGGTGCAGGCGATCTACGTTCCGGCCGACGACTACACCGACCCGGCGCCGGCGACGACCTTCGCGCACCTCGACGCCTCGACCAACCTGTCGCGACAGATCTCGAACCTCGGCATCTACCCCGCGGTCGATCCGCTGGCCTCCTCGAGCCGCATCGTGGCACCCGAGTTTCTCGGCG
>JBFGGA010000293.1:0-2682 GCA_041579295.1 Myxococcota bacterium | reverse complement strand
GTCACTTCGGAGTTGCGGAGCTGCGAGAACGCCCCGCTCCAGAGCATCGACGCCGAGGAGCTCGCGACGATCTCGCGGATCTTGGCCTCGTTGGCGGCGCGCAGCTCGGTGTTGATCCAGTGGAACGCGCGCGTGAGATCGTCGTCTGGGATTCCCGCGGCTTCCGCGAGGTTGCGCACCTTGGTGGTCAGGAACCGCTCGGGCAGCGTGATGTTGGCCTTCGGCAGAGCGCGCTCCTTGAGCACCACGGGCCAGCCCGCCCGCGCGAGGTTTCCCGCCGGGTCTTCCGCGATGACGGCGATCTCGGGATCCTTCGGCGCGTCCGTCGGAACCGCGAAGAGCGCGAAGCGGCGCCCCGAGGAGGCATCCCGGCCCGGCGCCGGAAAGCCGCGGTAGAAGTTCCCGTCCACCATCACGCCGTCGCGCGCGGTCGCTTCGTCGATCGAGTAGCTCACCGCGCCGGAGCCGCCGCGAGAGACGTAGGTGAGGCCGCTCGCGACGCGGATGCGGGGCTTCTCGAGGTCGATCCGCAGCGGAATCTCGCGCCGGGTCTCGTTGCCGCGAAAGCCGTTGCGCCACGACCAATCGCGGACCGTGACCGTCAGGGTCGCGTCGCCGTGAACCAGCCCGAGTTCCCGCGGATCGATCGGGATCTCGATCTGCTCCGCGACGCCCGCCGCGTCGCCGCCGGTTCTAAGGTCGCCCGGAAAGCCGCGTTCGAACGCGACGGTCTCGCCGTCGCCCTGCCGCACGCCGACCCGCACCTCGCGCAGGCCCGACCCGATATCCGCAATCTCGAACGCCACGCGGCCGCGGCTTCCGATCAGCAGCGACGCGGGGGCCTCCACGGTCGGCGCGCGGCCCTCGAAACGAATCCACACGAGCACTGCGCCGCAGAGCAGCAGCACCGCGAACGAGACCCCCAGCCATCCTCTCCCCGTCACGACCTCCCCCCGCCAATCGCCCGCCGCGTCGCCGCAGTCTACCAGACGCGGTCGCGTATTGACGCCGATGCACGCCTCGCCGATCCTCGGCCTCCGAACCTGCGACGACCCGGGAGGGGCGATGTCCGCGCTGCGCCGCATCGTGATGGTCCGCCACGGCGAGACCGAGGGACAATCGAGCATCCGCTTCCACGGCAGCGCGGACGTGCAGCTCAACGAGGAGGGCCGCGCCCAGCTGCGCGACGCCGCGCGGAAGATGCGCAACGAGATCTTCGACCTCGTGGTCGCGAGCCCGCTGCGGCGCTCGTGGGAAGGCGCCGCGATCGTCTCGGGCGGTGCGGCGGTGCGGCTCTATCCCGAATTTCGCGAGATCGACTTCGGCCACTGGGAGGGGATGACGGCCGAGGAGATCGAGGCGTGCGATCCCACGCTGTACCGGGATTGGCAGGCGGGCGCCGCGGGCTTCGAGTACCCGGGCGGCGAGGTTCGCGAGGCGTTTCGCGCGCGCGTGAAGCGCGGCCTCGACGCGCTGCTCGAGAGCGGTGCCACGAGCGTGCTGATGGTCTGCCACAAGGGCGTCATCCGAACGATCGGCGAGCAGCTGCTCGGCGCGCCCCTCTGCGATGGGCCGGAGCTCGGCTGTGTGGTCTCGGTCAGCCGCGGACCCGACGGCCGCTGGTACGAGGGCCGCCGCGGCAGCGACCCGCCCGGGCTCGAGCACTGAGCCCGTCGCAGCGAACCGGTTCGCAGGGGCTGGGATGGGTGGGCTGCGAGCGACACGGGGCTCGAGCCAGCGGCTCTCGCATCCGGTGACCGTCTAGCCCTCGTCGGCCTCGCGCAGCTTCGCGAGCACGCTGTAGTCCTCGAGCGTGCTGGTGTCGCCGACCGTCTCCTTGCCGGAGGCGATGTCGCGCAGCAGCCGGCGCATGATCTTGCCGGAGCGGGTCTTGGGCAGCGCGTCGGTGAAGTGGATGTCCGCGGGCTTGGCGATCGCGCCGATCTGCTTCGCGACGTGGCCGCGCAATTCCCCCACGAGGTCGTCGTCGCAGCTCACGCCGCCCTTGGGCGTGACGAACGCGACGATCGCCGTTCCGGTGATCGAATCGGGTCGCCCCACCACCGCCGACTCGGCGACCTTGGCGTGCGAGACGAGCGCGCTCTCCACCTCCATGGTCCCGATCCGATGCCCGGAGATGTTCATCACGTCGTCGATCCGGCCCATGATCCAGAAGTAGCCCCTGCTGTCGCGGTGCGCGCCGTCCCCCGCGAAGTAGGTGTTCTCGAACTTGCTCCAGTAGGTCTCCTTGAAGCGCTTCGGATCGCCCCAGATGCCGCGCAGCATTCCCGGCCAGGGCTTCTTGATCACGAGGAATCCGCCGTCGGGCGGGGTCGCGGGGACGCCCTCTTCGGTGAGGACGTCCGCGTCGATGCCGGGGAAGGGCAGGGTCGCGGAGCCGGGCTTGGTCTCCGTCGCGGCCGGCAGCGGGGTGATCATGATCCCACCCGTCTCGGTCTGCCACCAGGTGTCGACGATCGGGCAGCGACGGCCGCCGATCACGCGGTGGTACCACATCCAGGCTTCCGGGTTGATGGGCTCGCCGACCGTGCCGAGCAGGCGCAGCGACGAGAGGTCGTGGCTCTTCGGATGCTCGTCGCCCAGGCGGATGAAGGTCCGGATCGCGGTCGGCGCGGTGTAGAAGACGCTCACCTCGTGCCGCTCGATGATGCTCCAGAAGCG
>JBFGGA010000292.1:0-2686 GCA_041579295.1 Myxococcota bacterium | reverse complement strand
GGCGAGACGAGGCGCTCGCACGCCTGCGCGAGCGCTCGCAGCAGCTCGAGCGGGAGCGCGCGGCCAAACGCGGGATCGTGGCGCGCCTGCACCGCGATCGCGCGCGCGAGCGCGCCGCGCTCGTCGAGCTCGAGACCGCCGCCCGCGCGCTCGAAGAGACGCTCGCTTCGCTGCGCCGCGCGCCCACGCCCGGATCCGAGCCGCTCGGCCCCCCGTTCGCGAGCCTGCGCGCGCAGCTCGCGCCGCCCGTCGAAGCGCCGATCGCGACGCCCTTCGGGCGCGTGGTCGACGCGGAGTTCAAGACCGCGACGTTCCAGAGCGGCGTGGAATTCGACGCGCCGCTCGGAACGCCCGTCGCAGCGGTGGCCGCGGGCCAGGTGCGCTTCGCGGGCTGGTTTCGCGGTTACGGCAAGCTCGTGATCCTCGACCACGGCGACGAGTACTTCACCGTATCCGGGCATCTGGCCGATATCGAGGTCGAGGTGGGAGACGCGGTCGGGGCGCGCGCTGTGATCGGGACGGTGGGCGACACGGGCTCGCTCTCCGGACCCCGCTTGTATTTCGAGGTCCGCCACGGGCGCGAGCCCCAGGATCCGCTCCAGTGGCTCCTGGTTCGGGACACGGGCTAAAATGTGGAATTCGAGATGGGCGGGGGGCGCGCCGCTTTCGCCCCCGGATCGCTCCCGCCGCCATCTTCGCACCGCGTACGCAAGGGTGCGTCGTGACGCGTGACAGCAGGGCAGGGCGGGCGGAAATGGGGCCGGATGGCATGCGAAGACTCAGAATTCGCTTCTTGTTGACCTTCCTCGCGGGCGTGGTCGTCGCGGGCGCGCTGCCGATCTTCGCGGGCAACGTGGGCAGCTCGATGGCGTCGCGCTACGACGACCTCAGCCTGTTCACGAGCGTCTTGACGCTCGTCCGCGGGAACTACGTCGAGCCGATCGACGACAGCGAGCTGATCCGCGGTGCCGTCCGCGGCATGCTCGACGAGCTCGACCCGCACTCCACCTTCCTCGACGTCGCGGCCTACGAGGAGATGCAGGTCGACACCAAGGGCGAGTTTCACGGGCTCGGCATCGAGATCACCAAGCAGAAGGACGGCTTCATCGAGGTGATCTCGCCGATCGAGGGCACACCCGCGGACCGCGCCGGGATCCGGGCGCGCGACCTGATCGTGAAGATCTGCCCCACGGAGACGCCGGAGGGCTGGGAAGACGCGTGCCGGTCCACCAAGAGCATGACGCTCGTGGAGGCGGTCTCGCTGATGCGCGGCAAGCGCGGCACGGAGATCAAGATCGAGGTGTACCGCGAGGGCTTCGAAGAGCCCAAGCCGTTCACGGTGGTGCGCGACGTCGTCAAGGTGATCTCCGTGAGCGGGGAGCTGCTCGAGCCGGGCTACGGCTACGTTCGCATCCGCGCGTTCCAGGAGAGCAGCGCCGAGGAGCTCGAGCGCGCCCTCGTCGAGATCCACGAGGTCGCCGGAGGGCCGCTCGACGGGCTGGTCGTCGACCTGCGCGACAATCCCGGCGGATTGCTCGACCAGGCGGTTCGGATCGCGGATCTCTGGCTGCCCGGCGGCCTGATCGTCTACACCCAGGGCCGGCGCGAGAACCAGCGCCAGGAGTTCCTCGCCCACGACGAGGGCACCGAGCCGGATTATCCGATCGCGGTGCTCGTCAACGGCGGCTCCGCGAGCGCCTCGGAGATCGTCGCGGGCGCGCTCCAGGACCAGCGCAGGGCCCTGGTCGTCGGCGAGGACACCTTCGGCAAGGGCTCGGTGCAGACCGTCTTTCCGCTCGAAGGCGATCACGGCCTGCGCCTGACGACGGCGCTCTACTACACGCCGTCGGGTCGCTCGATCCAGGAGGTCGGGATCTCGCCCGACATCGAGGTCGCGCGGGTGAGCGAAGTCGCGCGCGTCAAGCCGCGCCGCCGCATGCGCGAGGCGGATCTGGAGGGGCACTTCACGCACGGCGACGCCGACCGCGACGCGTCTGGTGAGGGCGCCGCCGAGGCGGAGGCCGAGGGGTCGGACGAGGCGGAAGAAGAGGCCCGCGACCACCAGCTCGACCGCGCGATCGAGGTGCTGAAGAGCTGGAGCTACTTCGATCAGCTGCGCCGCAACCGACCGGTACCCTCGCTCCAGGCCAAGGCGCCCGAGACGACGCCCTGACCGCTCGCGCGCCCGCCGATCACCCGGCCGTCCGCTCGATGCGCCGAGCGCGCCGCGAGGCGAGCGTCGGAGCGCTGCAGCTGCTGCGATGAATCGGGCGAATTCCGAGGGGCCTCCCATCTACTCGGTCGGCGAGGTGCTGGCCGGCATCCGCACGCTCCTCGAGGAGCGCGTCGGACGCGTGTGGGTGGTCGGCGAGCTGAGCAATCTGCATCGCGCGCGCTCGGGGCACCTCTACTTCACGCTCAAGGACGACGCGGGGCAGCTGCGCGCCGCGCTGTTTCGCAACGCCGCCCGGCGCGTGGCGTTCGAGCCCGAGGACGGGCTCGAGGTGCTCGCCTACGGCGACCTCTCGGTCTACGAGCCGCGCGGCGATCTGCAGCTGATCGTGCGACAGCTCGAGCCGCGCGGCCTGGGTGCGCTGCAGCTCGCCTACGAGCAGCTGCGCGCGCGGCTCGAGGCGGAGGGGCTCTTCGACCCCGCGCGCAAGCGCCCGCTGCCCGCGCGCCCGTC
>JBFGGA010000291.1:0-2801 GCA_041579295.1 Myxococcota bacterium | reverse complement strand
CGGCACGCGCAGAACCACTTCGAGGTGCCCCCGCTGTTCTACATCGCGGTGCTGTTCCTCTACGCGACGGGCAACGTCACGCCCCTCGCGGTTGCGCTCGCGTGGCTCTACTTCGCGTCGCGCTGCGTCCACTCGTTCATCCACCTGGGGAGCAACGACGTCACCCACCGCTTCATCGCGTTCATCCTGAGCGGGTCGACGCTGCTGTGTCTCTGGATTTTGCTGCTCGTCTCGGTCGCGTCGTCCGCGACCTAGCGCGACACCCGAGGTCGACGAAGCGGCATGCGCCATCGCTACTACCTGTGTGACGTGTTCACCGACGTCCGCTTCGGCGGCAACCAGCTGGCCGTCCTTCCCGAAGCCGAAGGCCTCTCCGACGAGCAGATGCAGCAGATCGCGCGGGAGTTCAACTTCTCCGAGACGACCTTCGTCCTTCCGTCGAAGTCCGGCCACACGAGAAGAGTCCGCATCTTCACGCCCGCCAAGGAGATTCCGTTTGCGGGACATCCGAACATCGGGACCGCCTTCGCGCTCGCGACGGCGGGTGAGTTCGGCGCGATCGAGACTTCGATCGAGGTGAGCTTCGAGGAGCGGGCCGGCCCGGTGGCGATCGCGATCCAGCGGCGCGAGGGCGGGTCGATCTGGTGCG
Source organism: Myxococcota bacterium (assembly GCA_041579295.1). Lineage (GTDB taxonomy): Bacteria > Myxococcota_A > UBA9160 > UBA9160 > SMWR01 > JACZVU01. The sequence continues at coordinate 2,152 of JBFGGA010000291.1, read as the reverse complement.
AGCTCGCGGCGCCCGAACCGCTCTCGCTCGGCGCGACCGTCCCCGCAAACCTCGTGGCGTCTGCGCTATCGCTCGACGCGCGCGACATCGCGGCGACCCACGAGCCCCAGGTGGCCTCGGTCGGGCTGCCGTTTGTGATGGTGGAGCTCGCGAACCTCTCCGCGCTGCGGCGCGCGCGCGTCGACCCGAGCGGCTTCGACGCGATCGCCCGCCTGGGGGTCCTTCCCGACATCCACCTCTACGTCCGCAGCGCAGACGAATTCGACATCCGCGCGCGCATGTTCGCGCCCGCGGACGGGGTTCCCGAAGACCCCGCGACCGGCAGCGCCAACTGCGCGCTCGGCGGCCTGCTCGCCCACTCGAGCGAGAAGCGCGACGAACGCTTTCGCTTCCGGATCGCGCAGGGCGTGGAGATGGGCAGGCCGAGCGTCCTCGAGGCGCGCGCGCAGAAGCGCGACGGCACCGTCGTCGCGACCTGGATCGGTGGCTGCTGCGTTGCGGTCGGGGAAGGGGTGATCGAAGTCGCGTAGGTTCGCTTCGTTCGATCTGTTAGGATTGCGCCCGGTCGGCGCAGAATCGATCGGCCCGCGCGCGCACCCGCGCGCGCGACGCGCCGATCCGGGGCGGGAGGCCGTTACTTGGAGCACTTCGATCCGCTGGCCCGGCCGTTCTGGGGCATGATCGGCATGGCGTTGCTCTGCGGCGGCATCGTCGGCGTCGAGCGGCAGGCCCGCGGAAAGCCGGCTGGCGTGCGAACGAGCATCCTGATCTGCGTGAGCACCTCGGTCTTCATCCACCTCGGCGCCATCGCGGCGGGCACGCTGGGCGATCCCGTGCGCGTCCTCGGCCAGCTCGTCACCGGTGTCGGTTTTCTCGGTGCGGGTGTCATCATGGCGCGCGAAGGCACGGTCACGGGCGTCACGACGGCCGCGGTCATCTGGGTGCTCGCGGCGATTGGAGCCGCGATCGGCCTGGGGCTGTACGCTGGCGCATTGGCGCTCGCGCTGCTGACCGTGGCCGTATTGACCGGGGTCGAGATCCTCGAGTCCAGTCTGCGCTGGCTCACGCGCGGCATCTACGAAAAGGAGTGAAGCGGCTCCGCGGCTCTTGACCGGCCCGGTGTCGAGGTGTACCAAGGGGGCGACAAACGCGTTCGGGTGCCCGACACGGGTGAAAAGGGAAGGCCGTGACAATCGGCCGCGGACCCGCCACTGTGTTTGGGAAGCACCGCCCACAGCGAGCCACCGGGCTGGAAACCCGGGAAGGCGTGGGCGGGGCGCGTGCGACGGGACGGCGATCGTTCCCGCCGCAGGGACCCATCAGCCAGGAAACCTGCCCGGGCGTGTCAACGCATGCTGCTCTTCGCGGAGAAGGATCAGCGTTGCGGTGCCTCGGCTCTCGCCCCACGCGCGCCGGGATGCTCCAGCGCGCTCCTTCGCAGGAGCGTATGGAGGTCTCCCGATGTTGCGCGTCATCGACCGCCGCCGCGCGCGCGGCGCCCGGCGGATCGGACTGCTTCCGATCGCCGTCTGCCTGACCCTCGCGGTCCCGGTGTGGGGCGACGATCTCGATCCCGAAATCGCGCCCGACCCCGCGTCGTTGTCCGGTAAGGATTCCGGATCGAGCCCCGCGGCCGAGATCCGATCCGAATCGGAGGCTGCGCCCGATGCCCGGTCCGAATCGGATGCTGCCTCCGATTCCAGTTCTGCCTCCGAAACTGCGTCCGAATCCGCAGCGGCCGCGCTCGACGTCGGCCGGGTCTCGGTGACCGCCACCCGGGCCGAGCGCGACGTGCTCGAGGTGCCGGGCAACGTCACGGTGATCGACCGCGAGCAGATCGAGCGCAGCGGGCTGCGCGACGTGCCCGAGCTGCTGCGCCGACTGGCGGGCGTCTACGTGAACAACCTGAGCGGATCGCCCGCCGGCTACGGGGTGGAAGTCCGCGGCTTCAACGACGGCGGCGGAGGTGGCTCCAACACGTTGGTGCTCGTGGACGGGCGACGCTTGAACGAGCCCGACTCGAGCCCCACCGACTGGGCGAGCCTGCGGCTCGACAACGTCGAGCGCATCGAGATCGTGCGCGGCCCCGCGAGTGCGGCCTGGGGCGACAACGCGGTCGGCGGCGTGGTGCAGATCTTCACCCGCCGCGGCG
>JBFGGA010000290.1:0-2828 GCA_041579295.1 Myxococcota bacterium | reverse complement strand
GGTCACCAGCGCGTACAGAATCGCCCCCAGCGAATACACGTCGGCCGATTCTGGCGGTAAGCCCGCTATCGCCATCCACCTTCTTGGCGAGTCCAAAATCAGTAACCCTCGGTTGATGGTTCTTGTCCAATAAGACATTCGCCGGCTTCAAATCCCGATGGATCACGCCGTGCTCGTGCGCGTAGCCGATGCCGTCGAGCGCCTGCTGGAACCACGGAACGGCTCGCCCCGGGGGCTGCGGACCCGAGTGCTTGACGATCTCCGAGAACGTTCGGCCTTCGACGTACTCCATCACCATCCAGATGCCGTCGTCGCTCACGACCATCGTGTAGAGCGTCGCGATGTTCGTGTGGTTGAAGCGCGCGAGCACCTGGGCTTCCGAGCGAAACCGCGACAGCAACTTGGGCTGGGTGGCGAGGTCCGAGCGCAGCGCCTTGATGGCCACGGTCCGGTCGAGCAGCGTATCGGTGGCGCGGTAGACCTCGCCGACGCCGCCCTCGCCGATCTTCTGCTCGAATCGGTAGTTTCCGACGGTCCTGCCGATCACGGGTGCCCCGTCACCGCGACGCAAATCGGCCGCATTCGCCAGCGTCATCGGACGCCGCGGGAGGGGCCTTGATGGCCGCGGCTGCCCCGCGGGGATCAGATCCGTGCGGGCCATTGACCCGAGCGCGCGCGGCGCCATTCAGCCGCGCGCGCGTCGCGCCGATTCAGAGCGGCATGCTGCTCGACGTACTCGTGATCGCGATCCTCGGCTGGTTCTCGTGGATCGGCGTGCGCCGCGGCGGATTGGCCGCCGGGCTCGGGATCCTCACGCTCGCCGTCGCCTACGGCGCCGCGTTCGTCACGGCGCCGCCGCTCGCCGCTCCCGTGGCCGGCGCGCTCGGCCTTCCGGATCTGCTCGGGATCCCCGTCGCCGGCACGCTCGCATTCGCGGTCGCGTTCGCGGGGATGGCGATCGCCTCGAAGTTCCTGTGCCGGCGTGCAGACGGCGACGACGAGGGGCGGAGCCTCCGGGACCGCTTCCTCGGCGGCGCGTTCGGGGCGATCCGCGGCGCGTTCGTGGTGGCGTTGCTGTGTTACCTCGCCCTCTGGGTCGAGGCGCTGCGCCTCTCGGGCACGGCACCCGGGGTTCCCAAGCTGGGCAACTCCGCCGCGGCCGCGCTGACGTCGGAAGTGGTGGAGGCCGGAATCGAGTCGGCGCTCGACGATTCCGGTCGCGCGGGAACGGTCGTCGCGCGGCTCGCCTCCAATCCGGGTGCGGCCGTGGTGGATCTCCAGTCGGTGGTCTCGAACCCCTACGTGCTCGCCATCCAGCAGGACCGGCACTTCTGGGCGAACGTCGAGGCCGGCAAGATCGGCGCCGCGCTCAACACCCCGAGCTTCGTGCGGCTCTCCGAGGACGAGGAGCTGCGCTACCAGATGGCGTCCGTCGGACTGATCGATCCGCAGTCGGCCGAAGAGGCGGATCGGTTTCGCGCTGCGCTGGGCGACGTCCTGCGCGAAGTCGCCCCGCGGGTTCGCGCGCTGCGCAACGACCCCGAGCTGCGTCGGTTGCTCGATGATCCCGAGGTGGTCGCGATGGTGGAGAACGGCGACACGCTCGGGTTGATGAACCACCCGCGCTTCCGCCGGCTGGTGTCGCGCGTCGCCTCTAGTCCCTGATCGACCGACGCGGTGCGCGCCTCACGCGGACTCGCTCGGCGTGGGCTGCTTGACGGGAACGGTTTCCGGAGTGACGAGGCCGGCGGACATCACCAGCTTGAAGGCGTCCTCCACCGTGAGCGCGACCTCGATGAGGTCTTCCTCGGGCACCAGGAGGTAGAAGCCCGAGGTCGGGTTCGGGGTGGTCGGCACGAAGCAGTTGATCATCTCCTGCTCCGTGATCTCCTGCACGATGCCCTTCGCGGCGCCGGTCGTGAACGCGAGTGCGTAGACGCCCCGGCGCGGGTATTCGATGAGCACCACGCGGCGAAAGCGCGCGGCCTGGCTCGACGAGGCGAAGATCGCCTCCAGCAGCTGCTTCACGCCGCCGTAGATGCTCCGCGCGACCGGAACCCGTGCGAGCAGGCGCTCCCACGCGCGCTGGAATTCGCCGCCGAGCAGGTGCCGCGCGATGACGCCGAGAAAGATGATCACGACGAAGGTGAACAGCATCCCGACCAGCGGGATCGACGGCGGGTCTTCGATGCCCGGGAGGACGAGCTTGATGAACTTCGGCAGCAGCAGGTTGTCGAGCCAGACGATGATCGAGGCGATGGCCCAGACCGTGACGCCGATCGGCGCGAAGAAGAGGATGCCGGCGACGAAGTAGCGGCGGATGGCCTCTCGAATGAACGCGAAGAAACGTCGTCGCACGGCGCTGGATCGACCTCCCCGGGGCGGCGTTGGGTTGCCCGCCGTATCGGGTTCCGCGGGTCGCGAATTGACGCGCGGGCTTCGCGAGCGTAGCGGCTCCGCGGACGGATCCACCCGGGCCGCCCGAAGCCGGGGGCGCGCCCGCGCGATAGACTCTCGCGCGAGCGCCGCGGAGGGCCGCAACCCAGCGCTCGCGAAATCTCATTCGGAACTTTAACTCGGAGTCGCAAGTCACAAGACCCATTGAGTTATCGACGAGAAATATCTGCGCGGAAAGGCGCGAGGCCGCGGTGAGCGCGCGCGTACGGGAGATTCGGGCCGCCGAGTGGCTGCTCGCGGCTGCGCTGTTGGCGGCCTTCCTGCCCGCGCTGATCGCGCTGGTCGGGGTCTGGGTCTCGGTCGACTACTACTCGCACGGCTTCCTGGTGCCGCTGGTCGCGTACTGGGCGGCTGCGCGCGGCCGCGCGCGC
>JBFGGA010000289.1:0-2829 GCA_041579295.1 Myxococcota bacterium | reverse complement strand
CGCTCCCTCCTTGGTGACGTGCCCGACGAGGATCAGCGCGGTGTTTCGCGACTTCGCGAGCGCCGCGAGCTCCGCCGCGCACTCGCGCACCTGCGCGACCGAGCCGGGCGCCGACTCGACGCGATCCGTGCGCAGCGTCTGGATGGAGTCGACCACGACGACCGCAGGCGAGCGATCTGCCCAGGTCGCGGCGATCGACTCGGCGCGGGTTTCGGCGAGAACCAGCAGGTCCCGGGGCACCGCCGCGAGCCGCTCCGCGCGCAAGCGCAGCTGCTCGGGGCTCTCCTCCCCCGTCACGTAGAGGATCGCCGCCCGCGATCCGAGTGCGGCGGCGATCTGCAACGCGAGCGTCGATTTTCCGACGCCGGGCTCACCCGCGAGCAGCACCACGCAGCCGGGCACCAACCCGCCGCCGAGAACCCGGTCGAACTCGACGAGCTTCGTCTCGAGGTGAGGCGCGCTCGCGGTGTCGATCTCTCCCAGCAGCCGTGGCTTTGCGGCTTCGGGCTCGGGGTTTCGCCCGAGACTCCGCGCGTCGCCGGGCGCGCGAATCGTCTCTTCGACGAGCGTCGACCACGCGCTGCACGACGGACAGCGCCCGACCCAGCGCGGCTGCTGGCTGCCGCATTCGGTGCAGGAGTAGACGGTTCGCGGGCGCGGCATCGGCGCATTGTACCGATCCCGCGCGGGTCCGAGCGCCGTAAACCCCCCTCTCGGATCTGGTTGACAGCCCCGGGCGAGCCTGCTTCTCTGCAGCTGCCCGGGCCCGCGCGCGCAGCGGCCCGCCTCCGATGGAGACCCCTCATGCTCGAACGCGTTCTGCGCCTCGCCGAGCAGGCCCTGCGAGACGAACCGCCCAGCTGGGACGACGCGCTGTGGGTGCTCGACGGCGAAGACGTCGAGCTGCTCCCGCTGCTTCACGCCGCCTACCGGCCCCGCGAGCGCCACTTCGGCCGCAAGGTGATGGTGCAGATCCTGAACAACGTCCAGAACGGACTCTGCCCGGAGGATTGCGGCTACTGCTCCCAATCCCGCGATTCCGAGGCGGCGATCCGCAAGTACCCGATCAAGGACGACGCCGAGATCATCGCCGGCGCCGAGCGCGCCGCGCGCGCGGGCGCGAGCCGCTACTGCATGGTGCTGTCCGGCCGCGGCCCGACGCTCGAACGCACCCGCAAGCTCGCGTCCCTGATCCGCGAGCTCAAGGAACGCTATCCGATCGAGATCTGCCTGTCGGCCGGATTGATGGAGGAGGAGCACGCCCGCATCCTCGCGAAAGCCGGGCTCGATCGCTTGAACCACAACCTCAACACGAGCGAGGCGCACTACGCGAACGTGTGCTCGACGCACAGCTACGCGGATCGCGTGCGCACGCTCGAAGCGGCCCACAAGTGCGGAATCGAGACCTGCAGCGGCTTCATCCTCGGGATGGGCGAATCGAGCAGTGACGTCGTCGAGCTCGCGTTTCGCCTCCGCGAGCTCGAGGTGCCGTCGATTCCGGTGAACTTCCTGATCCCGATCGACGGCAATCCGCTGCGGACCGACGGCAGCCTCACGCCGCAGCGCTGCCTGCGCACCCTCGCGCTGGTGCGCTTCGTCAACCCGCGCGCGGAGATCCGCGCGGCCGGAGGCCGCGAGGGCCACCTGCGCTCGCTCGAGCCGCTCGCCCTCTATCCCGCGAACTCGCTGTTCGTCGAGGGCTACCTCACGACCCGCGGCGACGCGATCGCGGACACCTACCGGATGATTCGCGACGCGGGATTCGAGATCGAGGGAAATCCCCTGTTCGACGCGCGTGCCGAATCGGGGCAGGCGTTCCGGCTGACGGGAGCCGACGGCGAGATCCTCAAGCCCGAGATCGCCCGCCAGCCCTGATTTCCACATGCCAACGGGGCGAGCCGAATTGCGCAGCCGCCGCGCGCTTCTCGGAAGCGAGATGCAGAGCGAAGCGCGGCGCCGATCCCCCTCAATGCGAGAGCCACTCCTGCCGATGCGCAGAGCGCCGGGCGGTGAGTGCGACAGCGCTCGCCTTGGGTGCGCCGCCCCGATAGAGCGTCGATCGCATGGACGACACCGCCTATATCTTCGAAGTGACGGCCGGGGCCCTCTACGCGCTCGTCGGCGGGCGCCTCTGGCTGCTGAGCCGGCGGACCCGGCAGCTTCCCGAGCGGCTCATCGGTCTGACCTTTCTGCTGTGGGGCAGTTCCTACCTCCTCTACAACCTTCCGTTCATCCTGGAGAGCGAAGGGCTGATCACGCCGTGCTTCTTCGTCGCGCGGATCATCTACGATCTCGGTACCGTCGCGATCGCGCTGTTCACCCAGCGGGTCTTTCGGTCCCGCGATCGCTGGGGCGGATGGATCGTGATTGCGATCGCCGCTTTGCTGATCGCGGGAATCGCCGGATCGATCTCCGTGGGGGACTGGGAGGGCGTCGAGGCGTCGAGCAACGCCTGGTTCTGGTGCGAATGGGTGGGGATCGCGCTCCCGTTCGTCTGGTTCGCGATCGAAGGCTGCCTGCAGTACGCGAGCGCGCGCCGGCGATCGAAGCTCGGGCTCTGCGACCGTCTCACCTGCAATCAATTCATGCTCTGGTCGCTCGCGGGGCTGTTCATGGTCGGATCCAACATCACGTACCTCTTCCAGTACCTCGAGTACGAGCGCGCCGCGCAGTTCAGCGGCGCGATGGATGCGCTCGTCGGCGGCTCGGAGATCCTCACGATCGGCGTGATCTGGCTGCTCTTCTTTCCGCCGGCCGTCTATCGAAATTGGCTCGCCGGCCCCGAGCCCGATCCCGAGGGCGCCGGCCCCGCCTGAGGGGCGCCCGTCG
>JBFGGA010000288.1:0-2830 GCA_041579295.1 Myxococcota bacterium | reverse complement strand
GGGGGTCACGAAGCGCGATCTGATCGAGGTCGCGGTGAAGGCCAGCGACGGGCAGCGGCAGAGCGAAACGGCGCACGCCCAGGCGCGGGTTCGGAACCGACGGCCGATCGTAATCGGTATCGCGATTCGCCCCCAACCCGAAGTGCTCCCCGGCGAGACTCTCGTGGCGACTGCCCAGGCGAGGGATCCCGACGGCGATTCCATCTCCTACAGCTACCGCTGGAAGGTCAATGGAGAACTCCTCGATGAAAAGGGAGACACGTTCGAGGCGAGCTCTCTCGCGAAGGGTGACGAGATCCAGGCGATCGTCGTTGCGAGCGATGGCTCCGCGAGAAGCGATGCTCTCGAGAGCGTCGTCGTGCGCGTCGGAAACTCGCATCCCGAGATCGTCTCCGTGCCCGCCGGAAACTGGACCAACGAGGGCTTCAGCTACGAGATCGAAGCGCGCGACCCCGACAACGACGTGCCCCTGCGCTACGCGCTCAAGACCGGCCCGAGGGGGATGCGGGTCGATTCCGTGCTCGGCAAGGTCTTCTGGCAGCCGACTCCCGAGCAAGCTGGCGTACACCCGGTCGAGATCGCCGTTTCCGATGCCGCGGGAGCGACCTCCGTCCAGATCTTCGAAATCACCGTGAAGTCCGAGGTCGACGACATCGCCGCACCTCCGGCCGCCGCCCGCCGCTGACTCGGCGCAAATCGAACTCCAGCGGACCGACGGCGGGCGGCAGGAAACGTGCGCCGGTCAGCCGCTGCCCTTGATTTCGGAGTAGGCCCAGTCGAGCCACGGCAGCAGCGCTTCGAGGTCCCCGCGCTCGACGGTCGCGCCGGCCCAGACGCGCAGCCCGGGAGGCGCGGCCCGGTAGGAGCCGATGTCGAAGGCGATCCCCTCGTCTTCGAGGATCTGCGCGATGCGCTTCGCGGTCGCGGCCCGCTCCTCGGGCGCGAGCGCGTGGAACCACGCGTCGTCGATCTGCAGACAGACCGACGTGCACGAGCGGATCTCGGGCCGGCTCGCGAGAAAGCGCGCCCACGAGCTGCGCTCGACCCACTCCTCGATCACGCGCAGGTTCGTCTCCGAGCGCATGCGCACCTCGGCGCGTCCGCCGATCGATTCCACCCAGCGCAGCGCGTCGATCGCGTCCTCGACACAGAGCATCGACGGCGTGTTGATGGTGTCGCCGCGGAAGATGCCCTCGATGAGCTTGCCGCCCTTCGTCAGGCGAAAGATCTTGGGCAGCGGACGCGGCGGCTCGAAGCACTCGAGCCGCTCGACCGCGCGCGGGGATAGGGACAGCATTCCGAGTCCGGCCTCGCCCCCCAGCACCTTCTGCCACGACCAGGTCACCACGTCGAGCTTCTCCCAGGGCAGCTCCATCGCGAAGACCGCCGAGGTGGCGTCGCAGATCGTCAGGCCCGCGCGATCGTCGGGGATCCAATCGCCATCCGGGATCCGTACCCCCGAGGTGGTGCCGTTCCACGGGAAGACCACGTCGTTGCGGAAGTTGACCTGGCCGAGGTCCGGGAGGTCGCCGTAATCCGCGATCCACGCCTTCGCATCGTCGAGGTCGAGCTGGGCGATGACGTCGTCGACCCACTGCGAGCCGAAGCTCTCCCAGGCGAGGACGTCCACACCGCGCGCGCCGAGCAGCGACCAGAGCGCCATCTCCACCGCGCCCGTATCCGACGCGGGCACGATGCCGACGCGATGATCGTCGGGGATCCCGAGCACGCTCCGCGAACGATCGATCACCTCGCGAAGCTTTGCGCGGCCGGGCTTCGAGCGGTGGGACCGCCCGACTTCGGCGCCCGACAGGACGTCGGTCGTCCAGCCCGGGCGCTTCGCGCACGGTCCCGAGGAGAAGTGCGGTCGCCTGGGGCGCCTGCTGGGCTTCATCGTGGATCTCCCGCGTTCGTGATCGATTCGAGGTGCGTGCGTCGGGCCCTGGAGTCTAGGCGAAATCGGCCCGACTCCCGAACACCGCCCCTCTCGCAGCGCGCCGATCCCGCCCGCCCCCGGCCCCGCGTGCCGCGCGGGCCGCGGCGTCGAGTCGCTGCCGATGCGCGCCGCGCTCGCGCCGCGATCGCGGAAATTCGCCGGACCCCTTGAGGCGCGGGAAATTCGACGGCAGTCTGCGCATGAGCTGCCGCAGCGCGTCGGGCGGCGCGCTCAGCTCGACGGGTGACTTTGCCGACACGAAGGCGATGAGACGCGGAACCCACTGCGCCGGGGCGCTGTCGATCGCCCTCGCTTCGCTGTGCATCCTCTCGTCGAGCGCCGCGGCGCAGCCAGGCGATTCCGAGACTTCGCGCGCGGATCGGATCGCGGGCGCGATCTACTACGAGGGCGTCCCCTACGAGGAGGCCCGCGATCTCTCCGACGCCGAGGTCGCGCGCCTGATCGAGCTGCTCGACGATCCCGCGCAGCTCCGCGCGCACCCCAACATCCTCGTCGCGCTCGGCATGAGCGGATCTCCCGCTGCCTTCGACGCGATCGCGGGCTACGCGCTGCGCGGCTCGAGCGGCGAGCTCGACCGGCTCGAGTTTCGCGCGCGCCGCTCGATCGCGACCGCGATGGGCCACCTCGCGCGCGCCGACGGTCGCGCGCTCGCCTGGCTGATGCGGGCGGCGACGGCGGACGCCGCCGCACCCGGCCAGCGCTTTCGGCAGCTCGGTCCCGAGCGCGTCGCGGAGCTGATGCGACGCGGGGCGATCACCGGGCTCGCGCTCTCCGCGCGGCCCGCCGCCGCGCGCCGGCTCGCGGAGCTCGCCGCGGCGCCGGGCGCGGATCCGCGCCTGGTCGCGCACTGCCGCGAGGCGCTGCGGCTGCACG
>JBFGGA010000287.1:0-2843 GCA_041579295.1 Myxococcota bacterium | reverse complement strand
GGGCTCGAGGGGATCCTCTTCCTGGACACGGGGAACGCCTTCTCGGAGGGGGATAACATGCTCGACCTCTCGGAGTGGCGCTGGGGCTCGGGAGCCGGTGTGTTGTGGTTCTCACCCTTCGGGCCGCTGGCGGTCGTCCTCGGATTCCCGCTGGACCCCACTTCGCAGGACGACTCGCCGGTATTCGAGTTTTCGGTGGGCGGCCGGGGCCTCTGACGCCGGATCCGAGTTCAAGCCGCGAGCAGATAGGAGCGAGATCATGAGAGTTCACAACGCAATTGTCGTATTGGGGGCGCTTGCGCTGATCGTCTTCGGGACGGCGGCACAGGACGAGCCGATCAAGATCGGAGTGGTCGACATCGACCAGGCGATCAGCTCCACCGAGGACGGAAAGGCCGCCCGGGAGGAGATGGCGCGCAAGCAACGCGAGGCCGAAGCGCAGATCGCGCCGCTCTACGAGAAGTACCAAGCGCTCGACGAGGACCTCAAGGCGAAGAAGTTCGTGCTCTCCGACGAGTCCCTGTTCCAGAAGCAGCTCGACCTCGCAGAGGTGCGCAACCAGATCGAGAACAAGGTCAAGGAGATCGAGGGCCAGCTCAAGGTCGACAAGTTTCGGATCCAGGAGCCGCTGATCAACAAGCTGCGGCAGATCATCACCGAGACGGGCCGCGAGCACGGGTTCACGTTGATCCTGCAGCGGGGCGCGGGCGGCTTGATCTACACCCGGGAAGCGCTCGACATCACCGATCTGATCGTCGCTCAGTACAACAAGAAATAGGTAAGAATCAGCGCGGCCGGCGCCAGCGCTCGGATGCGGATCGCCGGCCGTGACCGCGGTGATTCGGCGGCCACGGGCGCCGGTGATCGAGGGGTCCGGCCATGCGGTTCGACGGGGGCGAAGGATCGCTTTGGCGGACCGCGGCGCGGCGCGCGCTGACCCCCCTGTCCTGGACCCTCGCTGCGGGGGTTCTGCTGCACGGCGCGCTCTACGCGCGCGGCGCCCTGCGTCGTCGGGCGCTCCCGATCCGCGTCGTCAGCGTGGGCAGCCTCGTCGCGGGTTGCCCGGGGGTGACCCTGACCGCCGCGTGGTTCGCGAATGCGCTGCGCCGACGCGGCCACCGCGTCGCGCTCGCGGCGCGCGGGGCCGGACGCGCCCGCAGTGGGCGCGACGACGTGCTCGTGGTTTCGGACGGCCGCCACGTGAGAAGCCGCGTCGAGCTAGCCGGCGCGGCCGCGATGGTGCTGGCCGCGCGCTCACCCGGGGTTCCGGTTCTCACCGGGCGCGATCGCTTTCGCGTCGGCCTGCGCGCGGCCTCCGTCTTCGGCGCGGAGGTCCTCGTTCTCGAAGACGGGTTTCGCTGCCACCCGCTCGCGCGCGACGTGGACGTCGTGGCGATCGACGGTCAGGTCGGCTTCGGCAACCGCCAGCTGCGCCCCTTCGGCCCGCTTCGGGAGCCGGTCCGGGGGCTGCGCCGCAGCGGCGCGAACGGGGTGATCGACGGCCCACTCGACGGCCGGGACGGAGCGACCCTTCGGCGCTTCGGCTCCGAGGCCTTCCGCTTCGCCGGCCGGCGAACGCCCGTCGGGATCCGACCCCTGCGCGGCGGTCCGCCCGAGCCTCCCGGGGTGCTCGACGGAGCGAGCGTCGGCCTGATTTCGGCGCTCCCCCGACCCACCGCGCTGCGCGACACCGTGGAGCGACTCGGCGCCGAAGTCGTCACGGAGCGGAACTTCGGGGACCACCACCGCTACGGCCCGCGGGACATGCGCTACCTCTATCGCAATGCTCCGCTCTGGGTCACGACCGAGAAAGACGCGATCGGGATCAACCCCGACTGGATCGGCCGCGCGGACGTGCGCGTGCTATCCATCGATCTGCAGATCGAGTCGGAAGGGCCGCTGTTGGATTGGCTGGAGGCGCGCTTGCGCTGACCGATCGGATCGGGCGTGGGAGGGGCCGTGATTTCGAGCATGACCGGATTCGGCCGTGCGTCGCTGCGCCTGGAGTCGCTCGCCTTCGACATCGAAGTGAAGTCGGTGAATCATCGCCACCTCGACGTGCGCGTGCGCGTTCCGCGCACCCTCTCGGCCGACGAGATCGAGTTGCGGGCGCAAGTCCAGCGGAGGATCGCCCGCGGCAAGGTCGAGCTGGCCATTTCGACGTCGGACGAGAGCTCCGTTTCGGCGCGCGTGGAGGTCGATCGCGGCGTTGCCGAGGAGTACGGTCTCGCCGCCCGCGAACTGCGCGGCATCGATGGCGTCGAGGGCTCCCTGACGGTCGACACCCTGATCGGGCTCCCGGGCGTCTCGCGCCTCGCGGAGCCCGAGATCGCGGCCGACGAGCTTCTCGAGGCGGTGCGCGGCGGCGTCGATCGGGCCCTCGATTCGCTCGTGGCGATGCGGGCCGCGGAGGGAAAGGCGATCGAGCGGGACCTGCTGCCGCGACTCGATCGCGTCGAGACCCTCGCCGAATCGATTCGCTCTCGATCGGACCTGGTCGGCGAAGCGGTCCGCGACCGCTTGCGCAAGCGCGCCGACCAGCTCGGTCTGGAGACGGGATTGGTCGATGCATCGCGGCTCCATCAGGAGATCGTGATCGCGGCCGACCGCCTCGACGTGACCGAGGAGATCGTGCGCCTGCGCAGTCACCTCCAGCAATTCCGCGAGATCGTACGCGCGGCGGAGGCCGGCGTCCCGGTGGGTCGACGCTTGGAATTTCTGCTGCAGGAATTCGCTCGCGAAGCCAACACGATCGGCTCCAAGGGCAGCGACGCCCCGATCGCGCACGACGTCGTGGAGCTCAAGGCCGAGCTGGAGCGCATTCGCGAGCAGGTTCTGAACGT
>JBFGGA010000286.1:0-2855 GCA_041579295.1 Myxococcota bacterium | reverse complement strand
CCTTCGGCATCCGCGCTCCGAGCCGGCCGTGTGATTGCGGATCCTTGAGGAAGGCGACGACCTCCTCGAGTTCGCGCTTCGCCTCCTCGATGCCGGCCACGTCGTCGAACGTGACGTGCGTGTCCGCCTCGACGTAGACCTTCGCCTTGCTCTTGCCGATCGAGAGCAGACCCCCTCCGGAGCCCATCTGGCTCGCCATCCTGCGGGCGAGCAGCAGCCACACACCGACGAAGAGCGCGATCGGCACCACCCACGAGAGCAGCGCGGGCAGCAGCGTGCTCTCCGGGCGGCTCGAGAAGACGACGCCGCGCTCGGCCAGGCGATCGGCGAGCTCGGGCTCGACCCGCTGCGTCACGAATTGCTGCTTGCCGCCTTCGAGCGGCTGCTTGAGCGAACCGCGAATCGAGCTGCCCTCGACGACGACTTCCGCGACCTGGCCGCCCTCGAGCAGCTGCTGAAACTCGCTATACGGAAGCGGCTCGACGCGTCGCATCTCCAGCCACACGTCGCGGAGCAGGACCACACCGAGCATGGCGAGCAGCAGGAACGCCAGATGAAAGCGCGGCCGCTGACGAATCGTATCCGCCGGTCCGGAGCGTTGGGGTGCTTCGCGCCGCGTTGTCTGCGACGACTTGCTGGGCGGCGCGGCGCCAGTCGGAGCGCGAGCTTCGTCGTCCCGCTTCACCTCGATCCCACCTCCGTCGCGCCAGTCCTGGGTCAGGCCCCTAGGAGAGCGAGAGCATCTTCTCGATCGGGCTCAGCGCGGCGATGCGGATGCGCTCGGGAACCGTGACCTCGGGGCGCAGATCGCGGAGGCAGAGGTAGAGCTTCTCGAGCGTGTTCAGCCGCATGTAGGGGCACTGGTTGCACGCGCAGCTCTCGTCCATGCCGGGCGCCTGGATCAGCTCCTTGTCGGGCGCTCGCCGGCGAATCTGGTGGAACACGCCGTCTTCGGTCGCGATGATCAGCGTCTTCGCGGGTGACTCGACGGCGCGCTGGATGATCCCGGTCGTCGACGCGATGAAGTCGCTCTGCGCGAGCACGGCGTCGTCGCACTCCGGATGGGCGAGCACCTCGGCGTCGGGGTGACGGACCTTGAGCTGGGCGAGGCGCTTGGCGCTGAACTGTTCGTGAACCACGCAGGTGCCCTGCCAGACGATCATCTCGGGCACGCCTTCGTGCCGCGCGACCCAGCGCGCGAGGTGGCGATCGGGCGCGAAGATGATCGGCCCCTCGCCCAACATGCGCGCCATCTTCACCGCGTTCGACGACGTGCAGATGAGATCGCTCAGCGCCTTGATCTCGGCGCTCGTGTTGATGTAGCTGAGCACCGGCGGCCGACCGTGCTCGTCGATGAACTTGTGGAAATCCGCGGGCGGACAGCCGTCTGCGAGCGAGCAACCCGCTTCCGCGTCGGGGATCACGACGGTGCGCTCGGGATTCAGGATCTTCGCGGTCTCGGCCATGAAGTGGACGCCGCAGAACGCGATCACGTCCCGGTCGACCTTCTTCGCCGCCTGCGCGAGCGCCAGCGAATCGCCCACGAAGTCGGCCAGGTCCTGGACCTCCGATTCCTGGTAGTAGTGGGCGAGCAGCACGGCGTTGCGCTCGCGCTTGAGCTCGAGGATCGCCTCTTCGAGGTTCTCCGGAAGGTCCGCGCGCGGATCTCCGCCGTGGCTCACTTTCGTCGCTGCATCGGCCATTGATAGAAGGTACCGCTCGCGATCGCCGACGGGTAGTCGCGGTCGACGCCCCGCCCGAGCGCATCGCTCAGAGGTCCCAGAAGAAATCCTTGTTGCTGAGTTCGATCTCCAACCCGGCGTCGTCGTGCACCGGCCCGGGTGGAACCTCGTCGCGTCCGCTCGCGATCCGCTCGACGTGTTCCTCGAGATCGCGGGTCTCGTTCTCCCAGTAGTCGGCGGTTCCGAAGTGCGGAAAGGCCGCCGGAAACGCCGGGTCCTGCCAGCGGCGCGCGATCCAGGCCGCGTAGAAGATGAAACGAAATGCGCGCAGCGGCTCCACGAGGCGCAGCCAGGCGGCGTCGAAGTCGCGGAACTGCCGGTAGGCCTCGATCAGCAGCGCGCGCTGCCGGACGCCCTCGGCGTCGCGGCCGGGCAGCAGCATCCAGACGTCCGCGACCGCGGGGCCGACGACCATGTCGTCGAAATCGAGGAAGAACCAACCCGCGTCGCCGAACAGGATGTTTCCCAGGTGGCAATCGCCGTGGATGCGGTGCAACGGGACACCGCCGCTGCGCTCCGCGTAGATCCCGGCGACGCGTTCGACGCAGCTCCGATAGCGCCTGGCGCACTCGGGCGGCAGAAAGGCGTTCTGCTCGAGAAATGCGAGCGGCGCGAGCGCGCACGCGCGCGCGTCGAGGCGCGTGCGGTGGCGCGCGTCGCGCGCGGCGCCCACGTTGTGGATCCGGGCCAGCAGGCGACCGAGGATCTCGATCTGGCCGTCGGCGAGCTCGTCGGGGCAGCGCCCGCCCGTGCGCGGCCAGATCGCGAAGTGGATGCCCTCCGCCTCGCGCAGCGTCTCGCCGTCTGCGAACGCGAGCGGCGCGCAAACCGGGATCTCCGCCTCGCGCAGGTCGGCGAGGAAGCGGTGCTCGTCGAGGATCGCCGCGCGCGCCCAGCGGCCCGGGCGGTAGAACTTCGCGACGATGTGGCGACCGCCCTCGAGGCGCAGGTCGTAGACGCGATTCTCCAGGCAGGTCAGCGGCGTGCAGTGACCGGTGGGGAAAAACCCCGCATCCTCGACCGCCCGCAGCACGCGATCGGGCGTCAATTCGAAAAAGAAATCGGTCACGGCTGCCGATGGTACTGAATCGACGCCCGGCAATTGCCGCAGGT
>JBFGGA010000285.1:0-2876 GCA_041579295.1 Myxococcota bacterium | reverse complement strand
CTGCGCGAGGTCGCGCCCGGAGCTGCGCGTGAGCGGTAGCCGCGCGAGCGCTTCAAGTCGCACCGGTCGGGCGCCGAAGACGCCGGTCGCGGGGCGCGCGCCCGCGCGCGCCGCGCAACGGAGTGGCCAGTGGAGCTGAGCGTCTTTCATATCGTCTGGATCGTCTCGGGCTCGATCCTCGTGATCGGCTGGCTGGTGGTTTCCTTCAGCCGCCCGAGTCGCGGGCGGATCGTCGTCGAGTGGCTCTGCGCAACCGCGATGTACGCGGCCATCCTCGCGATCTTCGTCTCGCTCGCGCTGCGCGCGCACGCCTCGGGCTACGTGGTCGCGGCGTGGGCGATCGGACTGATCTGCGTGCTCTTCGGCGGCGGACTGCTCGTCAGCGCGTGGAAGACCGTGGCTGCGTTCGGGCGCGAGAAGAAGGGCCAGAGCAGCGCGACCAACTGAGCCGGGCTCGCGCGCGGGCCGCTGTGCGCCCGCTCAGTACTGATCGGTCTCGAAGATCGTCTTCTCGTAGTAGTCGGCCGTCTCCGCGAGGTAGGCGATCGAGGCCTCGATCTCCGCGGAGTCGGCATCCCGCAGCATCAGCGTGTCGGTCATGACGAGGTGGTCCTCGAGCACCGCGAGGCAGCCGTGGGCGAGCTCGGTGTTGATGCGCAGCGCGATCGTGAGCCGGACCGCGTTCATGCTCTCGACCTCGCCGATCGTGGTGAACAGGCGCACGAGCTCTTCTTGTTTGAACTCGAAGAACTCGATCTCGACGAGCTGGCCGCGGTCGTTTGGCAGGCGCACGTACACGCCCGCGGGTAGGAGGTCCCAGCCCCGATCCCGGCACACGCTCTTGAGGCTCTGGGCGAAGTGATCCTGGTTTGCCAACGAACGCCCTTCCCCGCGCGCCCTCGCGCTCTTGGGTTTCGCCGCGCGGCTCGCGCTCGGCCGTCCCATTTCGACGCCCGCGGCCCCGCACCCGTTCTGCCGGGGCGACCGGCTGCTGCTGCGGGCCCGCGACCGGGCCGATTCCTGGGGGGAAAGCGGCTATCCTGCCGAGCGCAGCGGAGTCTACCATGACGATGACGGATCGAAATCAGCCCGTGGAGGCCGCACCGAGCCACTTCGTCCTCGGCACGCCGATGCGCCCGCCCGCGGAGATCCTCGAGACGCTCGAGGCCGCGATGTTCGGCATGGGGTGTTTCTGGGGTGCGGAGAAGAAGTTCTGGGAGGCGCCCGTCTACACGACGGCGGTCGGATACGCGGGCGGCACGACGCCACACCCGAGCTATCGCGAAGTCTGCACGGGTGCGACCGGCCACGCGGAGGTCGTGCGCGTCTTCTTCGATCCCGAGAAGCTCGGCTACGAGGCGCTGCTCGAGATCTTCTGGGAGAACCACGACCCCACCCAGGGCATGCGCCAGGGAAACGACGTCGGCAGCCAGTACCGCTCGGCGATCTACACCCATGGCGAAGACCAGCTGCGCGCCGCGCAGGCGTCGCGCGACGCCTACCAGCGGGTTCTCGCGGATGCGGGCTACTCGCAGATCACGACCGAGATTTGCCCGGCGCCCGAGTTCTACTTCGCCGAGGACTACCACCAGCAATACCTCGCGAAGAATCCCTCCGGCTACTGCGGGTTGGGCGGCACGGGGCTGCGGCTGCCGGACGCGGCGAGCTGCGGATCCGGTTGAGCGCGTGTTCGCAAGCCGCCGCAGGATCGCGCCGCGTCGGTGCTTCGGGCGCTTCGCACCGGGCCTCGCGCTCGCCTGTGCGCTGACCCTCGCGGCCGTGGCGAACGCGCAGGAGCCCGCCGCATCGCTCCCCTCGGCGAGCGAACGCGCGCCTTCGCCGGTCGGCCCGCCGTCTGCGTCGGGCGACGCGCAACCCTCGCTCGACGATCCGCCGTCGTCGGCGAGCGTGCTCGGCGAGGCATTCGCGAACCGCTACGAGGTCGACGCGATCTCGCGGATCGAGTTGGTGATGCGCGGCGAATCCGGCGAAGAGAGCCGGCGCAGCGTGAAGTACATCACGAAGATGATCGCAGGGCGCCTGCACTCGATCGCTCGGCTCACGGCGCCCGAGTACCTGCGCGGGATGACGATCCTCACCATCGAGCAGCGCGATCGCAGCCACGATGCGTTCGTGTTCCTGCCGTCGCTGGGCAAGACGCGCCGCGTGACGGCTGCGCAGAAGGGGGACAAGTTCTTCGGCAGCGATCTGACCTACGAGGATCTGGAGCGCCGGCACGTCGACGAGCTCGAGCTCGAAGCGCCCGCCGTCGGCGAGCGCGACGGAGAGGCGATCTACCGGATCGGCGGTGCGCCCGCGCGCGCGGGAATCTACGCGCGCATCGAGTTCGACGTCGCGCAGTCGGACGGCGCGATCCTCGCCACCCGCTACTACAAGCGCGGCGATGCGCGCCCCTACCGGACGCTCGAGGCGCCGCGCTCCGCGATGGTGGAGCAGGCGGGACACGTGCTGCCCACGCGGCTGCTCGCGCGCGACGTGCGGCGCGGGACCACGACGGAGGTGCAGGTCACGGGCCTGCGCGTGGGCGCCGCGATCAGCGATCGGATCTTCACGGTCGCCACCCTCGAGCGCGAGCGAAAACTCCCCGAGCCCTAGCCCGAATTCGCGCGCCGGGCGGCGAATCCGACGCGGACTTCGAGGTGGAGAGCCGGGAGGGGGAGGGGCACTTTGGGAACTGGGGCCCGGCAAGCGCAACTCCGGCGCACGCACGACGGTCTGTCCGGGCCCGTACCCCTCCCCCTCCCGGCTCTCCTACGGAGTCACTGCCGGCGCGTGCAGGAGAAGCATCGAACGAAGTGGCTCGTGCCGCGGCGAAGTCGGTTGGGTGGGGTGACGGGGGGGCCTGAGGGCGACAT
>JBFGGA010000284.1:0-2994 GCA_041579295.1 Myxococcota bacterium | reverse complement strand
GGCGGCGAATCCTCTGGATTCGCTTGCGGCGTCGGAAGCTGCAGGATCTCCGACAGACGCATAAAAGTGTTGTCTGGCGGCGGCACGGGGGCGGCCTTCCGACTACAATGCGGCCATGACTCGCAGCCGCAACGGCGCGCTCGCGCGCGTGCGCCGCATCCTCGAGCTCGCGGAGCGGGTGCTCGAGGATCTCGCGGGGCCCTCGCCCTCGGCCCAGCTGTTCGACCGCCACCTGGCCTTTCGCTGGGACGTCAGCCGCGGCCCCGGGCGGATCGTTCCGATCGCGGAGCCCCACGGCTTCGAGCTCGACGACCTGATCGGCGTCGAGGATGCGGTGGCGCGACTGGTGGCGAACGTCGAGCAGTTCATCGGCGGACACCCGTCCAATCACGTCTTGTTGTTCGGCGCGCGCGGCACCGGAAAATCCTCGGCCGTCAAGGGCCTCCTGAACCGCTTCGGCCCGCGGGGGTTGCGGATCGTCGAGGTGCACAAGTCCGAACTCGCCCACCTGCCCGCGGTGTTGGCCGCGCTGCGCGGAGCGCCCCACCGGTTCATCCTGTTCTGCGACGACCTGTCCTTCGAGAGCGGCGAGTCCGAGTACCGCGAATTGAAGGCCGCGCTCGAGGGTAGTCTCGTGGCGCCTCC
Source organism: Myxococcota bacterium (assembly GCA_041579295.1). Lineage (GTDB taxonomy): Bacteria > Myxococcota_A > UBA9160 > UBA9160 > SMWR01 > JACZVU01. Next base: position 2,349 of record JBFGGA010000284.1, on the reverse strand, counting down.
CGAGAACGTCCGCATCATCGCGACGAGCAACCGCCGGCACCTGATTCCCGAGAGCGCGGCGGACAACCGATCGGTGCATCTCGACGACACCGGAGAGCTCCAACTCGGCGAGGCGATCGACGAGAAGCTCGCGCTATCGGATCGCTTCGGGCTCGTGCTCGGCTTCTACAGCTTCGACCAGAAAACCTATCTCGCGATCGTCGACCACTACGCGAAGCAAGCGGACCTCCGCACGCCGCCCGAAGAAGTGCGGGAGGCCGCTCTGCGCTGGGCGCTGCGCCGGTCGAGCCGCTCGGGTCGGACGGCGCGGCAGTTCGTGGACGACCTCGCGGGGCGCGAGGCGATCGCGCGGCCGCGCGATCCGCGCTGAGGCCCGACTCGGTCGAGACGGAGGCCCGGCGCCCGGCCGGCCGCGGTCAGCCGATGATGCCCAGCTCGCGTCCCACCGCCGCGAAGGCCTCGAGCGCGAGGTGCAGGTGCTCGTCGGTGTGCGTCGCCATGTACGACGTCCGCATCATGGCCTGGCCCTTCGGAACCGCGGGCGAGATCACCGGGTTCGCAAATACGCCCCGCTCCTGGAGCTTGCGGGTCATCACGAACGCCGTGATGTCCTCCCCGACCACCACGGGGATGACGGGAGACTCGGACGGCCCCGTGTCGAAGCCCAGCGTCCGGAACTCGCGCTTCATGAAGCGGGCGTTCTCCCAGAGGTTCTTTCGGCGCTCGGGCTCGCGCTCGATGATCTCCAGCGCCTTCATGGCCGCGGCCATCGACGCCGGCGGCGGCGCGGCCGAGAAGATCGCGGCTCGAGCCTCGTGACGGATGAAGTCGATGACCTCCGAGCGCCCCGCGATGAATCCCCCCACCGTCGCGAGGGACTTCGAGAAGGTGCCCATCACGAGATCGACCTCGTCCTCGAGCCCGAAGTGCTCCGCGGTGCCGCGCCCGTTCGCGCCGAAGACGCCGATCCCGTGGGCGTCGTCCACCAACAGCCGCGCCCCGTAGCGATTCTTGAGCTTGACGATCTCCGGAAGGTTGGCGACGTCGCCTTCCATCGAGAAGACGCCGTCGATGGCGATGAGCTTGCCCTTGTCGGCGGGTATGTTGGCGAGCTTCCTCTCGAGGTCGGCCATGTCGTTGTGCAGGTACTTGTAGTCCTTGCCGAAGCCCAGCCGACAGCCGTCGATGATGCTCGCGTGATTCATCGCGTCGAGCAGGACGACGTCCGAGCGCCGCAGCAGGCACGACAGGACGCCGAGGTTGACCTGGAAACCGGTCGAGAACGTGAGCGCATCCTCTCGTTGCGAAAACGCCGCGAGCCGCTCTTCGAGTTGGAGGTGGATGTCGAGCGTGCCGTTGAGCAGACGCGAGCCCGCGCACCCGGTCCCGAACATGGCCAGGGCGACCGCTGCGGCCTCCTTCACCTCCGGGTGGTTGGTGAGCCCGAGGTAGTTGTTCGAGCCCAGCATCACGAGTTCCTTGCCGAGGTGCGTGACGACGGGATCCTGTCCCGAGGAGATGGCGCGGTAATACGGGTAGATTCCCGCATCCCGAACCTTCGCGTAGTACTTCGCGGCATCCGCGCATTTCTGGAAGATGTCCACTCGATTACCTCCGTGTGGCCGAGCGAGCGGACGGGGCGATCACTTGGCGGCGCCCCGCGTGGTCCGCTGCAACCGGCCTCTCCGATGCCTCTGCGCCCCACGAGCACCGGATCTCGAGCGCGAACTGCGCCGGGGGTTCTTGCGTCCGTCCGCTTTCGGGGAGGAGCGGGTCCTCTTCGGGGGGTGATCTGGCGTCGTCAACCGTTGCGAAGACTCCCGACGCGCGGAAGCTTAACCCAAGCGAGCTGCAGCTGTCAGCAGAATCCGTTTCCCACGGGGAATGCCTCCCGAGCCGCGCGCGGGCGGCGCCGGGTAGGCTGGCCGCGCGCCCGCGCACCCACTAGACTCGCGCTGCGACGCGGTTTCGACGCAGCGGGCGCGAGCGCCTGAATTCCCACCAGCGATGCGCCGATGAACCCCCAGGGAGGGGAGATGATCGAGATCTTCCAGCTCAGGCCGGTGCTACTCGGACTCGCGCTGCTCTTCTGGCTTCCGGGTTGTGCGACCCACCAACCCGACGCCGAGATCGATCCCTCTGCGAATGCGGTCTTCGAAGACGACGAGTACGACGACCTCTTCGCCGACGATTTCGCGTTCGGCGAGGCGTTCGCCGCGAACGATCCCTTCGAGAATACCAATCGGGCGCTGCTGAGCTTCAACCGCGAGCTCAGTCGCTACGTGTTCGATCCCATGGTGCGCGGCTACCGCTTCGCGGTTCCCGAGCCGGCGAGGCAGGGGATCCAGC
>JBFGGA010000283.1:0-3082 GCA_041579295.1 Myxococcota bacterium | reverse complement strand
CTTCGATCCGGGGACCTTCGTCGAGATCGACGCGTTCGTGACCCACCGCTGCACCGACTTCGGCATGCAGCAGAACAAGACGCTCGGCGACGGGGTCGTGACCGGCTACGGGCAGATCGCCGGCCGCCAGGTCTTCGTCTTCGCGCAGGATTTCACGGTCTTCGGCGGCAGCCTCTCGGGCGCCTTCGCGGAGAAGGTCTGCAAGGTGATGGACCTCGCGTTGAAGGTCGGAGCGCCCGTGATCGGGCTCAACGATGGCGCGGGCGCGCGGATCCAGGAGGGCGTGGTCTCGCTCGGCGGCTACGGCGAGGTCTTCTACCGCAACGTGGTGTCCTCGGGCGTCGTCCCGCAGATCTCGGCCATCATGGGCCCGTGTGCCGGGGGCGCCGTCTACTCGCCCGCGATGACGGACTTCATCATCATGGTGAAGGGCACGAGCAACATGTTCATCACGGGACCGGACGTCATCAAGACCGTGACGCGCGAAGAGGTCACCACCGAGGACCTCGGGGGCGCCGCCGCGCACGCGACCAAGAGCGGGGTGGCGGACTTCGCGGTCGAGACCGAGGAGGAGTGCATCCAGACGATCCGCTCGCTGCTCTCCTTCATCCCCCAGAACAACCACGAAGATCCGCCCTTCGTGGCCACGACCGACCCGTCGGACCGGATGGCGCCGGAGCTGCACGCGCTGGTCCCCGACAAGCAGAACAAGCCCTACGACATGAAGGCGCTGATCCGGCTGGTCGTCGACGACGGCAACTTCTTCGAGGTGGCGCCGCTCAACGCCCGCAACATGATCGTGGGCTTCTGTCGGTTCGGGGGGCACTCGGTCGGGATCGTGGCGAATCAGCCCTACAACCTCGCCGGGGTGCTCGACATCAAGGCCTCCAACAAGGCGGCGCGCTTCGTGCGCTTCTGCGACGCGTTCAACATCCCGCTCGTCACCTTCGTCGACGTTCCGGGCTTTCTGCCGGGCGTGAAGCAGGAGCACGGCGGGATCATCAAGCACGGCGCCAAGCTGCTCTACGCGTTCTCCGAGGCGACGGTGCCGCGCATCACGCTGGTGACCCGCAAGGCCTACGGCGGCGCGTACGTGGTGATGAACAGCAAGCACATCAACGCCGACGTGAACCTCGCGTTTCCGACCGCGGAGATCGCCGTGATGGGGCCCGAGGGAGCGGTGAACATCGTCTTCCGCAAGGATCTGGGCGAAGCCGACGATCCCGAGCAGCGCAGACGGGATCTGATCGACGACTACCGCGAGACCTTCGCGAGCCCCTACAAGGCCGCCGAGCTCGGTTACGTCGACGCCGTGATCCAGCCCGAGGAGACCCGCCCGCGCATCATCTCGGCGCTCGAGATGCTCGCCACCAAGCGCGTGTCGACGGCGCCCCGCAAGCACGGGAACATCCCGCTCTAGCGGCGACGGAAGGATCTGCGGTGTTCCAGAAGATCCTGATCGCAAATCGAGGCGAGATCGCGGTACGCGTGATCCGCGCGTGCCGCGAGCTCGGGATCTCCCCCATCGCGATCTACTCGGAGGCCGACGTCGACGCGCTGCACGTGCGGCTCGCGGATTCCGCCCACGCCTGCGGCGCGGCGCCGGCGCGCGATTCGTACCTGGTCGGTGAACGCGTGGTCGAGATCGCGCAGCGCGCGGGCGCCGAGGCGATCCACCCGGGCTACGGGTTCCTCGCCGAGAACGGCGATTTCGCCGACCGCTGCGAGGCGGGCGGTATCCGCTTCATCGGACCCAAGGGCGCGGTGATCCGCGCGATGGGCGACAAGATCACCGCGCGCCAGACGATGGCCGCCGCGGGGGTGGCGGTGGTGCCGGGCACCAGCGAGCCGCTCTCCGACGAGGAGGCCGCGAAGTGCGCCGAGCGCATCGGCTACCCGGTTCTGGTGAAGGCGAGCGCGGGCGGCGGCGGCAAGGGAATGCGCCGGGTCGACACGCCGGAAGCGCTCGCCCAGTCGCTCGAGCGCGTGCGCGGCGAGGCCGCTTCCGCATTCGGCGACCCCACCCTCTACATCGAGAAGTTCGTCGCGAACCCGCGCCACATCGAGATCCAGTTCCTGGCCGACGCGCACGGTAACGCGGCGCACCTCGGCGAGCGCGAGTGCTCGATCCAGCGCCGACACCAGAAGCTGATCGAAGAGGCGCCCGCGAACGGCGTGGGGCCGGAGCTGCGCGCCGAGCTGGGCGCCGCCGCGCTGACCGCGGCGAAGGCCGTCGAGTACTGCGGCGCGGGCACCTGCGAGTTCCTGGTGGACGGCGAGGGACACTTCTACTTCCTCGAGATGAACACGCGAATCCAGGTCGAGCACGCGATCACCGAGGCGATCACGGGCATCGACATCGTCGCGGAGATGATCCGGATCGCGGCCGGCGAGCCGCTGGGCTTCGCCCAGGGCGACGTGGAGTTCCGCGGCCACGCGATCGAGGCGCGCATCTACGCCGAAAACCCCGAGAAGGGCTTCATTCCCTCCCCGGGCACGATCGCGAGCTACCGCCCGCCGACGGGCCCGGGCCTGCGGATCGACACCGGCGTGGAGGAGGGAACCAAGGTGACGACCTTCTACGATCCGCTGATTGCGAAGCTCATCGCCTGGGGGAGCGACCGCGAGCAGTCGATCGCGCGGCTCGACCGGGCGCTCGCCGAGTACGACATCCAGGGGATCAAGACGACCATCCCCTTTCACCGCATGGCGCTCCACCATCCCGACTTCGTCGCGGGCCGCTACACCACCGACTTCGTCGCCAACGCGATGAAGTAGCGATCGCGCGCCGCGAACCCTTCGCGTTTACTTGCCGCGTCACCTGATCCTGGGATCTCTCTTGCGGGGTTTGGGTGCTCTGGCGGGGCGACGGGGGGGCCTTCGGGCTCTAACCCCATGTCGCCCTCAGGCCCCCCCGTCACCCCGCCCGAGCACCAAATTTCGCAGAAGGATTCCACGATCCGCTCGCGCGCGGACAGCTATCGGATCTCGCGATGCCGCCAGCGAATGTGAAGGGTTCGCGAGCCGGGATGCAGGGCGCGGGCGCTACTTCATCGCGTTGGCGACGAAGTCGGTGGTGTAG
>JBFGGA010000282.1:0-3170 GCA_041579295.1 Myxococcota bacterium | reverse complement strand
CTGCTGCAGCTCCGAGAGCTCGGGGGTCAGTTCGAATTCCAAGGTCCGTCCTCCTGGTTTCCCAGCGGCTGCGGGCGCGAGCGCCTCGCTCGGGCCCGGCCCGAAGCGTCCGCGCGCGCCGCAGCGCGTCCGGGCGCCGCCGCGCCGGTGAAGTGCTCTCTCGGGTCGCCCGCATCCGCGGATGCAGCGCCGTTTGGCTGATCTACCAATATTGGTGAAGCGTTCAATAGTTCGTTACGATCGCGATATCATACAGCTTTTTCCGATCGAGCGAGATGGCCTCCGCGAATCATTTCCCCGCTTCCCCCGGCGCGCCCGAGCCGCGCGACACCCGGCGCCGCCGCGAGCTGATCGAGGCGACGATCGAATCGATCGCCCGAAACGGCCTCTCCGGGACGACGATCGCGAAGGTCGCGGAGATCGCGAAGCTCTCCGCGGGCATCGTGAGCTTCTACTTCCGCACCAAGGACGCCCTGCTGCTCGCGACCCTGGAGCACATCGACGCGGACTTCGAGCGGCGCCGACTCGAGGTGCTGGAGCGCGCCGGCGAGGATCCGGTGCGCCAGCTCGAGGCCATGATCGAGGTCTGCTTCGATCCCGACGTCTGCGACGCGGGGCGGGTCGCCGTCTGGGCCGCCTTCTGGGGCGAGGCCCGCGCGCGCGAGTCCTACCAGCGCGTGTGCGGCGCCCGAGACGCCTGCGAGGAGGAGCACCTGGTCGCGCTCTTCGAAGCGGTCGCGCGCCGGGGTGGCTACGACCACATCGATCCCCGCGCGGTCGGGAGCGCGTTTCACCACCTGCTGTCTTCCCTGCCCGAGGCCATGCTCGAGGCCGATCGCCGCTTCGATTACGACAGCGCGAAGGCGACCTGCCGGAGCTTTCTCGCGAGCGTCTTCCCGGCCGAATTCTCGCGCGGCGACGCCGCGCCGCGCGCGGCTGCGCCGGCGGATCGGCGAGGCTTCGAGACTTCGGCCGAAACGCTTCCCGGCTGGGTCTACCGGAACCCCGAATTCTACGAGCTGGAGCGCGAGCACATCTTCAAGCGCGCCTGGTTGCTGGTCGGCCACGCGAGCCGGGTCTGCGATCCCGGCGATTACATGACCCTGGATGCCGTCGGCGAACGGGCCGTCGCCATCCGCGGCCGAGACGGCGTGCTGCGGGCGTTCCACAACGTCTGCCGGCATCGCGCGTCGCGCGTCGTGCGAGACGAAGCCGGCCGCTGCGCGGGGCCGATCGTCTGCCCCTATCACGGCTGGCGCTACGAGCTGGATGGGCGGCTGAGCGGGATTCCCGCCGAGCAGAGCTTCCCGCGCATCGACAAGCGGCGACTGGGCCTGCTCGAGCTCGAGCTCGAGGAGTGGATGGGGCTGGTGTTCGTGCGCTTCCGGGGGGGCGGCCCGAGCGTGGCGTCCGAGATGCGGGGCTTCGAGGCGGAGGCCGGCGCGCGCCGGATCGAAGCGATGAAACCCTGGGGAAAGCCGCTGTCGCTGGTCGCGAGCTTCAACTGGAAGCTGTTCGTGGAAAACGGCCTGGAGGGCTACCGGGTTTCGAAGGTCGACCCCGAGCTCGGACGCTTCTTCGGCGCCAGCGACGCGGATTCTGCGACGGGGCCGGCGGGGATTCGCTCGGGCGCGGATGCGGCGCAGCGAGAGCCCGCCAACTGGACCGAGCGCAGCTACCAGCGCCTGATCCAATCGGTCGCGCCGCTTCGCGAAAGCGATCGCCGCAGCAGGGCCTGCTACGGGTTGTTTCCGAGCTTCTCCATCCAGCTGACGCCCGACCTGGTGGAGTGTCGCCAGGTGCTGCCGCTGGGGCCCGACCGCTGCGCCATTCGCGGTCTTGCGCTGGCCCACGAGGACGACCGCCGCGCAGTCCGCGCGGCGCGCTACCTCGAGCGGCGCCTGGCCCGTCAAGGCGTCCGAGAGGATCTGGACTTCTGCCGCTGGACGGACGCGGGCGTTCGCAGCGAGGGCTATCCCGGGGGCGTGCTGTCCGAGCTGGAGGCCGGCGTGCGCGAGTTCCAGAGCCGCATTCGCGCGTCGCTTCCGGTGGCCAACTGCGCGGAGGCGCCGCCGGGCGATCGGATCGCCGCGTCGAACGACGAGATGCGGAGGAAGCATTGAATCGGGAAGCGGCTGGCTCGTCGGTGGACTCTCCCATCCGGCTTCCCAGGCCGACGGCGCGCGGGATCTCCCGAGCGCGAGGGTCGAGATGAAGATCGAGATCAACCCCGCTCGCCTGTGGGGCGACATCGTCGAGAGCGGAAGGATCGGCGCCACGGAGCAGGGCGGCCTGTGCCGCCTCGCGTTGAGCGACGAAGACCGACGCGTGCGCGAGTGGTTCGTCGAGGCGTGCCGCGCCGAGGGATGCGAGGTCCGCGTCGACGAGCTCGGAAACATCTTCGCGCGGCGACCCGGCCGGCGCTCCGACCTCCATCCGATCGCGATCGGGAGTCACCTGGACTCGCAGCCCACCGGGGGAAGATTCGACGGCATCCTCGGGGTGCTCGCCGGCCTCGAGGTGATTCGCACGCTCAACGAGCACGCGGTGGAGACCGAGCACCCCGTCGAGGTCGTCGACTGGACGAACGAGGAGGGGGCGCGCTTTGCGCCGGCGATGCAGGGCTCGGGGGGCTTCGCGGGCGTGCTCGACAAGGCCGAGATCCTCGCGAGCCGGGACCGCGCAGGCCGCGCATTCGGCGAGGAGCTCGAGAGGATCGGATTTCGCGGCCAGCATAAGTGTGGCGATCACCCGCTCGACTCGTACTTCGAGCTTCACATCGAACAGGGCCCGGTCCTCGAGGCCGAGGAGAAGGTGATCGGGGTCGTCGACGGCGTCCAGGGGATCCGCTGGTACGACCTCGAGATCGAGGGGCTCGCGAGCCACGCGGGTACGACGCCGATGGCGCTGCGCCGCGACGCGTCCGTGGCCGCCGCCGAGATCATCGTCGCCATCAATCGCCTCGCCGAGCAGACCGCGGGCGCCTTCGCGACGACGGGCGTGATCGAAGCGTATCCGAATTCGCGCAACGTCGTGCCCAGCCGGATCTTCGTGACCGCCGATCTGCGCCACGCCGAGGTGGCTGCGCTCGATCGGATGGAAGACGGCCTGCGGGAAGCGGTCACCGCGATCTGTTCGCGGCGCCGGGTCTCCCACGCGCTCGATCGCCT
>JBFGGA010000281.1:0-3170 GCA_041579295.1 Myxococcota bacterium | reverse complement strand
GCGCGCAGGACGCGACGATCGCGAGCCTCGCCCAGGAGCGGGGTTGTGCGACGGCGATCGTCGCGAACAAGTGGGACCTCGTGGAGGCGAGCGGGCCCGAGCGCGCGCGGGAGGTCTGCGACGGCATCGGGCGCGGCCTGCACTTTCTCGCGAACGCGCCGCTGCACCGGGTCTCCGCGAAGACGGGCGCCGGGGTAGGGCGCCTGCTCGAGTGCGCGCAGGCGCTTCAGGGAGCCGCCGAGCGCCGGATCCCGACCGCGGAGCTGAACCGCTGGCTGCAGGACTGCGTGCGCCGGCACGAGCCCGCGATGGCGCAGCGCGGTGGCCGCAAGCGCCCGCTCAAGTTCTTCTACGCCACCCAGACCACGGTGCGGCCGCCCACGTTCGCGCTGATCTGCACGGACCCCGCGGCCGTGCAGCCCGCCTACCGCCGATTTCTCGAGAATCGGCTGCGCGAACGCTTCGGCTTCGACGGCATTCCGATTCGCCTGCGGCTGCGGCCGCGGTCGCGCAAGGACGAGCGCGAAGGGGCGTGATCGCGGCCGGTGGGGAGCGGTGGGATCTCGCTGTCGCCGAAGCATCGGATACAATCCGCGCGTCCCGACGCGACCAGACCCCATCCCGGCACGGGATGTCCCGAGAGAGGCAGCGTGGCCCGCAAGTCCGAACACGATCAACCCCACGTCATCGAGGAAATCGAATCGGTTGCCGAGCGGGGCGCGCAGTGGATCCGCGATCACCTCGCGCTCACGATCGCGGCGCTGCTCATCGCGCTCGGGACGGCCGGAGGGATCGGCGCGTTCAGCGCGCACCAGACCCGCAACGCGGAGGCCGCCTCCGACGCGTTCGATCGGGTCCACGCCGAGTTCATGCGGGCGATGGGCGCCGATCCCAACGCGTTCGAGATGCCGGAGCTCGCCAACCCGGTCGCAGCGGCGGAGATTCGCAGCGAGTTCACCGAGCAGTTCGGCGCCGTCGCCGAAGCGCACGCGGGCACGGTGGCCGCGGCGCTCGCGCGCTTCGAGCAGGGAAAGCTCGCCGCGGAGGCCGGCGAAACCGACGCCGCGGTTGCGATCTGGCAGCGCGCGATCGACGAGCTCGACGACAACCCGAAGCTGCGCGCGCTCTTCGAGCAGCGCATCGGCCTCGCCTACGAGGTCGACGCGCGCTGGCTCGAGGCCGCCCAAGCCCACGAGCGCGCCGCGGCCGTGGACGGCTATCCGCTGCGCTACTGGGCGCTCGCCGAAGCCGCGCGCTGCTTTCAGCAGGCCGGCGAGATCGAACGCGCGCGCGAGATTGCGCTGCGGCTCGGCGCGGAGGCGCCCGATCTGATGCTCCCGCAACACCTCAGCGCGCTGTTCGCGGAGCTCCGGCAGATGCCGGCGCGCTGATCCCACACGCGCCGATGGCGAACCCGCACCGCAGCGCGCGCCTCGCAACGCTGCTCCTCGGCATCGGCGCCACCGCCTTCGCGCTGCTCGCAGCCGAGGGCGCGATCCGGCTGCTGCGGCCCTACAACAGCCCCGAAACGCTCGCGCGCTATTCGATGCGCTACGTCCCGTCGGTCTTCGCCCGCTACCGCATCGCGCCGGCGGGGCGCCTGGTGGAGCTGGACGGCGGCAAGGCCTGGGGGACGAAGCCCGAGGATGCCCCGCCCGAGCGCGCCTATCGGATCAACGAGCTGGGCTTTCGCGCGCCCGCGTTCGAGATCGACAAGCCGGACGGGCTCACGCGGATCTTCGTGCTCGGGGGCTCGGCGGCCTTCGACCTCAACGCTTCGGACGAGAGCGCGCAGCGCGGAAACGCCTGGCCGGACCTCGTCGGGCGCGCGCTCGAGGCGGACGGCCTCGGGCCGCTCGAGGTGATCAACGCGGGCGTGCCCGGCTACGCGACCTTCGACTCGCTGGGCCGGCTTCACGCGCAGCTGTGGATGTACGAGCCGGACGTCGTGCTCGTCTACCACGCGTGGAACGACATCAAGTACTGGAAGAAATTCGAGATCCACCCCCAAAAGCCCCTGATCGAGCGGGTTCCCGTCTTCGTCGACGACCAGAATCCGTTCACGAGCTACCAGGGCTGGTGGGACCGGCTGCTCTGCCACTCGCAGCTCTACGTGAAGCTCCGGACGCGGTACTTCAAGAGCCGCGTGAGCTTCGATCTGGAGGGTCGGGTGGGCCCCGACACCGGGGAGCGCGCGGACCGCTACGGCGCCTGGGGCCCGCGGCAGTTCCGGCTCCACCTCGAGCTCCTGGTCGACGCGATCCGCCACATCGGCGCGCTGCCCGTGCTGATCACCCAGGCCACGCTGGCCGCGCCCGACAGCCCGCCCGAGGACCGCGAGCGGATCGCCTACCAATGGCAATTGCTGTCCCACGAAGCGCTCGTGGCGGCGTTCGGCGAGGCGAACGAAATCGTCCGCGCGGTGGGCCGCGACAAGGGGGCCGCGGTCATCGACGCCGCCGCGCGCCTGAGCGGCCGCAGCGAGATCTTCGCCGACACCGTCCACACCACGCCCGAGGGCAGCCGAGCGCTCGCGGCTCTGGTCGCCCGCGAGCTCGCCCCGCAGCTGCGCTGAGCGCGCGAAGCGCCAGGCATCCCGCCACCGTCGCAGCGCCCGTGCCCGGAGAGCCCGCCATTCGGGGGCTTTCAACGGCCCCCCGGCCCTCCAATTCAATGTCCGATAAGGATTATTATGTCAAGTAGGAGATCTCGGGCTGGCGCGGCGGTCCCCTGCCGGCGCCGTGGCTGCGACGCTCGTCCGCGTTGCGGAGGCGAGCGGTTGCGGGGCGGTCTTTCCGGTCCGGGGCGGGCTGTGCTATAGGCGGCGCGATTCCCAGGGGGTTCGACAACGCGCGTGGGTGACGAGAGCAGCGGAAGCCGCAACTTCGAGGAAACACGCGCTCGCTTCCGAGCTTACGGCCAGGACGGGGTCTTCCGCTTCTGGGATCGACTGGACGAGCGGCAGCGCGAGAAACTCCTCGATCAGGCCGCGGGCGTCGATCTGGCGGCCCTCAGGCGTGCCCACGACGCGGCCCAGGGACGCGCGGGCACCCGCCCCCCCAAGCTCGAGGCGGTTCCGGTGGTGCGGCTTCCCACCTCCGACGCGGAGGTGCGCGCCGCCGAGCGCGCGGCCGAGATCGGCCGCGAGGCGCTCGCGGCCGGACGCGTCG
>JBFGGA010000280.1:0-3220 GCA_041579295.1 Myxococcota bacterium | reverse complement strand
CTCGCAGGACACCGCAAGCGAATCCGAAGGCTTCGCCCGCTAGAATCGCCCCATGCCGCTGGCCGCCATCGAACGCGCGCAGCCCCGAGTCGGCGCGTTCTTCGACATGGACAAGACGCTGCTCTCCGAGAATTCGGCGACGCTCTACATGCGCTACCGCTACCGGCGCGGCGAGATGAGCAAGCGCGAGCTCATGCGCGGACTCGGCGCCTATCTCAAGTACAAGATCGGGATCCTCGACATCCGCGGCTGGACGCTCGACATGATGGTCCAGTTCAGCGGCCAGAGCGAACAGAAGCTCGCGGATGAGGCGATCGCCTGGGTCGAGGCCGACGTCGTCGACACCATCTACCCCGAGGCCGCTCGCCTGGTCGGCGAGCACCTCGCGCAGTCGCACGCGGTGGCGATCGTCTCCGGAGCGACGGCATTCGTGGTGCGGCCGATCGCGGCCCGACTGGGAATCGAACACATCCTCTACACGCGACTCGAGGTCGAGAACGGACGCTTCACCGGGCGCGTGATCGAGCCCATCTGCTTCGAGGAGGGAAAGATCTACTGGCTGCAGCAGTTCATCGAGGAGCAGGAGATCGACCTCGCGAAGAGCTACTTCTACACCGACTCGATCACGGATCTGCCGCTGCTCGACCTCGTCGGACATCCCGTCGCGACGAACCCCGACCCACTCTTGTATCGGACCGCCGTGAAGCGCCGCTGGCCGGTCCGCTTCTTCGCCCCCCCGAGCCCGCCCGATCACGAGAAGCGACCCAAAAGCGATATGCTCGGCGCGTGAACGACCGACGCGAGATCGCCGGCGGGATCGATCCCAAGAGCTTCACGATCGTCGTGCCCGCGCTCGACGAGGAAGCGGCGATCGGGGACACGATCGCGCGATGCCTGGCTGCGCGCTCCTCAATACTCGAAGCCGCCGGCCTGGAGCGTGTCGAGATCGTGGTGGTGAGCGACGGCTCCACCGACCGCACGGCCGAGATCGCGCGGGGCTTCGACGAGGTGAAGACGATCGTCTTCGAAGAGAACCGGGGCTACGGGGCGGCCATCAAGGAGGGGTGGAGGCAATCGAACAGCCTGTTTCTGGGTTTTCTCGATGCCGACGGAACCTGTGACCCGGCGCACTTCGCCGAGATGTGCCGCATCGCCGTCGAGGACTCCGCCGACATCGTCCTCGGATCGCGCCTGGGTCCGGAGTCGAAGATGCCGCGGATTCGAAGGCTCGGGAACCGCCTCTACGCGCTGATCCTCGGATTCTTCTGCGGACGGCAGGTGAGCGACAGCGCCAGTGGAATGCGGGTCGTCCGCCGCACGTGCCTGCGATACCTGTCGCCGCTTCCCGACGGGCTGCACTTCACGCCCTCGATGAGCGCTCGGGCGCTGCTCAACAACCTCAGGATCATCGAGATTCCGATGCGATACGAGGAGCGCATCGGGGCCAGCAAGCTCCACGTCTTGAGGGACGGGATCCAATTCTTGCGCACCATTCTGGGAAGTGTTCTCTCGTATCGGCCGGAGAGATTCCTGCTGCTCGGCTTCTCGCTGTGCGCGCTGTTGATGATCCTGCTCGCGGCGAGCCCCATCGAGTTCTATCTCCGCAACGGGCGCCTCGAGGAATGGATGATCTACCGCTTCGTGGCGTGCTTCCTGCTCGGAGCGTTCGGGCTCGCGCTGCTCGGCGCAACGGCGCTGGTCGACCAGATGGCGCAATTCAGTCGACGCCGCCCGGACGCCGGCATGTTCTGGCCGTCGATCATCGCGGGCTGGTTCGGGGGAATCCGGCTCTTCGCAAGCATGCTCGCGCTGCTGACGCTGTCGATCGCGTTCGTGTGGCCCGGAATCGTCGAGTACGCGACGACGCGCCAGGTCTCGCTGCACTGGTCGCGCCTCACGGCCGGTGCGTTCTGCCTGCTCTCGATGCTCCAGATGGGGATCTTCGCGCTGCTGATCGAGGTCGTGTCGATCTGGGCGTATCAAGCTCGCGAATCGGGCGGCTGGGATGGGGACGATGGCTGATCCACGGGCCGGCGAGCCGTTCGATCGGCACGCCGAGCGCTACGACGAAGAGCTCAATCGCGGCCTGCGAGCGTCGGGTGAGACGAAGGAGTACTTCGCGCAGCGGCGCATCGCCTGGCTCGCGCGCTGCTGCGAGCGGCTGGGATTTCGGCCCCGGAGCGTCCTGGACTTCGGCTGTGGCGTCGGGGGCGGGACGCAGCTGCTGCTTCGAGGGCTGGGGGCGGCCTCGGCGATCGGCCTCGATGCATCGGCGGTGTCACTCGAGATCGCGCGCCGCAACGATCGCGATCCCGCGACGCGCTACCTCGCTCCCGGGCAATACGCGCCGGACGGCTCGGTCGACCTGGTCTTCGCAAACGGAGTCTTTCACCACATCCCGCCACAGCAGCGCCGCTCCAGCGCGGATTTCATCGCCGCGTGCCTGCGCGGCGGCGGCCTGCTGTCGTTCTGGGAGAACAACCCGCTCAATCCCGGCGCGCGCTACGTGATGAGCCGGATCCCGTTCGATCGAGACGCCATCGCGCTGCGCAGTCGGGAGGCGAAGTCGCTGCTGCAATCGGCGGGATTCGAGCTCATCCGCACCGATTACCACTTCATCTTCCCCCGAGCGTTGAAGCTCCTGCGCGGGCTGGAGCCGCACCTGGCCCGTTTTCCCATCGGCGCGCAGTACCAGGTTCTGTGTCGCAAGCGATGAGCTCGCCGACCCGCCGGATCCGCATCCGACGCGCGTCGCTGCTCGCCGCTCTGGCGTATGCCGGTGCCGCGCTGGCAGTGCTCGCCCCCGCGCTCGTAAACGGCTTTCCGTTGCTGATGAAGGACTCCTGGCGCTTCCTGAACGAGGCGACCGGCGAGTACCACTGGATCACCTCGCAGTTCTACGGGCACTTCCTGCGCATCTTCTTCGGCTCCTCGCTATGGCTCGTCGCGGCGGTCCAGGCGCTGCTGGCGCTGTACGTGCTCGACACCTTCTTCCGACGCGTGTGCGGCGCATCCGGGATCCCGGCGGCGCTCGCGATCGCCGCGCTCGCGCTGACGAGCACGCTCGCGCTCTTCGCGAGCACGGTCATGACCGACGTGCTGTTCGGGCTCGGTGTCGTCGCGACGGTCGTGCTCGTCCTCGGCGACCGCTCGCGGCTCGGCGACGCCGGGATGGCCGCGGTCGTCGCGCTGGCCGCGGTCGCCCACCCCGCCGCGCTCG
>JBFGGA010000279.1:0-3247 GCA_041579295.1 Myxococcota bacterium | reverse complement strand
TTGTAGTCGTGGATCTCGATCGCGCCGTCTCGCGCGCGGACGAGCCGATCGATGAAACCCTGGAAGCGGTACTCGCGTTTCTCGTCGAGCGCAAAGCTCACGCGCTCTTCGAGCCCGAGGGTCTCGTCGCCGTCGAACGGATAATGGCGGCGGTAGTAGGCGGTCAGGCAGCGCTCTCCGGTCTGCCGGTAGAAATCCACCGGGGTTCCCTCGCGCACGATCCGCACGCGGTCCGCGTCGAAGTGCTCTTCGAACAGCCGGTGGTAGCGGTAGACGACCTTTTCGAGCGAGGGCACCTGGCCGCGCTGCGCGGCCCGGTAGAGGCGTTCGAGTACCTCGTGGACGCGCTTGCCCACGAAGGCCTCGATGCCCTCAAGATCGGTCGAGATCTTGAGCACGTAGCGGTACTCGAAGCGCTTCGGACAGTCCTCGAAGGTCGAAAGACGCGAGTGGCTGTAGATCTCCGGCAACCGTCACCCCCCGCGGCGTGCGCCGCTCTGGCCCGCTTCCAGGCGCGCTCGCGCCCAGCCGATCGCGCGCCGCTCGGTCTCGAACGTCAGCTTCTCATCGGCTTCGTCGATCGCGCACCAATAGGTCCGATCCATCTCGCCGTCGAGCCCCCGCGCCCTCCCGGGCACCCACTCCATCAGGAAGAAGTGCACCTGCTTGCGGATCCGCTCGTCGTCCTCGGTGTACGTGTACTCGACGCGGCCGAGCGGGCCGACCACGCGCGCCTCGAGTCCGATCTCCTCGGCCACCTCGCGCGCGGCTGCGGCCTCGGCGTCCTCGCCCGGATCGATCTTGCCCTTCGGGAGCCGGGTGGTCCTGCACTGGCTGAGGCGGTCGCGCTGCTCGGCGAGCGCGACCTCGATCCCGCCCTCGGCGCGGCGATACACGACGCCCCCCGCGCTGAATTCCCGGCGCTCCGTCATGGTCGCGCCGGATTGTAGGGGATTCGGTCCGGCGGCCGCGCGCGGATCCTCGGGCCCGCCTTCCGCCTGAGCTACGCTCGCAGATTCAACCCGGCGAGCGCCGCGCGCTCGCCCGCGGAGGGCGGTCACAGCCGTGTTCGACTTCGATCCCGCCGAGCTCGTCGAGGACGTGGAGGTGGTGCGTGCGCGCATCGCCGAGCAGCTCGCCGAAGTCGGCCTGGTCGTCGTGGTGATGAGCGGCAAGGGCGGGGTGGGCAAGAGCGCCGTCGCCGTCAACCTCGCCTACGGGCTCGCGCAGCTCGGCCGCCGCGTGGGCCTGCTCGACGCGGATCTGAACGGCCCGTCGGTGTCGAAGATGCTCGGTCTGCGCGGTCACCCCGTGCGCGTCACGGGAGACGGCCTGCTACGGGCCGCGGTCGGCCCGCTGGGGATCCTCGTCCAGAGCATGGATTTCTTCCTCCAGGGCAACCAGGCGCTCGACTGGGACGGCCCCGACGGCGAAGCGGCGAGCGTTCGCAGCGCGATGGAGCAGGCCGCGCTCGGAGACCTGCTCGGGCGCACCGATTGGGGCGAGCTCGATCAGCTGGTGGTCGACCTCGCCCCGGGCTCGGACCGGCTGCTCGCGCTCGCCCAATGGCTTCCCCACATCGCGGCCGCGCTCGCGGTGACGATCCCCACGCAGGTGGCGCTGCTCGCGGTCGAGCGCTCGCTGCGCCGCGCGCGCGAGGCCGGTTTTCCGCTGATCGGGCTCGTGGAGAACTTCGGAACCTCGGTCTGCTCGAAATGCGGAGCGGAGGGGCCATTATTTCGCGAGACTCTCGGTGCCGGAGACGTGGAGGGCCTCGGCTTGGAGGTGCTGGCGCGGATTCCGTTCGACGCGGAGCTGGCGGCGTCGGCCGACCGGGGGCGCCCGTTTCTCGAAGGGGACGGAATGGATTCGATGGCGGGCCGCGCACTCGCGCAGCTCGCCGCCCGGGTCGACGCCTATCGGCTGCCCGGACCGGAGGGTGAATCGTGGTGAACGCGCGTTTTTCGATGCCGATTCTCGCGGGGATCGCGGCCGTCGCTCTGCTCGGCCTCGCAACCGCGGCGCAGGGCGAGACGGTCCCCGAACCCGAGGGCTGGGCGTACAAGCTCCCCAACCGACTGATGAGCCCGTTCTGCCCCGGGCGCACGCTGTCCGCGTGCACCAGCCCGCAGGCCGAGGAGCTCCGGATGTGGTTGATCGTCCAGGAGGCGGCCGGTCGCAGCCAGCAAGACGTCGAGGCCGAGCTGTTCGAACGCTACGGCGACATCTTGCGCGCGGCCCCGCGCGCCGAGGGGTTCGGCTTGACGGCCTACATCTTTCCCGTGATCGCCTTTCTCGTCGGCGGCGTGTTCGTGTTCGTATTCCTGAGGCGACAGACGCGCGCCGCCCGGCCGCCCGGGCCCACCTCCGGCGAGGCCGATCCGGAGCTCGAGAAGGTCATCGATCGCGAGCTGGCGGGCTGACGCGCGCCGAGCGCTGGTGAAGATCTACACCAAACGCGGAGATCGGGGCGAGACCGACCTGCTCGGCGGCGGCCGCGTCTCCAAGGACTGCGCGCGGGTCGAAGCGTATGGCGCGGTCGACGAGCTCAACGCCGCGCTGGGCCGCTGCGCGGCCGAGTCGGGCTCAGAAGACCTCGGCGGGATCGCCCGGGAGATCCAGCTGTCGCTGTTCGAGCTCGGCGGCTACCTGGCGTCTCCCGACGACGAGCGCCGGGAGCGGGCTTCGGTTCCGCGTCCCGAAGATCCCGACGTCGAACGCCTCGAAGCCTGGATCGACGATTTCGAAGGCGAGCTCGAGCCCCTCGAGCGCTTCATCCTGCCCGGCGGAACGCCGGCCGCGGCGTCCCTGCATCTGGCGCGCACCGTCTGCCGACGCGCCGAGCGGTGCGTGATCGCGCTCCACCGCGCGGAGCCGTTGAGCGAGACCGCCATCCGGTATCTGAATCGGCTCTCGGACCTGCTCTTCGTCATGGCGCGCGTCGAGAACCGGCGCGCGGGGGTCGCCGACGTCGAGTGGGTGGGGCGCGGCCGCTGATCGACGGCGTCGACGCGCGGCGCTCAGGCGAGCAGCGCGAGCAGATCCTCGCGCGTCAGCGCACCCGCCACGCCTCCCAGCGCCGCCTCGCTGAGCGCGCGCTTCCGCTCCTGGAGCGCCAGGATGCGCTCCTCGACGGTTTCCTCGGCGACCAGTCGGTAGACGATGACCGGGCGGTTCTGCCCGATGCGGTGCGCGCGGTCCGCGGCCTGGTCCTCGGCGGCGGGATTCCACCAGGGGTCGAGGATGA
>JBFGGA010000278.1:0-3267 GCA_041579295.1 Myxococcota bacterium | reverse complement strand
CGTCGACGAGCACCACGCGCTTGCCCTTGAGCACGCTCGCCACCGCTTTGTGCTTCACCTTCACGCCGAAGTGCCGGAAGGAATGCGCGGGCTCGATGAAGGTGCGGCGCACGTAGTGGGTGCGGATCATCGCCTGCTCGTAGGGGATGCCGATCTCCTCCGCGTAACCGAGCGCGGCGGTGTTGCCCGAGTCGAGCACCGGCACCACCAGATCGGCGTTGGCGGGGTGCTCGCGCGCGAGCATCCGGCCGAGCTCCTTCCGATAGGCGTAGACGTTGTGCCCGTTGAGATTCGAGTCGGGGCGCGAGAAATAGATGTGCTCGAAGATGCAGAAGTGCTCCCTCTCCTGCCGCTTGAACGGCCGCAACGTGCGGATCCGGCCGCGCTTGATCACCGCGACCTCACCGGGCTCGAGGTCTCGTTCGTAGTCGGCGCCGATCAGGTCGAGCGCGCAGGTCTCGCTCGCCACCACCCAGGCGCGGCCGAGGCGCCCGAGGCAGAGCGGGCGGAAGCCGTGGGGGTCGCGCACCGCGATCAGCGAGTCGCCCGTCATCACGACCAGGCTGAAGGCACCCTTCACGCGCGACAGCGCGTCGATCAGGCGCTCCTCCTGGGTGCGCTCGCGGGAGCGCGCGAGCAGCTGCACGATCGTCTCGCTGTCGGCCGTGGTGCTGAAGATCGCGCCGCGGCCCTCGAGCTCGCGCCGGATCGCGAGCGCGTTGACGAGGTTGCCGTTGTGGGCGATCGCGACGGGCCCGCCATCGGTGGTGGCGCAGAACGGCTGCGCGTTGCGCAGCTGGCTGCCGCCCGCCGTCGAGTAGCGGACGTGACCGATCGCCATGCGGCCCGGCAGCTTGCGGAGCGTGCTCTCGCTGAAGACGTCCGCGACCAGGCCCATCGCGCGGTGCACGCGGTGCTCGCCCGCCTCCATGGTGACGATCCCCGCGCTCTCCTGACCGCGGTGCTGGAGCGCGTAGAGGCCGAGGTAGGCGATGTTCGCGGCTTCCGGGTGACCCTGGACCCCGACGACGCCGCACTCGTCGCAAAAGCGATCGCGCTGTTGCGCTTGCGCGAGATCGCGTTCGAGCGCGGGATCGATCTCGATCAGCCTGCGACCCACGATTCCTCCAAGTGGCGCGGAATGGCGTCGCGCCAGCGCGCGCGGAGCGCCGCCACCTCGACGGCGAGCCACGGCTCGCCGTCGGTGGGTCCGACGGACAGCCGATCGCCCCCGGTCTCTCCGATCAGCGCCGCGGCGACGCCGGACTCCTTCGCGCACTCGAGCAGCGCCGTCGCATCCGAGGTCGTCGCGACGACCCGGCCCGTCGACTCCCCGAAGAGCAGCGCGTCGGGCCGAATGGTACACGGAACGCGAACGCGCGCACCCACGGGCTCCGGCCCGATGAACGCGCACTCCGCGAGCGCCACCGCGAGGCCGCCGTCGGAGACGTCGTGGGCGCTGCGGATCAGGCCCTGCGCGACGGCGCTCGCGAGCAGACCGAGCAGGCGCCGCTCGTGCCGGAGGTCGACGATCGGCGGCAGCCCCACCTCGAGCCCGCGCCGGCGCGCGAGCCACTCGCTGCCGCCGAGCTCCTCGCGACTGTCGCCGAGCAACACGATCGACAGGTCCGGCTCCGGGAAGTGGGCGACCGCGTGGCGCGTCCAGTCGTCGAGCAGCCCCACCATCGCGATCGTCGGCGTGGGGAAGATCGCGCGCCCCGACGTCTCGTTGTAGAACGAGACGTTGCCCGAAACCACGGGCGTGCCGAGCGCCTCGGCGGCTTCCGATATCCCGCGGACCGCCTCCGCGAACTCCCACATGATCTCGGGCCGCTCGGGATTGCCGAAGTTCAGGCAGTTCGTCAGCGCGAGCGGGCGCGCCCCGGTGCAGGCGACGTTGCGCGCGGCCTCGGCGACGGCGGCCATCGCACCGACGTGCGGATCGAGCCAACAGAAGCGCGGGTTGCAGTCGACCGACATGGCGAGCCCGCGCGCGGTGGGCATCCCGTCGCGCCCGCGCACGCGGATCAGCGCCGCGTCGCCGCCGGGTCCGATCAGCGTGTCGCCCTGCACGAGCTGGTCGTACTGGCGGTAGATCCACTGCTTCGAGCCGAGGTTCGGCGAGTCGAGCAGCTCGAGCAGCGCGCCCTCGAAGTCGTCCTCGGGCGCGATCGAAGAGAGGTCGAGCTTCTGCCGCTCGCCGAGGTCCGCGGCCGCGGCGGCCGGGCGATCGAGCTCGGGCGAGCTCCGCGCGACGGGATCGACCGGGATGTCGACGACGCTCTCGCCGTGCCACGCGATGCGCATCCGGCCGTCGTCGGTGACGCGTCCGACCACCGCGACGTCGAGATCCCAGCGCCGGAAGATCTCGGCGACCTCCTGCTCGCGCCCCGCGCGGGCCACCAGCAGCATGCGCTCCTGGCTCTCGGAGAGCAGCAGCTCGTAGGGCGTCATGCCGGCCTCGCGCTGCGGTACCGCGTCGAGGTCGAGCTCGATCCCGGTGCCCGATTGGCTGGCCATCTCGAACGACGAACAGGTGAGGCCCGCGGCCCCCATGTCCTGGATGCCGACCACCGCGTCGGTCTGCATCAGCTCGAGGCAGGCCTCGATCAGACACTTCTCGGTGAACGGATCGCCGACCTGCACGGTCGGAAGCTTGGCCTCGCTCTCCGCGTCGAACTCGGCGGAGGCGAGCAGGCTCGCGCCGTGGATGCCGTCCCTTCCGGTCTTGCTGCCGACGTACACCACGGGGTTGCCCACACCCGACGCGCGGGCGAGGAAGATCCGGTCTTTTGGAACGATGCCCAGATTGAACGCGTTCACGAGGATGTTGCCCTCGTAGCACGCGTGAAACTGCGTCTCGCCGCCGACGGTGGCGACGCCCACGGCGTTTCCGTAGCTCCCGATGCCCTCGACCACACCGGCCAACAAATACCGGTGCAGCGGCTGGTCGAGCGGGCCGAGCCGCAGCGAGTCGAGGCTCGCGACGGGGCGCGCGCCCATCGTGAACACGTCGCGCAGGATCCCCCCCACGCCGGTCGCGGCGCCCTGCACCGGCGCGATGAACGACGGGTGGTTGTGACTCTCGATCTTGAAGACCGCGGCCAGCCCGTCTCCGATGTCGACGACGCCCGCGTTCTCGCCGGGCCCGTGCAGCACGCGCTCGCCCCGGGTGGGCAGCTGCTTCAGGTACTTCTTGCTCGACTTGTAGGAGCAGTGCTCGGACCACATCACGGAGAAGATCCCGAGCTCCGGAAAGCTCGGCGT
>JBFGGA010000277.1:0-3292 GCA_041579295.1 Myxococcota bacterium | reverse complement strand
CCTGCGCGGGCAGCTAGGGGACGATCCCCGCAACCGCGGCGGGCATCTCCGACGCGATCCGCACGATCGGAATGCCGGTCTGCGTGTTCTGGTGCATCTCCTCGAATGCCCGGGGCAGAGCCTCGAACGCGTCGATCTCGCGGTGGACCGTCGGCTTGAAGACGCGGCCGTAGAGCGCGGTCGCGGCGTTGGCTCCCTCGATGGTCTCGAAGTGCGTGTGGTCGAGGGTGATCTGCCGGACGGACAGCAGCGCGGAGTTGTAGTGGATCTTGGTGTCGAGCTGCCAGCCGGCGCTCACGTTCACGCCCTGGCGCGACAGCACGCGCAGGCCTGCATTGAACACCGGGCCGCGCAGCATGTCGCAGACGATGTTCGCCCCGTCGCCGTCGGTCATCCCGCGCACGCGCTTGTAGAAGGCCTTCACGTCGTCGCCGCTCGCGAAGCGGTTGTACTCCTGCTGGTCGATCGTCTGGATCCCCATCTCCTCGAGGTGCTTGCGGCGCTCGGGGCTCCCCGAGCAGAAGATCGCGTTGTGGCCCTCGTGATTCGCGAGCATCAGGAAGAGCTCCGAAACGCCCCCACCGAAGCCGAGCACGTTGAGCCGCCACCGCGCGACGCGCGGCACCTTGACCCGGTAGATGCCGAGCCCGCGCCGCCACAGGTGGTAGGCGGTCGGGGCGCGCAGCGGCAGCGCCGCGATCTCCCAGAGGTTGAGTCCGCACTCGAGCGGCGCGGGGATGAGCTGCCAGTCGCCGACGACCGCCTCCTCGCCGTACCAGCCGACCGAGTCCTCGGCGTCGTAGGCCCAGATCCGGGTCGGAAAGCCGTACTCGTCGGGGCCTCCGTTGCAGTGGGTGATTGCGATGTCGCCGGGCTTGAAGCGCGTGACGCTCGAGCCCACCTCGAGAACCTCACCGACCGCGCTGTTGCCGGGGAAGGTCTTTCCCCCACGCACCTCGACGATGTTGACGGTATCGGCGAGCGCGGCGTGATCGACGTTGTGCTCCGCCGACGCGGCCAGGATGCGCATGTGCACGTCGCTCGGCCCCATCTCGCGCAGCTCGAGGTCGTCGAGCTGGATGACGCGGGAAATGTCGAACCGATCGAGATCGCCGCCAACGCGCGCGCTCTCCTCGGCGATGGATTCGGCACTGATCGAGTAGGCCTTGGGCATGGATCGCTTCTCCTCTCAACTTGAAACGCTCCTTTTAGCATGGCCGACACAAGCGAGGCAAACTCGGGGGCTCGGAAATGTGCAGATCAGTGGGGAAAGCCACATGATGGCCAGCGATCTCGTCGCGCGGTTCGGCGGCCATCCCGTCGGGGATCTCGGCATCGATCTCGAAGCCGCCGAGGGGCCGGGGCGCTGGCTGGTGGCCGCGTGTCTCTACGGCGGCCGGGTCGACGACGGCGTCGCGCGCGATGCGGCGCGCGCGCTCGCGGCAGCCGGGCTCGCGGATCCGCGGCAAGTCGCGCGCGCGCGGCCCGAGGCGCTCGAAGCGGCGCTGCGCGGCGTGGGCTACCCGGCCCCCGACGCGGCGGCCCGCAAGCTCTGGCGCATCTGCCATGCGCTCGCCGAGCACGACACCGGATCGCTCGACGCACTCGCCGCGCGCTGCGAGAGCCTCGACGAGCTCGGGGCGCGACTCGCCGCGCTGGCGCCGGGGTTCGGCGCGGCGAGCGTCGCGCGCTTCTTGCGGCCGCTTCGCGACCGTTGGGTCCAGGCCCGGGAGATCCCGCTGCACCCGGCTGCGCGCGCGGCCGCCGTACACCTCGGGCTGTTGGCCGAAGGCGAGGACGAGGAAGGGGAGCCCGGCGCGCTGCGCGCCGCGCTCGAAGACGACCCCGCGACGCCGTCGCTCGCGGATGCGGAAGCCGCGCTCACCAGACTCGGGAGCGCCGCGTGCGCGAGGAATCGAGTGCGGCGCTGTCCGCTCGGAGATGCCTGCCCGCTGCGCGCCAACCGATCGCAGCGCTGAGCGTCGAAGCGAAGCGCAGCGCCCGAGCGCCGCGAATCGACGCAGCCGCCGCGCGGCGCGGTCGTCGATCGCGCGCCCGCGGCGCTGCGACGCTTGCTCGGCGTATTGAAAAGCATTAGAGTCCGGGCCCTTCGGGTTGATGCGAGACCGATCGCTCCCCGTTGGACACCAGGGGCGCCAGCGTCCAATCACCGAACCGAGAGGCCGATGAGATTCTACGAGTACGAGTCGAAAGCGCTGTTTGCGCGCCACGGCCTCCCGCTCGGCAAGAGCGAAGTCGCCCACTCCGCGGTCGAGGCCCGAGAGATCGCGCAGCGGATCGGCGGTGCGGTCGTGCTCAAGAGCCAGGTCCTGTCCGGGGGCCGGATGAAGGCCGGCGCCGTCCAGTTCGCGGATACGCCCGACGAAGCGGCACAGCTCTACGAAGAGATCCTGCCGATCGCGGTGAACGGCCAGAAGGCGCGCTCGATCCTCGTCGAGGAGAAGAGCCCGATCGCACAGGAGTACTACGCGGGTGTCACCTGGGACGGACGGCGCAAGCTGCCCGTGTTGATCTTCAGCGACATGGGCGGCATCGACATCGAAGAGGTGGCCGAGAAGCACCCCGAGCACGTGTCGAAGACCAACTTCTCGACGCTCCTGCCGACGACGCCGCGCATCGCCAAGGAGGCGATCTCGGCCACGGGCGTCACGGGCGGCGAGCTCAACAAGCTCACGCCGATCGTCGCGAATCTGGTCGACATCTTCATGAAGTACGACTTGACCCTCGCGGAGATCAATCCGCTGGTGCGCCTCGAAGACGGCCGCTTCGCCGTGCTCGACGGCCACGTCGACATGGAGGCGGAGGCGCGCGATCGCCACCGCGCACTGCTCGACGAGCTCGGCATCCGGCCCGAGGAGACCCGCCAGGCGCGGCCGCCGACCGATTTCGAAATTCGCGGCGCGCAGGTCGATGCCTCCGACCATCGCGGCGTGGCGGGCAACGTCGTCGAGTTCGACGGAGACCTCGGCCTGGTCATCGGGGCCGGCGGCGGCTCGCTGACCCTCTTCGACGCGGTGCGGAGCCAGGGTGGGCGCCCCGCCAATTACTGCGAGATCGGCGGAAACCCCAGCGTCAAGAAGGCCTGCGGGCTCACCAAGCTCGTGCTGAGCAAGCCCGGCGTCGAGAAGATCGCGGTGATGATGAACGTCGTGTCGAACACGCGGGTCGACATCGTCGCGCGCGGCGTCATCAAGGGCTGCATCGAATCCGGCAAGGATCCCGCCGAGACGATCGCGATCTTCCGCATCCCGGGCGCCTGGGAGGAGGAGGG
>JBFGGA010000276.1:0-3297 GCA_041579295.1 Myxococcota bacterium | reverse complement strand
AGTAGCGAAAGCTGATGAAGGCGTCGTCACCGATGAAGTACAGCTCGGATACGCTGTGGAAGAACAGCGCCAGAATCGCGACTCCCAGAACTGCATGGGTCGGGGCCAGCCATCGAGCGCGGGTTGCCGGAACGGCATCCCATTCAGGCCGATTTGCGATGCTGCCGGACAAGCGACTCCCCCACGACCGAAGGCTGTCACTGCATGCTAACCCAAAGGGTTGTGTCCCAAAGATTGTGCTCGGCACGGGATTTGCTCGATTGGCGGAAATGCTGGCCGCGCTGCGTCGCTTTCGCCCGCCCTGCTGTCCCAACCCCCGATGCCCTTTCCACCGCGACACGCTGGGTTGGCACTATCGCCGCGCCGGATGCTTCGCGCGCTTGCGCGCACCGCGCCGCGTACCCCGGTACCAATGTTCACACTGCCGGCGCTCCTTTAGTTCACAGACCTTCTCTCCCACCTATTGGCTCAAGCGCCCCGAACTGCTCCCCGTCACCTGGGACGCGCTGCTCTCCTGCGCGGGCTACCGCCAGATCGCCCGAGTCCACCAGTGCTCCCCCACCACCGTCATGACCCACGCCGAGCGGCTCGGCCGCCACGCCCTGCTGTTTCTCCAACGGCATCGCCCCAAGACAGCCCCCCGCGAGCCGCTCGTCGTCGACGGCTTCGAGTCCTTCGAGTTCAGCCAGTTCCATCCTCTGCACCTCCAGCTCGCCATCGGCGCCCACTCGCACTACCTCTACGCCTTCAGCGACGCCGAGTTGCGCCGCAAGGGGCGCATGACGCAGGCCCAGAAACGCCAGCGCCAACGCCTCGAACGCCGCTTCGGACGCCCCGACCCCCGCGCCATCGAGCGCAGCATGGCCGCGCTGATCGAGCTCGTCGCACCCCCCGGGTCGCACCTCGAAATCCGCTCCGATGAACACCCCGCCTACCCCCGGGCCTGGCGCCGGCTCCCCCAGATCGCCATCCAACACGCCGTCACTTCCTCCAAACAGGCGCGCACGGCACAAAACCCGCTCTTCCCGGCCAATCGCGCCGACCTGTGGCTGCGCCACAGCGGCGCCAACCACAAGCGCGAGACCATCGCCTTCTCCAAGCGCCGCGCGAGCATCCTCGAGCGCTGCGCCATGCTCAGCGTGTTCCTGAGCTATCAGAAGAGCTTTTCGGAAAAGAAGCGCGATGCCACACCCGCCCAACGGCTCGGCATCACGCGCACCAAGCTGCACACGAAAGACGTCCTGGCCAAGCGTCTATTTCCGTCCCAGATCGCGCTTCCCCCACTCTGGCGGCGCTACTACCGCCGCGAGGTGCCCACCCGCCGCATCCCCAACGGCAAACGCCACTGCCTGCACTACGCCTTCTGAATTCCCCCCGCCTGCGATCCCCCAACCTCCCGACAACACAGCCCCATCGCGCCAATCAGCACAATCTTTGGGACACAATCTACCGACTAGCCCGCGGTGGGGGTGGGAGGCCGGACGCTGATATCTCGTGTACCGTGAGTGGCTCGGCCATGTCGGACTCCATGCTCCCCCGGATCCTCAACGCGCGCGTCTACGACGTGGCGCGCGAAACCCCTCTCGAGCGCGCGCCGCGCCTGTCGGTGCGGCTGGGCAGCGAGGTGTGGCTGAAGCGCGAAGACCTCCAGCCGATCTTCTCCTTCAAGCTGCGCGGCGCCTACAACAAGATCGCGCTGCTGTCGAAAGACCGCGCGGCCCGCGGCGTGATCGCGGCCTCGGCGGGCAACCACGCACAGGGGGTCGCGCTCGCCGCGCAGCGCCGCGGGATCCGCGCGCGCATCGCGATGCCCGTGACCACGCCTCCGATCAAGGTCGAGGCGGTTCGAGCACTCGACGCGGAGGTCGTGCTGCACGGCGACACCTACGACGAGGCCCACGAGCTCGCACGACGCGAGTCGGAGCGCGAGGGTTTCGTCTACATCCACGCCTACGACGACATCGACGTGATCGCGGGCCAGGGCACCATCGGCATGGAGATCCTGCGCCAGCGCGCGGATCCGATCGACGCGATCTTCGTCCCGGTCGGCGGCGGGGGGCTGATCGCGGGCGTCGCGGCCTGCGTGAAGGCGCTGCGCCCCGAGATCGCGGTGATCGGCGTGGAGCCCGACGACGCCGCGTGTCTGCACGCGGCGCTGCGCGACGGAGAGCGCACCGTGCTCGAGCGCATCGGCATCTTTGCCGACGGCGCAGCTGTCCGGCAGGTGGGCGAGGAGCCGTTTCGAATCGCGAGGGATCTCGTCGACGAGGTGGTCTGCGTGGATACCGACGAGGTCTGCGCCGCGATCCTGGACATCTTCGAGGACACGCGCAGCATCGCCGAGCCCGCCGGCGCGCTCGCGATCGCGGGCCTCAAGAAGTTCGTCGAGGGCACCGGAGCTTCGGATCAGGCACTGGTCGCGATCGTGAGCGGGGCGAACATCAACTTCGACCGCCTGCGCCACATCTCCGAGCGCGCGGAGCTGGGCGAGCGCCGCGAGGCGATCTTCGCGGCCACGATTCCCGAGCGCCCCGGCAGCTTCAGGGCCTTCTGCGAGACGCTCGGCGATCACGCCGTCACGGAGTTCAACTACCGCTACGTCGAATCGAGCGACGCCCACGTCTTCGTCGGCATCCAGCTCGACCGCGGCGACGCGGAGCGCGAGGAGCTGCTCGCCCGGATCGAGGCGTCGGGCTACGCGTGCGTCGACATGAGCGAAAACGAGATGGCGAAGCTGCACGTGCGTCACCTCGTCGGCGGGCGCTCCAACGCGCTCGCCGACGAGCGGATCCTGCGCTTCGAGTTTCCGGAGCGCCCGGGCGCGCTGCGGCGCTTCCTATCCCAGATGCACCCCGACTGGAACCTCTCGCTCTTCCACTACCGCAACCATGGCGCGGCGGTGGGGCGCGTGCTCGTCGGCATGCAGGTGCCCGAAGGCCAGGACGAGGCCTTCGAGGCCTTCCTCAAGGAGCTCGCCTACCCGTACACCGACGAGACCCAGAACCCCGCCTACCGGCTCTTCTTGAGCTGAAGCGCGCGATCCCGCAGCCGGGTTTCGCCACTCGGCGCGTGACGCCCGCATGGGGGAGTCGGGAAGACGCGACGCGAGCGACATCAGGTCGGAGCGAGTGGCTCCTCCCCGCGGCCCCCCAGCGACCTCACTGCCGGTTGGTCACACAAACCGGCTGAATTCGGCGACTACCGGCACACCTTCGTGAGGCGCCTCGTGCCCTCGCAGAGGTCGCCGTTGTGGTCGGTTCCGAAGAACGTCGCGTCGAAGGTGACGGATCCCCCGCT
>JBFGGA010000275.1:0-3337 GCA_041579295.1 Myxococcota bacterium | reverse complement strand
TCGGGTCCGTCTGGGTGTTCTTGCCGTCGATCATCTCCATGCCCACGAGCAGCCGGCGCGTCCCCGCGACGCCTCGCTCGATCTCGTTCGCCTGGAAGCGCGACGGCTCGCCGGCCTCGTAGGTGATGGCCGGGATCCCCGCATCGAACGCCGCGCGCCGCAGCGTTCCGGGCCGCCCCGCGTTGTGCACCACCCATTCGACGCCGAAGCCGCGCGCAACCGCGAACACCCTCCCGTCGAGCAGGTTGGCGCGCACGTGCGGGACGTTCGAGCGGTGGAACGAGCCGGTGTGGAAGTCCACCAGCACGTCGCAGCGCACGACGACTTCTCGGAACAGGGCCGCCGCGATGCGCGACGCGGCGCTTCCCGCCGGATTGCCGGGGAAGTAGCGATTGAGATCGCGTCGGTCCGGCAGATAGCGCGACGAGCGGCGAAAGCCGTGGATGTTCGCGACCGGAACGCCCAGGAGCGTTCCCGAAACGCCCGCGGGATCGAGCGATTCGAGCACCTGGCGCACGATCTCGACGCCGTTGAGCTCGTCGCCGTGAACCCCCGCCACCAGGCACACCGTCGGTCCCGGGGTGCTGCCTCGCAGCACGTGGAGCGGTGTGTCCACACTCATGCCCACGAAAGACTCGCTCGTCTGCAGCATCAGACGACGGGCTTCGCCGGGTGCCACGCGCTCCGACAGGATCTCGAGCTCGTCCCAGGTGACCGACGCCGTCGTATCCTGCTGGGCGGGCGCGGATTGCGCGAGCGCGAGGCCGAGGAGCAGGATCGTCGATGCGCGCGACGCGCGCTTGCGGCGCACCGAATGCGCCGCGCTCGGCGCCGCAGCCCGCATCCCCCACACCCGCGGTCGAGAGCGACCTCGCGTGCGCATTCGTCCATTTCGCGTCTCGATCATGCGGAGCGCCGTTCGCCCACTCAGCGGATGATCCAGCCCGGTTCCTCGAATCTCGGGCGCAACTTGTTCGGGGTCCTCTCGTCCCCGATGGTGGACTCGCGCTCGATCACCCGGATCGGCGCGGACCCGGCCAAAGCGAGCAGCGTCGGCGCACCGATTGCCGCGACGCGAAGCGGGTTCATCTCGCCCTCCGATGCCTGGAAGCGCGCGCGAGTATACAAAACGCCCACTTCGCGACGCCTCGACGGGCTCGCAGCCGGTGGCGGGGGCGCGGAGGGAGCGCCGGCGCGCGATCTCGCTCGAAATCCTGGGGCCCCGTGCCGAACCCGGAGCGAGTCGGGCCCACCATGCACTCGGCGCGGCTCTCGTGAATCGCTAGCCGTCTGCGGTGATCGATCGGCGCAGCCAGGCCGCGTAGACCCGGGGCGGAAAGAACGCGAGCCAGAGCGCGGACACCCCGATCAGCGTCAGCGCGATGTCGAGGCCGGCGAGGCCGGTGTATTCGCCCGCGCTCGCGAGCCCGATCAGGAACGAGAGCTGGACGCCGCCGTAGGTTCCGCTGTAGATGCCCCACAGCGCGAAGCGGTTGGCGACGACGGGATCGGTGAGCCCGAGCATCGCGCGCCTGCGCGCGCTGCGGTAGTAGAGCAGCGATTCCGCGCACGCCCAGGCGTAGACGAGGATCTGCGCCGCGGTCTCGAGCCAGACCCAGGCGTGGTCGGCGCGGAAGCCCGCCCAGTCGCCGACCGCGCCGCTTCCGGCGATCCCCCCGCCCATCGCCGCAACCGACGCCCAGAACGCGCAGGCCGCGGCGCGGCTCTCGGGCCGAAAGGTGAGCCAGGTGAAGGCGCCCAGACAGAGGACGGCCGCGCTGATTCCGACCCTGCAGGCAATCGCGAACGCGTGGGTCACGGACGGGTCCTGTCCGGGCCAGCAGAGGTAGCCGAGCCAGAACAGCCACTCGGCGCCGTCGACGACCAGCGACGCGCCGATCAGCGCGACGATCCGGTCCCGGGCGCGGAGCGTCTTGACGAGGATCGGTACGCCGACGCCGAAGCTCAGTGCGATCGTGACGACGTGCGTTGCGAGTTCGGCGTTCATGCGCAATCACCCGGGCGGAAAGGCGCCTGCTCTCTATCTCGACGCGTTCGCGAACTTGCTGAACAGGAAATCAAGAGGTTCTCGACGGAAGCGAGCGGCCGCTGGCGTTCGCGGGGGTCGGGGTTTTCCCTAGGAGCCCGACTCGAGACTCACCCAAGGGCCGATAACGCGCGCTCCAACGCAACGACCGCATTTGAGAGTCCCTCAATCCACATCTTGGGTCAGGCCCCGAGGTGACGCGGTCGATTGCGCGTCCGGCCCTTCCGGCTCGGCTGCGGGGTCGGGGATGGCCGAGACGACCGGTCGTTGCAGCGCTCCCGCCGAGGGGCGCACGGCGAGCGTCCGCAGCGGAAGCGGAATCGCCGAGGTGATCCGCGACGGAACCTTGCGCAGCAGCGGCAGCGTCGCGAGGCGCGCGAGCGACGACAGCAGCATGATGAATACGTAGCTGGTCATACCCTCGCCGAAGCCGTAGAAGAGCCCGGCTCCGATCAGCGAGCCCAGCGCGATGGCACTCGCGTTGAGCAGGTTGAAGCAGGTCAAGACGCTCGTCCGCTCGCTCGGATCGATGTGTTCGAAGAACAACATCAGCGTCGCGAGCTCCACACCTCCCCACACGACGCCGGCCGCAATCTGGAGTGCGAACAGGTAGAAGGGATCCGGCGAGACGAGCCAGAGCGCGGGGAGGGGCGTGACGCCGCACGCACTCCAGACCAGCAAGCGACGGGCGCCGTGGCGGTGGGCGAGGCGGCCGAGTTGGGGCAGCGCGAGGATGCGTCCGGCGAACGCCGCGGCGATCAGCGCGGTGTAGGTCGCGTAGCTCATCTCCAGCTGCTTGAGCATGAACGGCACGAAGTACGGCGCTGCGATGTAGACCGCGAGCTGCATCGCGAGCAGGTGAGCGAGGAGTGCTCCCTCGCTCGGGTTCCACAGACGGCGCACGAAGGATCGGATCGATATGTTGCGCGGTCGGTCGATGACCGGGCGCAGCTCCGACTGGGATGCGAGGAAGGCGCCCGAGACCAGGCGCGCGCTCGCAGCCAGCGCAAACAGCAGCGCGAAGCTCAGCAGCACGCCGTTGCGCGGCGGGACCCGATCGAGCGTCGTGCCGGCCGCGACGAACGCGAGGAACAGCGCGGCGTTGGCGCACGCCGTACGATGCGCGAAGAAGCGAGCGCGCAGCTCCGCGGGGACGAGCGTGCCCACCCAGGTGTTCCACGCGGGGCCGGTCGCCATCCCGAAGCCCCAGTACGCGGCGGCCGCGAGCAGGATGATCCAGTAGGCGATCTGGCCGAGCAGCGCGCCGACGATCAGCGGCGCGAAGCTCGC
>JBFGGA010000274.1:0-3374 GCA_041579295.1 Myxococcota bacterium | reverse complement strand
GCGCACCATGAAGTCCGTCAGGTAGAAGGTGCCGATCTCCGCGTCGTGGATCGCCGCGAAGCGTTCGGCGCCCGAGTAGAATTCGTAGCAGTGGGCGCCCGGTAGTCGCTCGACGCCGTACGCTTCGAGCACGCTGTCGAGACGACCCGCGGTTCCGCAATCCGCGTACGCGACGAAGATCTCGTCGTAGCGGTCCTTGACCCGCTCCAATTTGGCGCGCACCGCCTCGGGGATGTCCTGGGGCGTGTTGTGGAGCTGGGCGGGCAGGCACTCGATGGCGACGTGATCCCAGCCGCCGAGGCGCTTCAGGGCGATCAATTCCCGCGCCAGCGCGCCACACGCCAGCAGCAACAGCGATCTGCCCCGCACTCCGGCTCCTGCCATCTCAAATCCTACGCGGCCTTCGCCCGCTGGCTGACGAGCTTCTTCGCGGTCTCCACCGCGGTGGCCGCATCGCGACAGTACGCGTCGGCGCCGATGGCCGCCGCGAACTCGTCGTTCAGCGGTGCGCCGCCCACCATCACGATGTAGTTGTCGCGGATGCCCTCGCTCTTCATCGTGTCGATCACGACCTTCATGTAGGGCATCGTGGTGGTCAGCAGCGCCGACATGCCGAGGATGTCGGGTTGGTGCTCTTCGATGGCCTCCATGTAGCTCTCGACCGGCGTGTTGATCCCGAGATTGATCACCTCGAAACCGGCCCCTTCCATCATCATGCCGACGAGGTTCTTGCCGATGTCGTGGATGTCGCCCTTCACGGTGCCGATCACCATCTTGCCGATCGGCTTGGCGCCGGTCTCCGCGAGGAGGGGTCGCAGGATGGCCATGCCCGCCTTCATCGCGTTGGCGGCCAACAGCACTTCCGGGACGAACAGGATGCCGTCGCGGAAGTCGATGCCCACGATGGTCATTCCCCCGACGAGGGCCTCGTCGAGCACGCGGGACGCCGACCATCCGCGACCGAGAAGGATCTGCGTTCCCTCCACGATCTCGTCGGCGAGGCCGTCGTACATGTCGTCGTGCATCTGCTTGACCAGCTCGTCGTCCGGCAGATCCGCGAGCACCACCTCTTCTTCGTTCTCGATCTCTTCGTTGGACATGGTCATCTCCTGACTGATCTGCTTCGGGCTTCGAGCCGTCGACTGTTCGACGATTTCAGCGCCCGCCGGCGTGCCCCGCGACGGTCGGCGAGAGCAGGGCGCTCGGCGGCCGCCGCACAGACGCCGTCCGGCGCTGCGGTCATTCGGGTTCGAATTCGCTCAGCCATCGCGTCGCATCTTCTCGTTCACCGCCGCGACCCTCCCGGTCGGCGGCGGGTCCTGCTGTCCGGCCACCGGAATCAGCTGGCGGATCCGCTCGTGAAATCTCCACACTCCCGACTCCTGGCCCGACAGCACGCCGCCCTGGTAGCTGCTCGAGCGCACGCCCGCATCCGTCCAGCTGCAGAATTCGATGTCTTCCTCGATGATGTTGCGCCCGATCCGCCGATTCAGATAGCGCGCCGCTCGCATCTCGCGGCGGTCGTCCTCGAGCGCCACCGCGAAGCGCTGGATCGTACACTGCTCGGGCCCATCGGGCAGCACCTGATAGGTGCCGACGAGATCGGGCGTCATCAGGAAGACGGTCGTCGGGAAGATGCCGTAGTAGCACCAGGCCCGGCGGTATTCCTCGCGAAGATGCGGGACCTCCGGCAGCAGGCGCTGGTAGGCGCGCTCGCTCCAGACCGGGGACTCCTCGCCGCGGAGCACCGCGAAGGGCCGCTCGGCCGCGCCGGAGGATGCGCGGTGCGCGCGGGGCTCGCCGAACAGGCGGCGCATCGCCGAGAGGCCCGTCGGGATGTAGTACCCCTCCGACTCGTCCTCCGAGAACATCTTCCAGTTGAACCCGCAGCCCTGCGAAGTGCGCGGGCCCCAGGGCGTCATCTCGGCGAACCGGAAGTGGCGCGCGACGTCCGCCAGCGGCTCGAGCGTCGCGGCGACGCTCGGGCCGCCGTCTGCGAAGCGCACGAACACGAAGCCCATCCACTCCTCGATCTCGACCTCGGGGAGGCCGAGTCGCGACTTGTCGAGCTGGTCGAATCCCTGGTCGCTGGGCACCGATTGCAGCGTGCCGTCGTAGCCGTACGTCCAGCCGTGGTAGGGGCAGACGATCGATCCGCCACAGCTTCCGGTCTCGCCAGCCACGACCCGCGAAGCCCGGTGTCGGCAGACGTTGTGGAACGCGCGCAGCGCGCCGGCTTCGTCGCGGATGACCAGCGCGCGCTCCCCGGCGACATCCAACGTCATGTAGTCGCCGGTATTCGGAGCCTGGCTCGCGTGGCCGACGAGCAGCCAGTGTCGTCGGAAGATGTACTCGTTCTCGAGCTCGTGGAACTCGGGGTCGCGGTACACCCAGGGCGGTAGGGTTTCGGACGCGGGCTCCGGTCCGGTCTCCGACGGCGAATAGGCCTTGAGCATGCTCGTGTTGGGTCCGAACGCCGAGAACTCCGCCGGAAAGACGCTCGCGAGAAAGCCGCGAAGCGTCGCCTTGGCGCCCTCGAAGTCGAGGGTCGCGTCGTCCTGGAGCAGGTTCTCGGGGAGCGATGAGAGCAGGTGATAGAACGCGCGCCCGAGCGCGGCGTGATCGAGGTGCGCGTAGTGGCCTCCGGTCGCGATCTTCTCGAACAGCTTGACGATCCGCTGCTCCATCGCGGCGCCCCGCGCGCCGCAGACGCGCATGTAGTCCGCGCGCCCGCTCGCCTCTCCCCAGAACGCGGTCCAGACGGCGATGCGGCGCGGGTCGCAGACCTCCGGGTCGAAGTCGACCTCGATCATCGCCTCGAGCAGCTGTACGGGGTCCTCGCCCGCGCGCTCGAGCGCCTCCTGCTGGCGCAGCTCGAACTCCTGATCGACGTACTCGAGTGTCGCGAGCAGCAGCGCCTGCTTGGAGTGGAAGTAGAAGTTGACGATTCCGGTCGAGAGCCCGGCGATCTCCGCGACCTTCGCGACCGTGGTGCCGGAGAGGCCGTGGCGCGCGATCGAGGTGATCGTCGCCTCGATCAGCTCGCGCCGGCGCCGCGCGTCCCGCGGCTCCTTGCCCGACCCCGCTGTTTCGACGTGACCCGCGGACGCCATCCCGCCGCTCCTACCGACCTCGCGGTGACCCCAGGATATCTCATTTTGAACGGATCGTCAGTATTGACGGATCATTCAGTTCTCGATCGGAAGCCCGAGAACCCCACCTGAGCCCGGTTTCGCGCCGTCAGCGCTCCAAGAACGGCCGAAAACCGTAAATTCCGCCCAAAATCGCCGCCGATGCGTGCGAGAAGACTCGCGCGCCCGGGACGCCGAGCCGAAGCGATGCCGGCTGGGGGGGGGGGGGGGGGGGGGGGGGGG
>JBFGGA010000273.1:0-3459 GCA_041579295.1 Myxococcota bacterium | reverse complement strand
CTCGAAGAGCCCTACGTGTGGACCTCGCTCGTCGCCTGGGCGGGCTGCTGGATCATTCCATTCGCAGTCTTGCTCGCGCAGGAGCCCAAGCGCCGCTGGTTCATCGTGGCGCCCGTCGCGGTGCTCATGCTGATCGGCTTCTGGCTCGAGAGAAACGTGCTGGTCTGGCCGTCGCTCGTCGCGGAAGACGGCCTCGCCTGGCTCGGATTGGTTCAGCTGGGGATCGCCGCGGGATTCCTCGGCGCCTTCGCGCTCGTCTTCCTGATCTGCAGCCGCGTCTTCCCGACGCTGCCCGTCCCCCGACGCTAGGAGCCCGACCCAAGACTGGCGCGACGGCCGGACGCCGATCCATCGCCGCTGGCTGCGTTGCGCTCTCTGCGCCGTAGCGCCACTATGGCTCGGTCGCGCGCCTTGCCAGCGGCGCGTCTCGACGCCCGGCCCTCCCACGCCAGTCTTGGGCCAGGCTCCTAGAACCCGCGCGCTAACCTGTTCTCGTGAGCTTCAGCTTCGATTCGTTCGCCGGAACCGGTAGCACCTTCCCCCTGCGCGGTGATCACTCCCCGATCGTGCTCGACGGAGACGGAATCCGGCATCCCCGCAGCCCCCGTCGCGTGAAGCAGATCCTCACGCGCTATCGGGACATCACCCACATCGCGCTCTCCGCGCACGCGTTGTGGCTCGGCGCGAAGCGGAGCGTGTACCTGCTCCCGCGCGGAAACTTCGAGCACTACGACGCGCCCGAGAAGCTCGCCCAGGCCCTGCGCGCGCGCATCGGAGACCTGCCCGACGGCGCGCGTCGCCTCGCCGCGATGGATCGAATCGACCGGGTGGGCGAGCGCGCTCCGAAGCCGCGCGCGACGCAGATCCTCGTGGCGACCTGCGTGGTCGTCTACCTGCTCCAGCTGTTGCTCGGCTATCGGGTGACGCTCGCGGGCCACTACGGCCCCGCGCTCGTCGCGGATGGGGACGTCTGGCGCATCCTGACCGGCAACCTCCTGCACGCGCATGGCGGATTCACGGGCTTCGCGCACATCACCCTCAACATGCTCGCGCTGATGGCGCTGGGCTTCCTCGTGGAGCGCCCGCTGGGCGCGGTGCGAACCGCCTGCGTGATGTTCGTCTCGGCGGTCGGCGCGATGACCATCGGCGGCGCATTTGGAAACTCGATGGTGGTCGGCGCATCCGGCATCGTCTTCGGTCTGGCCGGCAGCGTGCTCTGGCTCGAGTACCGCCACGTCGAAGCGCTCCCCGCCTGGTGGCGGTTCCCGCGCCGCAGCCTCTGGATCATCCTCTGGGTCAACGTGTTCATCGGGCTTCTGGTTCCGTTCATCGCCCTCGCCGCGCACCTCGGTGGGCTGATCGCGGGCGCGATTGCGACGGCGTGCGTGGCGCGCCGCATCCTCACCCCGCCGGCGCTGTGGATTCGGGTGGCGTGCGGCGCGCTGCTGCTCGCGACCGCACTCTCGGTGGGCACGGCGGGCATGGAGGTCTTTGCCGACGGGCAGGCTACGGCCCGCTACGCGGCCCGCAAGGCGCGACTGCCCGGCATCTCGCCGGCCGAGCTCAACAACCACGCCTGGATGATCGCGACCGCTCCGGAGCCGACGCGCGAGGAGCTCGAGGCGGCGCTGCTGCTCGCCGAGCGCGCGGTCTCGGAAACCAATCGCTCCGAAGCCACGATCCTCGACACGCTCGCCGAGGTGCAGTTCGCGCTCGGAATGGACGCCGCGGCCATCAGCGCAATCGACGAGGCGATCGCGCTCGAGCCCGAAGAGGACTACTACCGCGAACAGCGGCGCCGCTTCACCGGAGAACGCGCCCGCGACGACCGGCCCGACTACATCCCGCCGCTGTTTCGCGTCCCGAAGGACGCCGAGCCTCCGGTCGAGGGCGAACCCGAGGAGTCCGGGCTCACGGTATGAACTCGTCGCCGTCGTCCGCGATCGCGATGCGCCCGTCGAACGCGTCGTCCACGACGCTCGTGATCTGCAGGTCGTAGACCGGCGGCGGGCGCATGCGCACGAGCACGAGCGTGTCGACGCGGGCCTCGCGGGCGAGCGCGCCCACCGCGTCGATCGACGTGTGCTCGCGCGCGGCGCGCAGCAGGTGCTCGGGATCCTCGTCGAACTCCAGCTGCGCCGCGAGCTCCGGGGGCGGGACGTAGACGGCTTCGTGGACCAGCAGGTTCGCGCCCTGCGCGAACGCGGCCAGCGCGTCGGCCGCCCAGCCGGTGCCCGCGATCACCGCCGAGCGCCCACGTGCTTCGAAGCGGTAGGCGAGCGCGGCGATCGGCCCGCCCGGGAGCTCGCCCGCGCCGACCTCGAGCTCGCCGAGCTGCTCCGACCAGCCGTCCGAGATCTCGACCACCTCGAAGCTCGGCGCGGGCGATCGGATTCCGATGCCGCCCGCGCGCGCCGCGAAGCCCGCGCGGTGGGCGGCGCTCAGCGCATCGGCGAGCGCGCGGGTGCCCGGCGGCCCCACGAGCCGCAGCGGCGCGTCGCGGCCGCCGATCCAACCCACGGCCAGCAGGTCGTCGAGGCCGACGACGTTCTCGGGCAGCAGGCTCGTGAGGTAGACGGTGTCGGGCTGCGCGACGGGAATCCCGGACAGGCGCAGCGCGTCCGCGAGACCCCGGCCCGCGTCGACCAGCGCGATCCGCGCGCCGAGGCCGATCGCGGTCGCGGGCCCGCGGCGCGCCGGGTTCTCGT
Organism: Myxococcota bacterium; assembly: GCA_041579295.1. GTDB lineage: Bacteria > Myxococcota_A > UBA9160 > UBA9160 > SMWR01 > JACZVU01. The sequence goes on along the minus strand of JBFGGA010000273.1, from coordinate 751 downwards.
GCCGATCGCCGGTTCCCACCGTGACGACCGTCAGGCGCTCGTAGCTGCGCGCGTCGAGCGGCGCGACGCGATCGACTTCCTGCTGGAGCCGCCAGGCCCCGCAGGTCAGCACCCAGGCCACGGCTGCGATCGCGACGACCAGGAACAGCGCGAAGATGCGAAGCTGGAACACGCGGGGGCAGCCAGCGGCACGCCGCGGGCTGAGCTGCCCGCGGCGCCCCAGCGTAGCGACTTCTCGCTCCCCGCGTGGTACCGGAGGCGCCGCTGGAGCGAGGCGCGGCCATCCGATACGTTCTCGCGACGAGGGGGCCTCACTCGCCCCCGAGTCTCGCGCCCGGCCGAGCGTGCCGGGTGTGGAGGCGGCCCGGAGGGGAGGTAACGGCGACCACCCTGCGCACCGGGACTGGAGGCGGGGTCTGGGCCTCGCTGGGGGTCCTCGACGCCGGAACGGAGGTGATTCGGTGCATCAACAACGAACTACGGTGAGTGAGGTGGTGGCGTCCTAGACGCCGGACCGAATGCTCGAATCGTTTCGGTGAGACTGGGACGCACAGTTCCCAGAGCCACCGCCCCGGGAGCGCGGATGCCGTAGCCGCTTGGGGTCAGGTACCTGCTCCCGGGGTTTTCTTTGCCCGCACGCTGGCGCCGCTTCCGACGGCGGCGAGCCGAGCGCGCGACGATCTCCGTTGCGAGCAGAGTTCTCGCGGGTTGCCAGTCCGCGAATCCAAGCTGCGCGTGGCGCCCTCAAAAT
>JBFGGA010000272.1:0-3515 GCA_041579295.1 Myxococcota bacterium | reverse complement strand
CGCTCGCCCGGTGACTCCGCTGGCGAGCAGGCGTCGCAAGATGCGGCTGGTGACTTGAGGTGTCGCCATCTTCCCAGGCCCCGATTCCCGCCGGAACCGACCTGGGATCGGGTTCAGGCGCTCATGGACTCTCGCCGGACGCGAGAGTTCGGTTCTGGTTGCGGTCTGTTCGACATGGCTTCGTCGTACATCACTCCAACGGTAACTCTTACCCTAGAATCGGCTTTCCCGCTAACGCACTTGAATCGCAAGCGCTTGGCGCGGGATGCTGCGGCGGCTGCTTTCCGGCCGCTCGCCAGCGCCGACCCGACGCTCGCGATCAAGTCGGGGGCGGCTCGTCCCGATGGAATCCTGGGGCCGTTGCCCCCTGGATCGGCCCTTTCACCCCGCCCAATCGAGGACGCCCGCGTGCTCCGAGCTCCGGAAATCGCCGCCGCGATCCGCGCGGCAATCCTCGCGATCGCAATCCTCTCCTGGGTGGCGGTGCAAGCCGCCCTCGCGGACGCCCAGCGGACGCGTTTCCGCATGGCCGACGAGCCGTTGGTGAGCGAACGCGTCATCGAACAGGGCGAGTGGGCGTCCGAGCTCGCGTTCGCGCTCGGCATCTCGAGCGCGCTTCCGGAGGATCCCGACGCCGACGAGGTCTTCGGCCTGCTGTGTCCCGAACGCGCGGAGCGCGACACCGAAGGCGGCGGTCGTCGAGCTCCCGTCGGCGCGCCGTTTCGCGTGGCATTCGATGCGCCCGTGGCCCGCACCCTGGGCGAGCCGGTCCGCATCGTCGCCCAGCTTCCATCCACCGCGCTCTACGCGCTCAGCGTAACCGGCGTGGGGCCACAGCGTTGGGTGATCGACGGGCGCACCGTCGGACACCTCGACCCCACCGCGCTCGGCGCCGCCCAGGCGGCCAAGATCGTTCCGCTGCGAGAGGGGCCCCACGAGCTGACCGCCTACCTCAGCCACGGCGCGCGCGTGGATCGGATCGAGCTCGCCGCCTACCGGCCCTTCTGCGTGACGCCCGCGGACGGCTGGCGCGACCACCGCCTGCTCAGCTTCGCGGCGAGTGCGCGCACGCTCGTCGCGGCGTTGGGGCTGGAACGGCGCTTGCCGATCGATGGCGAACCGCTCGCGATCGAAGGGGAGGACTATCACTCGGTCTCGGCGTACGGTGGCTCGACCAACGCCCGGCTCGCGGAGCCCGCGTCGGGCGGGGCCTGGGCGGCCGCCGTCAACCGACCCGCCGAGTTCACCTATCGCGCGTCGATCGAGCAGCCGGGCGTGTACAGCCTGATTGCAAGAATTCACGGCGAAGGCGAGGAGATCTGGTCGATCGACGGGAGCTACCGCGTGCGGGTGCGGCCCGAGGGAGCGACCGAGGGCTTCGCGCGGACACACGTGCTGACCCTCCACCTCTCGGGTGGCGAGCACGTGATCCGCGCCCTGCTCCCCAAGGGCGCCGGCATCGACGCACTGCACCTCTTGCGCCGCCGCGCGCGGGACGTCGACTACATCGCGCTCCTGCACGACGAGGGCTTCCGCAGCGGCGTGCCGCAGCAGCCCGTCACCCAGACGGACGCCTACCGGAGTCTCTCGCAGCCGCTCTTCGCGGAGATCTCGAGCCACTTCCTCTCGCGCCTGGCCGGAGACTTCCAGGGCGCGCCGTGGTGGGTTCGGCGCGACGAGCGCAGGGCCATCGCCCCCACGCTGAGGCTGGGGGGGCACTGATGCCGCGCCGATCCAGACTCGCGGCGGTCGGCGCGCTGCTGGTCTGCGCAGCCGCGGCTTTCGCAGAGGAGCAGGAGAGCCGCTTCACCTACCACCCCTCGCTGTTGATCACGCTGGTCGGGGACGACGATCCCTATCTCGAGGAGCGGCAGATCGAGCGGGCCCCGAGCGGCGCGCGCATTCTCGAAGCGCGCAACGACGGGGCCGTCGGCGCCTGGGTCGCGCCGAACCTCGAGCTCGGCTATCGCGCGGATTTCTACGAGCTGCGGGCGGACCTGGGTGCGGACATCCGGCGCTATGCGGACGAGGGCGGCCTCTCCGAGGAGTTCTACCGCGCGGTCTTCGACGGCGAGCTCGGCCTGCTGCCGGGCCTCACGGTTCGCGTCTCGAACGCGTTCGAGCCCCACTCGGAGCGGGTTTCGTCGCCCGCCGACGAGTCCCGCAACCTTCAGCAGGCGAACCAGCTCGATGCGGAGATCCGCTACTGGAAGGAGCTGCGCGGCCGGCGCGAGCTCCTGTTGGCGCTTCGGGGCACCCACTTCGTCGGAGAAGACTTCAACGCGCTGCTCTTCACGGACAACGGCGGCGCGCTGACCCACGCGGATTTCGAGCCCGATCACTGGGAGGGGGCGGTGAAGCTCGAGCTGCAGACACCGTTTGGCAAGCGCAGCTCGCTCTACGCGCGCAGCCAGCTCGAGTTCCGCACCTATGCGGAAGCCGAAGTCCCCGATCGGGGTGAGTTCGCGATCCTGTTCGGAGCGCGCTCGCGCTACATCCGAAACCTCGAGATCGACGTCGCGGCGGGTTACGGAATGGTCGCCTTCAAGTCCAACGACGATCTCCATCGCGTCGTGGGCGAGGGGAGCCTGCGCTATCGGCTGCCCGGCGGCTGGGCGCTGCGCGCGTCGGGCGCGAATCGCTTCGTCTCGGACCTGTCCGGAAACGTCTTCGTCGAAACCACCGCGCGGATGGGGATCGAGAAACACTTCGGAGAGATGCTCTCCGCTTCGGTGGCGGCCTTCGTCTCCCGCCTCGAGAACGACGCCTGGAGCCTTTCGAAGAACCTCTTCGGAGGTGCCGAGTTCCGGATCCAGAGCCGGATCGGCCGCCACACGAAGGTGGCGCTCACCTACCGTTACTGGGAGAACGCGGGCAACTTCTCGATGGACGACTTCGACCAGAACCGCGTCGCGCTCGAGTTCTTCTACCGGCGCTGAGCGGCAAGCGCGGGCTTGCGGGGTCACTCCGGCCCGCGTACCCGGGGGCGCGCGCGGCGTCGGCGCCCGCGCCCGCGGGATCGGTGCGCCCGGCGTGCCCGTCGGACAGCCGAATGCGCACGGGTGTTCCGAGCTTATCCGTGCTCTCGATGTAGCCGGATGGCCCCAAGTTCGGACCGGCAGGTTACCGCTAAATTTCGCGTTTTTACGTCGTTTTCCCGCCCTCGGAAGCGTACACTGAGCGAAGCGCGAGACCGTGGCTGGCGGACCGCGGCTTCGGCGCGGGTGCTTCGCGATCGGTCGTCAACGCGGCAGCGGGAGGGGCAAGTGAAGGAGCTCATCACGTCAATCGTTCAAGCGCTAGTGGACAAGCCGGATCAAGTGCAGATCAAAGAGGTCATCGGGGAGCACGCCCACGTGCTCGAACTCAGCGTGGCGAAGGAAGACCTCGGCAAGGTCATCGGCAAGGGCGGGGCGCACGCCTCCGCGATCCGGACGCTGATGGCGGCGACGAGCGGTAAAGAGAAGAAGCGCTACATCCTGGAGATCATCGAGTACTAACCCGCGCAGTTCCTT
>JBFGGA010000271.1:0-3547 GCA_041579295.1 Myxococcota bacterium | reverse complement strand
GCGATGGAGCTCTCGGACCTCGAGAGCGCGCTCGCGGGGCTGCGCAATCTGCTGCTGCTGGCGGGCGCCGTCGGTCTGGCGGCCGCGCTGGCCTTGTCTTACGGCTTCGCGTGGTTCACGCTGCGGCCCGTGCGGGAGATCCAGCGCCTGACCGCGGCGGTGGCGGGCGGAGATCTCGACTTCCGCATCCGCCGCCGCAGTCGGGACGAGTACGGCGCGATCTGCGACGCGGTCGATCGCATGGCCGACCAGCTGCGCGGGCGCCTCGAAGAGGCGACGCGCGAGAAGGAGCGACTCCAGGCCGTCTTGAACTCGATGGTCGAGGGCGTGCTCGTCGTCGATGCCGCGATGAACGTCTCGCTCGCGAACGAGCGTTTCAAGACCATGTTCGGAACCCTTGGCGACTCCTCGGGCCTGACCCTGATGGAGTTCGTTCGTCACGACGAGCTCGAGGCGATCCTGCGCGAGGCGGCGGGCAGCGACGAGCTGGTGTCGAAGACGATCACCCTGACCCATCCGGTGGCGAGGACGCTGCAGGCGCACGCGATCCGCTTTCCGACCGGATCCGGCAAGCGCCTCGGCACCGTGGCGGTGCTCCACGACATGACCGAAATCGCAAAGCTCGAGAAGGTGCGGCGCGAGTTCGTCGCGAACGCATCTCACGAGCTGAGGACTCCCCTCACGGCGATCCAGGGGTTCTCCGAGACGCTGCTGCGCTCGCCGGACCTCGCGGACCCCACGAGTCGATCGCACGTGGAGGTCATCGAGCGCCACGCCCACCGGCTCGGCAGGCTCGTCAGCGATCTGCTGCTGCTCTCCGAAGCCGAGGGTCGCAACGGAAAGCTGGAACCCATCGCGGTGAATCTCGCGGCGGTGGTCGAGCGCGTGGTTCGCGATTTTGGCGCGACGTTCGGCGAGAAGGGCCTCGAGGTGATTCAGGAGATAAAGGAGGACGCCGTCGCACTCGCCGACCCGCACGCCGTCGAGCAGGTGGTGCGCAACCTGCTCGACAACGCGTGCCAGTACACGGAGAGCGGTGGGCGGGTGAAGCTGAGCATCGCGAACGAGGCGGCATGGGCGTGCATCCGGGTGCAGGACACCGGGATCGGGATTCCGGAGCGCGATCTCGGCCGCATCTTCGAGCGCTTCTACCGGGTCGACAAGGCGCGCTCGCGCGCCGCGGGGGGGACCGGATTGGGGCTGTCGATCGTCAAACACCTCGTCCAGAGCATGAACGGCTCGATCTCGGTCGAGAGCGTGCTCGGCCGCGGCTCGACGTTCGCGTTGCGCCTGCCGCGCGCGGGCCTCTAGGCGGAGCGCTTGGTCTCGATCCACGCGCGGTGGTCGCCCTCGTAGCCGACTTCGCTCCAGCGACGCTTCACGCGCTGGAGGATCGGCTCGATCCGTTCGGGCGGGAGCTTCTCGCCGGCGCGCGCGCATTTGCTGGTGCGGGCGCCGCTCGCCGGGTGAACACACAGATCCACTCCGGCGTGAACGCGTGGCCTCGAACTTGCGGGGCAGCGCGCTCTCGCGCGCGTTCGAAACACCCGCCGGACGGCACGTTCCTGGCAAGGGCTCGCCTGGGTGGTTTTTCAGAGTGCCTCCCAGACGATTCACGCTCCACATTCGCCTGACGCACAGGGCGCAAGTGCGCGGCGCAGCTACACCCGACATCGCCCCGAAGAGACCATCCTCTACAACGTAATCCAGCGAGAGCTCGAATTCTTCCTGGCGCGCGCACAAGCTCGCGAACAACCCGTGCCCCGCTTCGTCGAGCAGGAGTTCCGGGCCTTCCTGCGCTGCGGCATCCTCGCCCACGGCTTCTTGCGTCTGCACTGCGACGATTGCGGCTTCGACCGCCTCGTCCCGTTCTCGTGCAAGCGCCGGGGCTTTTGCCCGAGTTGCGGCGGCCACCGCATGGCGGACACCGCGGCACACCTCGTCGACCGCGTTCTGCCCGAAGTCCCAATCCGCCAGTGGGTGCTCACGCTTCCGTACCCGCTTCGCTATCGCTGTGCTTACGACGCGAGACTCACGAGCGAGGTCCTCCGCGCCTTCCTGCGGGCACTATTCGCCGAGCTCAGGCGGCGCGCGCGCAAGCTTTGGGAAATGCGCGCCCCACAGTGCGGCGCGATCAGCTTCATCCAGCGGTTCGGATCAGCTCTGAATCTCAACCTCCACTTCCACACCCTCGCGCTCGACGGCGCCTATGCCGACGACGGGTGTTCGGGGGCGGCGCCTCGGTTCCTGCCGTTGCCACCGCCGGATGACGACGCAGTAGCGCGGGTGCTCGCCGGAACGGCGCGGCGCCTGCGGCGGATCGTGGCAAAGCGCGCGGCCGAACGCGAAGACGCTCTCGCCCGGGATGAGCCGCTGCTCGCCCTGCTCGCGGCGGCTTCACTGCGAGGGCGCAGCGCCAGTGGACCCAACGAGGGCGAGCGCTGGCGGCGACTCGGCGACCGCGTCGAACCCGCAACGGGCAACGATGACCCCGAGGCTTCGCCCCGCATTCCGCAACACGGCGGCCTGAGCCTCCACGCCGCGGTGGCCGTGCCTGCGCGCGATCGCCGCCGCCTCGAACGCCTGTGCCGCTACGTCGCGCGGCCGCCGCTTGCAAACGACCGTCTCGAAGTTCATCCCGACGGCAGGCTCGCCCTGCGCTTGAAGACCCGCTGGCGCGATGGCACCAGTCACATCCTGATGGAGCGCAGCGAACTCATCGACCGGCTCGTGCCCCTGATTCCTCCGCCACGGGCCCATCAGGTGCGCTACCACGGCATTCTCGCGCCCTGCGCGAGCGGGCGTGACTCGATCGTTCCCGCGCGCGCCGCTGACTTCGCGGTCGCCGGGCGCGGGCCGGGCCCCGCGTCGATGCCTTCGATCGAATTGTCAGCGAGTGCTGCTCCCCGAGGTGCCCAGACGACGCGCGGCGGGGCTGGCATCGGGGTCGAAAATGCAAGTGATGGAACCGAACGACACCCCTCGGCTTCCGCCGCTGCGGCGCCCGAAGCCGACCCGCACGGCCACCTGCCGGATCGAACAATTCGCCGCCGCTACCGCTGGGCGCAATTGCTCCAGCGCGTCTTCGATATAGACGCCTTGCGTTGCCCCCGCTGCGGCTCGACGCTGCGCTTGATCGCCGCCATCGAAGACCCCGCCGTCGCCCGCAGGATCCTCGACTGCCTGAACCTTCCCGCGAGATCACCACCCGTCGAGCCCGCGCCGTGGGCGACGATCCCAGCGAATCCCGTCGCGCCAGACCGAGGCGCAGACTGGGAATTCGACCAGAGCCGCCCAGCCCGTGAAGACTCGGATGTCTCCTGAGGCCATCCACACAGCTCGGTATCCAATCACCTCGATCGACCGGCAGCCGTCCCCACACTCCCAACGCCTACCCTCACCCGCCAACCGCCCCCGACCCGCGCAACCCGACGAACCGCACCGCGCGGCAGCTTGAAATCGCCCCCCCACGGGGTTAGTTCGCTCCTTGACAGAATCCTGAGTTATCGGACCTCGCCGAGAACACAGCTTGAATCGCCTATCCTCG
>JBFGGA010000270.1:0-3551 GCA_041579295.1 Myxococcota bacterium | reverse complement strand
CGGGGGTGCGCGTCGACGAGCCGCTGCTCGAAAAGCTCTCGGAGGAGTGGGGCCAGCGGCTCGAGGCGATCGAGGCGAAGATCTACGAGCTCGCGGGTGAGCCCTTCCTGATCTCCTCCCCCAAGCAGCTCCAGAAGATCCTGTTCGAGAAGCTGAAGCTGCCGCCGATCAAGAAGACGAAGACCGGCTATTCGACCGACGAGAGCGTGCTCGTGCAGCTCGCCTCGAAGCACGATCTGCCCGCGGAGATCCTCGCCCATCGGCGGCTCGCGAAGCTGCGCAGCACCTACGTGGATGCGCTGCCGCCGCTCGTGAACCCCGCGACCGGCCGCATCCACCCGACGTTCCATCAGCTCGGGGCCGCCACGGGGCGCCTCTCCGCCGCGGATCCGAACGTGCAGAACATCCCGATTCGCAGCGAGGAGGGGGTCCGGATTCGCGAGGCCTTCGTTCCGGCGCTCGGCAAGGTCCTGCTCTCGGCCGACTACTCGCAGGTCGAGCTGCGCATCCTCGCGCACTACTCCGACGACCCGAGCCTGGTGGACGCCTTCGAACGCGGCGACGACATCCACCGAAGGACCGCCGCCGAGGTCGCCGGGATCGATCTCGACGACGTCAGCGACGAGCAGCGCGCGCGCGCCAAGGCGGTGAACTTCGGCATCATCTACGGCCTCTCGGCCTTCGGGCTGGCCAGCCAGCTCGGCATCGCGAGCGCCGAGGCCCAGGAGACGATCGACGCCTATTTCGCGCGCTATCGCGGCGTGCGCGCGTTCATCGACGAGACCATCGAACACGCGCGCGAGCGCGGATTCGTGCAGACGCTGATGGGTCGACGCCGCTACCTCGGCGACCTCGCGTCGCGCAACCGCACGCTGCGCCAGGCCGCCGAGCGCATGGCCGTCAACACCGTGATCCAGGGGACCGCCGCGGACCTGATCAAGAAGGCGATGGTGGACCTCGTCCCGGCGATCGACGCGGCGGGCCTCTCCGCCGAGCTGATCCTGCAGGTGCACGACGAGCTCGTCTTCGAGACCCCACCCGCGGAAGTGGACGCGCTCACCGCGCGGGTTGTGGAGCGGATGGAGGGCGTGTGGCCGCTGCGCGTGCGCCTGCGGGTGGAGGTGGGCGTGGGCGCGAACTGGCGAGAAGCCCATTGAGCGACCCGTCGACGCCGCGCGAGCGAATAGTCCGGAGCGATCCCGCGTCCAAGCGGGGTGAGCGTTCCAAAGCGGACCCGAGCGATCTCGAAGCCGTGAAGCGGGCCGCCGAGGGCGATCACGACGCATTTCGGGTGCTCGTGGAGCGCTACCAGGAGCGCGCGTACGGGCTGGCGCTCCGCGTGCTGCGCGACGAGGAGCAGGCAAGAGATGTGGTTCAGGAGGCGTTTCTCAAGGCCTATCGCTCGCTCGACCGCTTCGAGGGTCGCTCGAGCTTCTACACGTGGTTCTACCGGGTGGTGATGAATCTCTGCATCGACGCCAAACGCCGCCAACCGCCGGGGCAGACGCTGGAGTGGGACGACGCTCGAGAGGTCGAGGCGCCGGCAGGTGCGGGCCTCGACGCCGTCGATCCCGAGCGCCAGCAGTGGAGCGGCCCCGCGCGAGAACTCGAGCGCGCGGAGCTCCGCGAGGCCATCCGGCGCGCGATCGACGAGCTGCCCGAAGACGCGCGGCGGACGCTGCTGCTGCGCGAGGTCGACGGGCTCAGCTACGCGGAGATCGCCGAGTCGCTCGGCGTTCCGAAGGGCACGGTGATGAGCCGCCTCCACCACGCGCGGCGCAGGCTTCGCGAGCTGCTCGCCGAGCAGGGCGTGGAGCAGCCCGGGCAGGAGGAATCGTGAAACCGAACGGCGCAGCGCAGATCGGCCGCGAGCAGCGCGACCTTCACGCCTACCACGACGGCGAGCTGAGGGGCCTGCGGCGTTGGCTGTTCGAGCGCCGGCTGTCGCGCTCACCGCGCCTGCGCGCGGAGCTCGAGGCGCTCGGGCGGGTGGGCCACTGGGTCCGGGAGCTCGGCGAGGCGCCGCGGCGCATCGACGTCTGGGACGACGTCGCGCTGCGCCTGCCCGCGATCGACGCCGAGCGGGTCGAACCGCGCGGCGAGCGCCGGCCCGGGCGGGCCGGTCGCTGGGACTGGCGCGGGATGGACTGGCTGGCCGCCTACTCGCGGCCGCTCGCGGCGGCGGGCGTCGCGGCCGCGCTGGCGCTCGCGCTGTTCCTCGGCATCATGGAGGAGACGGGGCCGCGGACAGCGGGCATCATTCGCTGGATGGACACGGGCGGCCGCAGCGTGATGGTGCTCGAGGACGAGGGGGAGGCCACGATCGTCTGGCTGCTCGAGGCGCTCGACGAGGGGATTTCCGAGGGGGGATCGCGTGAAGCGGTTTAGCATCGGTCTGTGGGTGGTCGTCGCCGCGGGGGCGCTGCTGGCCGCGAGCCCCGCGAGCGCACAGGACGGTCGCAAGTTCCACGTGAAGGTGACCGTCGCCGAGATCTCGGACGCCCAGGGCGCGATCGACAAACGCGCCAAGCGCCTCGACCTCAATTTGCGCAAGAAGTTCAAGTACAACAGCCTGAAGGTGATCAAGGAGCGGCGCCTGGATCTCGCGCTCGACGAGGTCGGCAGCGTGAAGCTCCCGAACGGCCAGATGTTTCGGGTGCGCCCGCTCGACCTCGGAGATCGCGGCCTGCTGATGGCCGTGGGCTGGGAGGGCGAGGTGATGATGGACATGCGCGCGCCGAACAACCACCTGCTGGTGATCGGTGGGCCCGCCCACGGCGACGGCCAGCTCGTGGTGAGCATCGAACCCCATTACGAGTCCGATTGACCGAACGCCCTCGGTGCAACGACTCGCATCGTTCGGCTGCGGCGAGATGTCCCTGCCGCATCCGGCTTCGTTGCAGATTCGCATACAGACCGGATCGCGGAATTCCGGCGTGAGTCGGGCGTCGAAAATCCTTTCTACCAATCGCCGCAACGTGTAGGCTGAACCACGCGGGGGCCCACAGCTGGAGGTGCATCGATGCGCCGGTCGTGCTTTGCACTCCTCTCGCTGTTTGCGACCGCCTCGATCCTCCTGGCCAGAGCCGCCGGTGCGCTGATCGGGGTGGGCGCCCTCGACACGCCGGGCTTGGCGTTCGACGTCGAGGTGGTCGGCGAGCGCGCCTACGTCGCCGATGGCTTCTCGCTGCGCGTGATCGACGTCTCGAACCCCACCCACCCGGTGGAGCTCGGCGCCCTGGACACGCCGGGCGCTGCGATCGACGTCGAGGTGGTCGGCGAGCTCGCCTACGTGGCGGCTTTCGAATCCGGCCTGCACGTGATCGACGTGTCCAACCCCGCCCTCCCGGTGGAGCTCGGCGCACTCGACGCGCCGGGCGACGCGCTCGACGTCGAAGTGGTCGGCGAGTTCGCCTACGTGGCGGCTTTCGAATCCGGCCTGCACGTGATCGACGTGTCCAACCCCGCCCTCCCGGTGGAACGCGGAGTCCTCGACACGCGGGGCGCCGCGTTCGACGTCGAGGTGGTGGGCGAGCTCGCCTACGTGGCCG
>JBFGGA010000269.1:0-3564 GCA_041579295.1 Myxococcota bacterium | reverse complement strand
CTTGGCTGAATCGCGCCCCCTTTAGATCGATGACGGTGACTTCGGCGATCGCTTTGCAATGCGAAAGAAACTGTGGTGACCCGGGCGCGATTCGAACGCGCGACCCCCAGCTTCGGAGGCTGGTGCTCTATCCAGCTGAGCTACCGGGCCAGGATCCTGGTGGGACGTAGAGGACTCGAACCTCCGACCTCCGCGGTGTGAGCACGGCGCTCTAACCAGCTGAGCTAACGTCCCAGGACACCGCCAGTTTTAGCAGAGCCGGGCGCGCGACGCCGGGCGCGAGATTCGCCGCACGCCGGCCCGAGCGCTGTGGGACGCGGCGCAGTTTTCGGCGCGAAGCTGCTGGACCGGCCCCGCCCTACTCCGCGCGCTCGCGCTGCCTCTTGGCGGCCGCGATGTAGGCGACGAAGAGCGGGTGGGGGCGGAACGGGGTCGAGGCGAACTCGGGGTGGAACTGGCAGGCGACGAACCAGGGGTGGTCCTCGATCTCGACCACCTCGACGAGCTTGTCGTCCGGCGAGGCGCCCGCCATCACCAGGCCCGCGCGCTCGAGGCGCTCGCGGTACTCGGGGTTGAGCTCGAAGCGGTGGCGGTGGCGCTCGGAGATGCGCTCCTGTCCGTAGGCGCGAAACGAGTTGGTGCCGGGCTGCAGCACGCACGGCCAGGCGCCGAGGCGCATCGTCGCGCCCTTGTCCTCGACCGCGCGTTGCTCGGGCAGCAGATCGATCACGGGATGCGGCGTTTCGGGGTCGACCTCGGCGGAGTTCGCGCCCGCGAGGCCCGCGACGTTGCGCGCGAAGTCGATCACCGCGAAGTGCATGCCGAAGCAGATGCCCAGGTACGGCACGCGGTGCTCGCGCGCGTAGCCGGCCGCGAGCGTCTTGCCCTCGGCGCCGCGCGAGCCGAAGCCGTGGGGCACGAGGATGCCGTCGCAGCCCGCGAGCACGCTCGCATCATCGAGCTTCTCGGAGTCGAAATACGCGATCTTCACGGCCGCGCGGTTCGCGAAGCCCGCGTGGTAGAGCGCCTCGTTCAAGCTCTTGTACGACTCGGTGAGCTCGACGTACTTGCCCACCATCGCGATCGTCACGTCCGACTCGGGCTGTTTGGCGCGCTGGACGATCTCGTTCCACTGGCGGAGGTCCGGCCTCCCCGTCCAGATGTTCAGCACCTGGGTGATCTTCTCGTCGAGCCCCTCCTTGTTGAGGATCAGCGGCACCTCGTAGATGACGTCGACGTCCTTCGCGGTGATCACGGCGTCCTCGTCGACGTTGCAGAAGAGCGCGATCTTGGCTTTGACGGACTTCGGCAGGAAGCGGTCCGTCCGGCAACAGATGATGTCCGGCGAGATGCCGACGGTGCGAAGCTCCTTGACGGAGTGCTGCACGGGCTTGCTCTTGAGCTCGCCCGAGGTCGCTACATAAGGCACGAGCGCGATGTGGATGTAGCAGACGTTCTCGCGCCCGACGTCGCTTCTCATCTGGCGGATGGCTTCGAGGAACGGCAGCGACTCGATGTCGCCCACGGTGCCGCCGACCTCGGCGATCAGGATGTCGACGCCCTCGGCCGCGAGGCGAATGCGCCGCTTGATCTCGTCGGTGACGTGCGGGATCACCTGCACGGTGCCGCCCAGGTAGTCGCCGCGTCGCTCGCTGCGCAGCACGGACGCGTAGATGCGCCCGGCGGTCACGTTGTTGACCTGCCCCATGCGCGCGTGGCTGAAGCGCTCGTAGTGGCCGAGGTCGAGGTCCGTCTCGGCGCCGTCGTCGGTGACGTAGACCTCGCCGTGCTGCTGCGGGTTCATCGTGCCGGGATCGACGTTGAGGTAGGGGTCGAGCTTCAGGAAGGTGACCCGCAGGCCGCGCGCCTCGAGCAGCGCCCCGATCGACGCCGAGGCGAGCCCCTTGCCGAGCGACGAGAGCACCCCGCCCGTGACGAAGATGTACTTGGTGGTGCGGTCCTTCACGGCTCCCCCCTTCCCGTCGTTCGCATCGATCGCACCCCCTCGCCGGCGATCATCGGACGCGCGCCGCGGGCTCGCGGGCCGCGGCGTCCTCGATGCGGATCTCGTGAATCGGCACGAACGGCTCGGGGAGGGCATCCGCGGGAAAGAAGCCCGTAGCGAGCGTCTCGCCGGGCGTGGTCGGCCCGCCGAGCTCGGCCGTGACGCGCGCCTCGAAGCAGAGGTTCACGTACTGCGAGCGCTCGCCGCTCGACGACTCCACGGTCTGCCGCGCGGGATCCGAGTACACGCCGATCAGCCGCCCCACCTCGATCTCGAAGCCGGTCTCTTCGAGCACCTCGCGCGCGGTCGCCTGCGCGACGGACTCGCCGGGCTCGACGTGGCCACCCGGCAGCCCCCACAGCGCGTTGTCGGCGCGCCGGATCAGCAGGATCTCGCCGTTGCCGCCATCGCGCCGCGCCACCGCAGAGACGGTGAGCCGCAGACGCGTCGGGTCGCTCGCGAAGTAGCGCATCAGCCGGCACCCCACCGGCGGAGCATTCGCAGAGCAGAACCAGCGCGTGACGTTCGTTTTTGGCGGAACACGATCCAATCGGACGTGGTTTGATCATTTATATCGCGGAGCCGAAAGCGCGTCAATCGGGCCGCGCGCGACGCGCAGCCAACCGGCGTTCTGCACGCAAATGACGCGCGTCAGGGAACCAGCGGCGCCTCGAGCAGCCCGAGCTCCTCGGGCAGGCCGCAGGCGAGATTCGCGCACTGCACGGCCTGCCCGCTCGCGCCCTTGACGAGGTTGTCGAGCGCCGAGAGCAGCACGAGCGTGTCGTTGCGCTCGTCCGCAAAGACGGTGACGTCGCAGAAGTTGCTGCCCCGCACGGAGGCGAGGTTGGGCGTCGCGCCGGGCGGAAGTACGCGCACGAAGCGCTCGCGCGCGTAGGCGTCGGCGAGCAGCGCGCGCGCGGCGTCGCCATCGAGCGCGGCCTTCGGGCGCACGAAGACCGAAGTGGCGATACCGCGCACCGTCGGCAGCAGGTGCGGGACGAAGGTGATCGAGACGTCGCGTCCCGCGGCCGCGCTCGCCTCCTGCTCGAGCTCGGGCACGTGGCGGTGCTGGTTGCCGACCTTGTAGGCGCGGCAGTCGTCGGCGAGCTCCGCGAACAGCAGCCCCTCCTCGAGCTTGCGGCCCGCGCCCGAAACGCCCGATTTCGCATCCACGACGATGCCCCGCGTCTCGATCGCGTCCGCGCGCAGGAACGGCGCGAGCGGCAGCAGCGCGGAGGTCGGGTAGCAGCCCGGCACCGCGACGAGCTCGGCGCCGCGCAGCGCCTCGCGGTACAGCTCCGGCAGCCCGTAGACCGCCGAACCGAGCAGCTCGGCGGCCTTGTGCTCGCCGTACCACGCGCGGTAGGTCTCGGCGTCGCGCAGGCGGAAATCCGCCGAGAGATCGAGCACGCGCACGCCCGCGGCGCGCAGCGCCTGCACGGTGGGCGCGGAGGCCGCGTGGGGCAGCGCGGTGAACGCGAGGTCTACCCGCCCGGCGATGCGCGCGGGGTCGTTGGGCTCGAAGACCAGGTCGATCAGGCCGCGCAGCGCGGGGAAGG
>JBFGGA010000268.1:0-3680 GCA_041579295.1 Myxococcota bacterium | reverse complement strand
GGCCGCTTCCGGCGGGAAGCCCCGAGCTCATCGAGATCGTCGGCCTCGACGCCGCCACCAGCTACCACTTCGCGGTACGCGCGATCGACAACGTGGGTAACCGGGGCGCGGTGGTGGACGACGCGATGGGCACGACGAACCCGTAGCCGGGCGCGCGATCCGAACGCGGATCGGCGTGCGATCGAGCCGATTGGAGCGCGCGCTGCGCCTGAGAACGCCCGCGACGAGCGCGCCTCGATCGAACCACCCACTGGATGATCTCAGGCGACGAGGATCTCGGGGCGCAACCCCATGCGATCCAGCTCGGCCTCGATCTCCGCGCGGTAGATGGGATTCATCACCACCACCACGTCGGGCGAGATCTCGACGAGTCGATCCGGCGCGACGATGGCCTGGCCCGTGCCCGCGACGAAGCTCCCCTGCTTGCCCGGGTTGACGTCGACCACCCACTCGATCGCGTCGCCGGCGCCGACCAGGTTGAGGAAGCTCACCGCCTTCGCACCGGCGCCCCAGATGACGACCTTCGCCCGCGCGCGCGCGAACGCGTCGAGGCGCTCCTGCCAATGTGCGCGCTTTTGCTCGACGCAATCCGCGAAGCGCGCGACCCGCTCGGCGATCTCGCGCAGCGCGGTGTCGGCCCCATCCGCTCGCCGCGCAGCGATCGACGGCTCGCGCGCGGGCGCGAGGCGGGCCTCGACGCTCAGGAACTGGCCGTCGTACGGCTCGCGCAGGTCGAGCACCTCGAACCCGCTCGAGCGGAACAGCGCGGCGAGGGTCGGTGCGGCGAAGTAGTTGCAGTGCTCGTAGATCACGTCCCAGACCGACAGCTCACCGAACACGAGATGCGCGTTGGGCACCTCGAAGTACACCAGCGCGTTTCCAACCCGCGCGAGCGAGCGCCGAACCATCGCCAGCAGCTCGCGGGGCCGCGCCACGTGCTCGAGAACGTGGCGACAGCAGAGCAGATCGGCCTCGTGCTCCGCGTGGTCTTCGGCGTAGTACTCGCGCAGGATGCGCACGCGCTCTCCGAGGACCTCGCCGCGGGGCTCGTGGCTCGGGTCGAAGCCGATCCCGCGGTTCGCCCCGAGCTCGCAGATCAGCGCGAGGAAGTGCCCGCTGCCGCAGCCGATCTCGGCGACCCGGCGCTCGCGGATGCCGTAGCGCTCGATCAGGCGCTGCGCGGTGCGGCGCTCGAACTCGCGAAAGGTCGGCGAGAAGTGCAGCGCGTTGTCGTAGCGGAGCCCGTAGTCGACGCGTGCGGGATCGAACGCGCGGTTTCCCACGAACCCGCAGCTCGGGCAGAAGGCCAGCGCGACATCGCCGCGCGCGCTCGCGCGGGCCGCTTCCGCGCTTTCCCAGAGCACGCCCACGTGGACCGGCAGGTCGGGAAGCTCCGCGAAGACCGCGTAGGGCTGCGACCCGCAGGCCGGGCAGTCGGGGCTCGCCGCTTCGCTCATCTCGAACCCGAGTCCTCCAACCGCGTCGCGCGGGCCCACCGGGGTGCCGATTCGCCGCCGCCGGCCGCCGATTCGGCCAGGCGCGGACGCGGCTCGCCCCCCGCCGCCGCGCGCGGAGGCCCGCTCGCGCGCGACCGGGGCGCCGCGCTCCGCCGAGGCCTGAATCTACCGTGGGGCCGGGCCCGCGCGAGCCCGATTTCGAGCGCGCGCGGCGTCACCCGGAGGCCCTTTGCGTATACTCACCCGAGGGTCGTCACCTGCGTCCGACCGCGCAACGCCCGGCATCCCCCGGGGGCGCGCTTGAGCCGCGGCGGGCGTTTGCGCGCGCTTCCGGCGACCCCGGACGGCCCACCTCCTCACTCGACAGGAGCCCAGCCAGCCGCCGCGTCGAGGAAGCGGGTGCCGGGCGGCGACCCGGAGCCCCGCGCGACCGCCCCGGAGGACGGAATGCAGCAGAAGCTCGAAGGCGACGTGCTGAAGAATGCGACCGAGGCGAGCCTGGATCTCTCGGTCGTCTGCCCGTTCTACAACGAGGAGTCGATCATCGGCGAGGCGATCGCGGCGCTGCTCGCGCGGCTCGACGGGATGGCGGTGAAGTGGGAGCTGATCGTCGTGGACGACGGCAGCCGCGATCGCTCCGCGGAGATCGCCCACGAGATCGCGCAGCGCCACCCGAATCTCCGGGCCCTCTCCTACGCGCACAATCGCGGCCGCGGCCATGCGCTCAAGACCGGGATCGACCAGGCGCGCGGCGAGATCATCGTCACCACCGAGATCGACCTCTCGTGGGGCGAGGACATCGTCGAGCGCCTCTACGAGGCCGCGATCGCGCGCCCCGACACCGAGGTGATCGTCGCGAGCCCCCACCTGCCGGGCGGCGGCTACCGCAACGTGCCGCGTGAGCGGGTGCTCTACAGCCGCCTCGGAAACCTCGTGATCCGCACCTGCATGTCGAATGCCGTGTCGATGAACACCGGCATGACCCGCGTCTACCGGCGGCACGCGATCCGCTCGCTGCCACTCGACGAGCCCGGCAAGGAGTTCCACCTCGAAGTCATCCTGAAGGCGCAGGCGCTCGGCTATCGGATCGCCGAGATTCCGGCCGTCCTCGAGTGGAAGCAGTACAAGCACGCGGGTCGGCGCACCCAGCGCAAGAGCTCCACCAAGATCAACAAGCTGATCGTCACCCACAGCCTGTTCAGCCTCTTCGGCAATCCGATCCGATACGTCTGGACGCTCGCGGCGTTCGCGACGCTGCTCTCGGGCGCATTTCTGGCGGCGGGCATCGTGCGCTACGCGATGGGGCTCGTATCGGTCTACATGGGCATCATGAGCCTCGCGCTCGCGATGATCGCGATCCTGCTGTTCTCGTTCGGCGTGATCGCGCAACAGAGCAACATGATCCAGCGCGAGATCTGGCGGCTGAAGCAGGATCTCTGGTGGGCGAACCAGGAGCGCAAGCGGGGCGAGTAGGCCCGAGGGAGTCGAGATGGCTGGAGTGCGTGACCCCCAGCGGCCCTCGGCCGTGCTGCACGTCGACCTCGACGGCGCGCGGCACATCTACGCGCACCGCGGCTGGCCGGATCCGGGGCCGCGGGATCCGATCTTCGAGTCGGGAATGCGCAATCTGCTCGCATTCCTCGAGGAAAACCAGCAGCGGGCCACGCTGTTCGCGATCGCGCGCGACGTCGACGACCCGGACCGCCTGCAGGTGCTGCGCGCCGCCGTCGACGCGGGTCACGAGATCGCCTCGCACAGCCTGACGCACGCCGATTTCGATCCCCTCGGCCGCGCGGACCGCCACCGCGAGCTCGCGGAGAGCAAACAGAAGCTCGAGCAGGCGCTCGGCGTCGCGGTCCGCGGGTTTCGCGCGCCGAGCTACCAGATCGATCGCGAGAGCTTCGAGCTGCTCGCCGAGTGCGGCTACGCGTGGGATTCGTCGATGTTTCCGCGCGCCGCCTTCGCGCGCCGCATGCGGGTGCCGTCGATCCTGCCCGTGCCGACCCGGCCGCTGCTCGACGTGCCAGTGCTCGAGCTGCCGCTGCCCGACTACGCGCCCGCGCCGTTTCCGTTTCACCCCTCGTACGCGCTGCTGCTCGGAGAGCCGTACTTCGCGTGGGGGTTGCGGCGCCAGCGGCGACGCGGCGCGCCGCTGGTCCTGCTCTTCCACCTCGCCGATTTTGCCGAGCCGCTCGAGCGGTCGCTGCGGCACGGGCTTCGCTC
>JBFGGA010000267.1:0-3707 GCA_041579295.1 Myxococcota bacterium | reverse complement strand
CTCGAAGCCGAGGCGGCCGTCGCGAACCGACGTCACCGTGAGACAGCCCCCGTTCACCGCTACGCTGTCACCGAGCGCCAGCCCCTCGACGATCGGCTTCGCGTCCACGACGATCCGCGGCTTGCGGTCGATCAGACCGAGGTCGAGCATCATGTCGAAGCCCTTGGCGAGCGCCGAGACGTTGCCGAGATTGCCGCCCGGGATCACGATCCAGTGCGGAACCCGCCAATCGGACTGCTGGACGATCTCGATGCCGACGGTCTTCTGGCCCTCGATCCGCAGGCTGTTCATCGAGTTCGCGAGATAGACGCCGTCGTTCTCCGCGACCTTCCTCACGATCTCCATGCAGCCGTCGAAGTCGGTGTCGAGCGCGAAGACGATCGCGCCGTTGGCGACGGGCTGGATCAGCTGCGCGATCGAGACCTTGCCCTTCGGCAGGAAGACGATCGCGGGGATTCCGGCCGCCGCCGCATAGGCGGCGAGCGCCGCCGAGGTGTCGCCCGTCGACGCGCAGGCCACCGCGGGGATCTGCTTGCCCCGGTGCAGCAGCTCCTTGACCATCGAGACGAGCACCGTCATCCCGAGGTCCTTGAACGACCCCGTGTGGGTGTTGCCGCACTGCTTGATCCACAGTTCGCTCAGCCCGAGCTCCTGCTTGCCGTAGCGCTCGGCCCAGAAGAGATTGGAGTTTCCCTCGTACATCGAGACGACGTTGTCGTCGTCGATGTCGGGGAGCACCCATTCCTTCTTGCCCCACACCCCCGAACCGAAGGGCCACTCGTTGCCGTGGCTGCGCTCCCGGAACAGCGCCTTCCAGGCTTCGGGCGGCGTCTTGCGAAGCTCGTCGAGGTCGTGGACGACTTCGAGCAGCGCGCCGTCCTTGGCCTTGTAGACGATGTCGTCGAGCTCGTAGCGCTCCTGCGGGTCCCGGATGCTCTGGAACCAGGCGCGGGGCGCCGGCTTCGCGACCATCGCTACATCCCCTCTTCGATCCGGATCAGACGGGTCGGCGCGCTGAGGTCGGAGAGCCGCTCGATCTCTTCGAGCGCCGCGCGCAGCACGGACTCCCGCACGGGGTCGGTCTGCATCAGGACCGGGACGGACTCGCCGTCTCCTCCCTGTCCGCTCTGGCTCACGGCTTCGATTCCAATCTCGTGATCGGCGAGGATGCCGGAGATGTGCGCGAGCGCGCCCGGGCGATCCAGCGCTGAGAAGCGCAGGTAGGCGCGTCCGACGATCTCGCCGAGCGGCAGGATCGGCTTCGTGTGCAGCTCGTCGGGCAGATAGGAGAGCGGCGCGACGCGGCCTGCCACGCCGCGACGGATGTCGCGGGCGACCTCGATGAGATCTCCGACCACCGCGCTCGCGGTCGGCATCTCGCCCGCGCCGGCGCCGTAGAAGAGCGTCGGGCCGACCGCGTCGCCGCACACCGCGACGGCGTTCATCGCGCCGTCGACGCTCGCGAGCAGGCTCGATCTCGGGATCAGCGTGGGGTGAACCCGCGCCTCGATGCGCTCCGCGCCATCGGCTCCGCGATGCGCCTTGGCGATGCCGAGCAGCTTGATGCGGTAGCCGAACTCCGACGCGGCCGCGAAGTCGACCGGCGCGAGCCCGCAAATCCCCTCCGTCGCGATCTCCTTGTAGGTGAGATCCGCACCGAAGGCCATCGCGACGAGCAGCGTGAGCTTGTGGGCGGCGTCGACGCCCTCGAGGTCGAAGGTCGGATCGGCCTCCGCGTAGCCGAGATCCTGCGCGCGCTTGACGACGGCGTCGAAGGGCTCGCCCGTCGCCTCCATCTGCGTGAGCACGTAGTTGGTCGTGCCGTTCATGATCCCGTACACGCTGTCGATGTGATTGGCGGCGAGCCCCTCGCGCAGCGCGCGTAGGATCGGGATCCCGCCGCCCACGCTCGCCTCGAAGGCGACGTCCACGCCCCGCTTGCGGGCGGCGTCGAAGAGCTGCTTGCCGTGCAGCGCGAGCAGCGCCTTGTTGGCGGTGACGACGTGCTTGCCGGCCTCGATCGCGCGCAGGATGATGCGCTTCGCGACGTCGTAGCCGCCGATCAGCTCGATCACGATCTCGACGGCCGGATCCTCGATCACCGCGTCGGAGTCGGAGTCGAAGCGAATGCCCTCGAGGTCGACGCCGCGATCCCGCTCGAGATCGAGGTCCGCCACCCGAACCAGTCGCAGCGGAAACCCGAGGCGCCGCTCGATCACGTCCGCGTTGCGCTGCAATACCTTGACGACCCCGGTCCCGATCGTCCCGAAGCCGATCAATCCGACGCCCACCGCCTTCTTGCTTGCCACCGGCGCGACTCCCCGTGTCTTTCGCGCGCAGCCGCGAGCGCGCGCTCGCAAAGCCGCCGCGGCTTCGCGACGCATCCTCTAATTACTCAAGATTATTGAAGAAATTGGGGTCGGGCAAGCAACGGGCGTCAGCCGGGCGACGCGCGGCCGAGGCCCGCCAAGAGCGCCGCGACGAGCGCGAGCCCACACGCGAGCGCGAGCGGCAGGCTCCACCAGGCGAGCAGCACCGAGGGCAGGTAGCCGCAGGCCACCGCGAGCGTGCCCACCGCGAACGCGTAGGGCGCCTGGGTGCGCACGTGGTCGATGTGATCGCTGCCGCTGGCCACGGACGAGAGCACGGTGGTATCCGAGATCGGCGAGCAGTGGTCGCCGAAGATCGCGCCGTCGAGCACGGCGCCGATCGAGATGGCCACCATTCCGATTGCGCCGAGATGGGTCTGCTCGCCGAGCGATGCCGCCAACGCGACGACGTTGGGCAGCAGGATCGACATCGTCGACCACGACGAGCCGGTCGCGAACGCCACCGCGGAGGCGACCGCAAACAGCAGCAGCGGCAGCATCACGGGCGGCAGCCAGCCCGAAAGCAGCGCGACGAGGTAATCGGCGGTCGCCAGGTCGCGGCAGACCGCGCCGATCATCCAGGCTTCGAACAGCAGGACGACCGCGAAGCCCAGCGCGCTCGCGCCCCCGAAGGCCGCGCTCCGAATCTCCGCGCGACTCAAATGCGGGCGCTCGGTCGCGCGCCCAAGACGCGCGCACGCGTAGCCCGCCGCCCCACCGATCGCCGCGAAGGCGATCGCGAAGCCGAGGAAGGCCGCGAGCGCGGGGCCGACCGCGGGAGCCAGCGCGGCCGCCAGCGGATTGCCCGACCATTCGAGCCCGACCGCGGCGACGAGGCCCGACGCGAGCGCGGCGCGCAGCGCGCCCGAGCCGACCAGGAAGATCGCGAGCAGCAGGCCGCAGCAGGCGCCGAAGAAGATCGGCGCGGCGCCCGCACCCGCGAGCGCGACGCCGCCGACGCCCTCCAGGCTGAGCAGCGCGGCGGGATCCCGCAGCAGCAACGCGAAGCCCCCGCCATCGGCGAAGATCCGCGCGGCGGTCGCGATCAGCGTGAGCGCGATGGGCGCCGCCGCGACGCGCCAATCGCCGCGCATCTGCGGCGCGGCCCGCATCTCCGACAGGCGCTCGGAGACCGCGGGCCGGCTGCCCGGGGCCACCAGCAGGCCCGAGCGCCGCGCGCGCCGCTCCGCGCGCGCCATCGGGCCGAAGTCGCGGCCGCTCGCGATCACCGCCGCCACGAACAGCAGCGTCAGGATGCCGTAGTAGCGGTACGGCAGCGCGCGCACGAAGAACGCGTAGCCGCTCTCGGCGATTCCGACGTCGGGCAGCTGCGCGCTG
>JBFGGA010000266.1:0-3794 GCA_041579295.1 Myxococcota bacterium | reverse complement strand
CGAACCGCGCCGCGGCCGATCACTGCCGCTCCGCGATCGCGATCGCCGACCGACTCGGCGATCGGGTCTCGCGGGCGCAGCGGCTCGAGCTCGCCACGCGGCTCGCCTCCTGCTGCTGGCTGTTGAGCGAATTCAGGGCCTCGTCCGACGCCTTCCAGCGGGCCGCCGGCTACGCCGAAGCGGCCGCGGAGCGCGCGCTGCTGCTCGCGAGGGCCGGCTACAGCTCGCTGTGGAACCACGATTACGAGAGGGCGAGCTGGCTCGCCGAGCAGTCTCGAGAGCTCGCCAACGCAAACGAGGCGGATGCCGCATTCGGATACTCGGCGATGGTCCGGGACGAGCTCGATCTCGTGCACGGGCGTTGCCTCGACGACGAGTCGGAGGGCGAGATGGCCCTCGCGCGCGCCGACCGCTCGGGCGACGTCGCGGTGCTCGTACACGTCCTCCAACACATGGGCCAGCGCGCCGAGTGGCGCGGGGATTTCCGCCGCGCGATCGACCTCACCGAGCGCGCGGTCGCGATCGCCGCCGACCGTCGAATGCCCGGAGAAGCCCTGTTCGGGCAGTGGTTTCTCGGCATCGCGAGCGTCGCGATCGGAGATTACGGAAGGGGCTTCGAGCTGCTCGGCTCCGCGTTCGAGCTCTCGGATCGGATCGGCGACCGCGCCGTGAAGGCGCGCCTGCTCAATACGCTCGGCTGGAGCTACGCGGAGCTGGGCTGCCACAGCCACGCCATCGAGCACAATCGCATGGGCACCGAGATGGCGCGCGAGATGGTCGAGCTCGGCCTCGTCGCGGGCGCACCGGAGCTCTACGCCAACGCGGCCATCAACCTGGCCGGCAGCCTCACGGCGCTCGGCGAGATCGAGGCGGCCGCCGAGCAGCTCGCCGCGGTCGAGGAGCAGCGTGACACGGACGAGGACCCGTGGATGCGCTGGCGCTGGTCGCTGCACCTCCAGCACGCGCTCGCGCGCGTCGACCTCGCCCGCGCGGATGCCGAGCGCGCGCTCGAGCGCGCGGACGCGGAGATCGCGGGCGCGCGCGTGCGCTTCGCGCAGAAGCTCGAAGCGCGCGGCCTGGAGCTGCGCGGGCGCATCCTCGTCTACATGGATCGCCGCGAAGAAGCCGAGCGCGCGCTGCGCGAAGCGAGCGCGATCGCGACGCGCATCGAGCATCCGCCCGTCGCGTGGCGCGCGCTCTCCCTGCTGGGCGAGATCGCCCGCCGCCGCGGCGATCGCGAGCTCGCGGACCGCCGCTTCGGCGAGGTGAGCGCGCTGGTGAAGAGCAAGACCGCGCTGCTCGAGCGCGACGAGCTCCGCAGCGGCCTGCGGGCGATGGGCGAGCGGCTGATCGACGACCCGCTCGCCGCCTACCGCTAGTCGGCGCCCGGCAACGGGGCCCCCGCCCGCACCCGGTAGCGCATCACCGGGAAGGAACGGCGCGGGTCAGTCGGCGCCGCCCGAGCCAGCCGGCGCGCCGGGGCGAGCTTCGGGCATCGGCGTGAGGTAGGGGTTGTCGGCGGGGTTGTTGCCGCGCATCACGAACGCGATCCAGCGGTAGAACGCGACGCCGATCACGTTGCGGTCCGCCCACGACGCCTCGCGCGGGAAGCGGTCCAGGTGCGGCCAGTCCTCGGGGCGGAAGCCCCTGGGCCAGTACATCACGTGATCGACGAGGGCCTTGAGCGCGCTCACCGTGGCGAGCCCCGGATCGCCCACACAGCCGCCGGTGTCCTCGACCGCGTAGATCCCGTGATCGGAGAGCATCGGAAACAGGAAGTCGAAGGAGGCGAGCTGGTGCTCGACCCGGTGGCTGCCGTCGTCGATGACGATGTCGAAGTAGCCGCCCGCGCGCTCGACCACGCGCGCGAGGCAGGCGCGATCGCTCTGATCTCCGATGAAGATCTCGCGGCGACCGCCCGCCAGCTGCTCGCACGCCGGGTCGATGTCGAGGCCGTAGATCGTCGCGTGGGGAAAGAACTCCTCCCACATCCGGATCGACCGATCCGTCTGGACGCCGATCTCGAGCACCTTCTCGACCGCGAAGCGGATGTCGCGGAAGTGCATCCAGTAGTACGGAAGGTAGTTGTGTAAACGCTTCGTGGGCAGGTACTTGGCGCCCAGCTCTTCGAGTGGATTCTCGCTCGAGACGAGAAGCCCGTGGGCGCTCGCCCGCGCGGGTTCGCGGGCCGTGGCAAACGAGAATCGGGCGCGCGGCATCCAGCTGCGCTTCGCGACGATCGCGCGCCGGGCGAGATCCTGCGCCCAGCCCGGCAGGTGCTGCTTCGCGCGACTCCGCAGCCGCTCGATGTCCACCAGCCCCCTCCCCGCTCGGCTGCCGTCCGAGCGCCGGCCGCTCGCGGCACTTTGGCCGGCCGCTCGACGCGCCCGGTCACGCGGCCGATCGCGGAATTCTCCGCGTCGCCCCTCCCGGCGAAGCTCGCGAACTCAATAGCACGATCGAAGCGCCGCAAGAAACCGATCCGAGCGCGCGTACGCCACACGGCGACACGGCGCCGCCCGCAGCCCGCTGCCGAACGCCGCGGCGCCCCTTCACCTGCGCGAACGGGCCCTCTATACTCCGCGCCCGAGCGATTCGCCGAGCGACCAGGCCCCAGCCGATGGTGAGGCGCCCCCCATGATGGACCGCGGCAGCACCTCCGAGCGCGTGCGCGCGGCATTGGCGGCCGCGCTGCTCTGCTCCCCGCTCTGGATCGCGGCGCGCTCCGGAGCGGATCCGACCGCTGCGGTGGGGCGCGATTCCGAGACGCTCTCGGGCTACCACCCGGCCTCCGCGCGGCGCGAGCGCGAGATCGAGCGGATCCTGCGCGCGACGCCGAGCGCGGAGCATTTCTCGAAGCACCTGCTCTACCTGACCGAGGAGCCGCACCAGACCGGCACGCCGCGCAACATGAAGCTCGCCGACTACGTGCGCGACCGCTTCGCGGAGTACGGGCTCGAGGACGTGCACTTCCACGACACCCCGGCGCTGATGAGCTACGCGCGCTCGGCCTCCGTCGAGATCCTCGAGCCGGTGCGCGTGCGGCTGAAGCTCGCCGAGGACCCCCATCCGCGCGACAAGGACAGCTACCTCTACAGCGACCCGACGCAGATCCCGTTCCACGCCTACGCGAACGACGGCGACGTGAAGGCGGAGGTCGTCTACGCGAACGCGGGCAGCCCCGAGGATTTCGCGGTGCTCGACGCGCTCGGCATCGACGTGCGCGGCAAGGTCGTGCTGATGCGCTACTCGGAGCCCTACAGCTACCGCGGCTACAAGGTCTACCTCGCCGAATCCCGCGGCGCGCTCGGCGCGATCATCTACTCGGACCCCGAGGACGACGGCTACGGGCGCGGCGAGACCTACCCGCACGGGCCCTGGGGGCCGCCGAGCCACATCCAGTGGGGCGCGATCGTCTACGACTGGTTCGGCTCGACGCCCTTCACCTTCCACTGGAAGCAGGAGCGCGGCGGCCGCTGGGTCGAGGGCGGCGAGCGCGACCGCCGGCTGCCGAAGATCCCGTCGGTTCCGATGTCACACGAGGACGCGGCGCAGATCCTCGCGCGGCTCGGCGGCCCGTCCGTGCCGCCCGCATGGCAGGGCGGACTTCCGTTCGCGTATCACGTCGGCCCGGGGCCGGTCCGCATCCATCTGCGCGTCGACAACGACGAGAAGATCGGGACGATGCGCAACGTGATCGGCGCGGTGCGCGGCTCGCAGGAGCCGGATCGCTGGGTGGTGATCGGCAACCACCGCGACGCCTGGAGCTACGGGGCGTTCGATCCGAGCAGCGG
>JBFGGA010000265.1:0-3893 GCA_041579295.1 Myxococcota bacterium | reverse complement strand
CACTGACTCTCACCGGCGGCGGGATTCCCATCTCCCTTCCCATTCTGCCGCCCTCGGAGCCCCGGCCCACCAAGGCGGTGGACCGGGGCTCCTCCTCACTCAGGCTCCTAGGTCTTGACGCGCACCACCTTCGGCTTGCTCGCCTCGGACTTGGCGATCTCGACCGTGAGCACGCCGTCCTTGTACGACGCTTCGATGCGGTCCTCTTCGGCGTCCGGCGCGAGCCGGAACGAGCGATGGAAGCTTCCGAAGCTGCGCTCCGTCCAGCGGGAGTGCTCGCTCTCGTCGCTGCGCTCGCTCTTCTTCTCGCCGCGAATCGTCAGCACGCCCTCGTGGATCTCGACCGAGACGTCCTCGGGCTTGCAGCCCGGTAGCTCGGCGGTGACCACGTAGCTCTTCTCGTTCTCGACGATGTCGACCGCCGGAACCGGCAGGGTCGGAGCCGCGAACTGGGGTGTGTCGCCCCAGAGGTCCGCCAGCATCTGGCGGAAGAGGCCCGGTCGGCTGAGCCCGAAATCGCCGAAGAAGGGATCTCGGGGGCGCGCCAGGGCTTTCGATTCTGTCTGCTCGCTCATGGTGATCCTCCTGTACCCGTCGACGCCGCCGACCGCAGTCGGCGCCCGGCGCTCGGCCGGTTTCCGCCGACGGAATTTACGGCCGTCAATCTGGTAACCCCCAAGCGATTGCAAGCGGTGGTCGCCGAATTTTCGCCGAGCCGCGAGGAATCTTGCGCCCGCGCCCGCGCGGAAGGGGGTGCTGGCGAAGCGGCGGCGGGACCCCCATGTTCCCCGCGTGGAGAGCGAAGCGGGTCGGCTCGCGATCGTGCTCAGCGGCGGTGGCGCGCGCGCCGCCTACCAGGTGGGGTTGCTCCAGACCCTCGCGAAGTACCGGCCCGACCTGAAGCTCGAAATCCTCTCGGGTGTATCCGCGGGCGCGATCAACGCCGCGCACCTCGCGGGCCACGCGGGGCCGTTCGCGCAGGCGGCCGAAGAGCTGGGTCGCCTCTGGTTGGGGTTGACGGTCGACCGCGTGTTTCGCACCGACTGGTTCTCGCTGTTCCGGAGCGTGACGCGCTCGGGGTTTCAACTGCTGTCGGGCGGGCGGCGCGTGCCCGGGCGCCCGCGCGCCATGGTCGACACCGAGCCGCTGCGCCGCTTCCTCTACGAGGCGCTCGGCGCGGATCCCGCGAGCGGCGCGTTTCCGGGCATCGCCGAGAACCTCGCGCGCGGCAGGCTGCGCGCCATCGCGGTGACGACCTCGAACTACACGGCCGGAACCTCGGTGACCTGGGTGGAGGGGCAGCAGATCGAACCCTGGCGGCGCTCGCATCGCGTGGGGGTGAGCTGCCGGCTGACCGTGGAGCACGTGATGGCCTCGGCGAGCCTGCCGCTGTTCTTCCCGTCGGTGGTGCTCGGCGGCGAGTGGCACGGCGATGGAGGCATCCGCCTGTCGGCCCCGCTCTCGCCCGCGGTGCACCTGGGCGCGCGGCGCATCCTCGCGATCTCGACGAGCCACCAGGGCGGCGTCGCACCGGCCGCGCGCGAGTCGATGATCGACGGCTATCCGCCGCCGGCCCAGATCGTGGGCTCGCTGATCAACGCGCTGTTCCTGGACCTGCTCGACGCCGACGCGCTGCGCCTCGAGCGCGTCAACGAGCTGCTCGCAGAGCTGCCGGGCAAGTCCGACTCGGGGCTGCGGCCCGTCGAGCTGCTGCTCGTGCGGCCGTCCCGGGACCTCGGCGCGCTCGCCAACGACTACGAGCCGCGCCTGCCGCGCGGCTTCCGCTTCCTCACGCGCGGCCTCGGCACGCGGCAGACGCGCTCGAACGACCTGATGAGCCTCGTGATGTTCCAACCCGACTACCTGCGAGAGCTGATCGAGCTCGGCCGCGCGGACGCGGAGCGTCGGCGCGACGATCTGCTCGCGCTGAGCGCGCCCGACGGGCGGGGTTCAGCTGACCCGTAGCCGAAAGGCCCCATTTGATGGCTTCAGCTTGCGGCACCGTTGGCCGATTTTCCCTGCGGGCACGCCCGCCTGTGTGGAAATTCGCCGCCTCGGTCGACAACATGGGCCGGGCAGACGAGACTCCGCGCGCCGAGCGGGCGAGGGGAACGGAGCGGCGATGATCACCGGCTGCAACACGAACGTGCTGTACCGCGGCAAGCAGTTCCACGTTCAGACCGAGGACAGCGGGCGCGCCAATCCGCATATCATCAGCCACGTGTATCACGGCGGTACGATCATCGCGTCCGAGAAGAGCGAGTACGGCGACCGCGTCGACTCGGAGGAAATCGACATCAAGGTGCGCGCGAAGATCGAATTGCAGCACAAGGCGATGCTGAAGCGCCTGACGAGCGGGGAGCTCGACGAGCTGATCGAAGAGCGCATCGGCGGCCTCACGCCGGTCGAGAAACCGCCGCCTCCGCGCGCCGCCACGTCCGACGTCGCCGAGCCGCCTCCGCGCGCCGCAGGCAGGAGCGCCGCGCGCGCCGCCGACGCGTCCGTCGCGAAGCGCGCCGCGCTCGCGGCCGAGGACTCCGTCGCGAAGCGCGCCGCGCGCATCGCGGAAGCCTCCGCAGCGGGGCGCGCGGCGATCGCCTCCGACGCGGCCAGCTCGACCGCGATCGCCTCCGACGCGGCCAGCTCGACCGCGAACGCCGCCGACACGGCCGGCGCCACCGCGAGCGGCGCCGACGCGGCCAGCTCGACCGCGAACGCCGCCGACACGGCCGGCGCCACCGCGAGCGGCGCCGATTCGACCGGCTCGATCACCGCGGGTGCGGCGACCGACCCCTCCGTGGATGCGCAGCGACCGGTGGCGGACACCGAGCCGCTGCTCGACGGGAAGACCACGCCCGGCTTCGGCACCCGCTCGGACTCCGAGAAGCCGCTCGACGAGGTGATCCTCGAGTACCTCGTCGACAAGGCGCGTGGCCGCTCCGCCGGGAACAAGCAGCCCCCCGCGCGTCGACAGCGCAAGAAAGGGTGAGTCGCTCGCGCTTTCGATTGCGCAGCGGCGGCGGCGCGGACCACGCGCCGCGCGCCGAAGGCGCGGTGCGGATGTTCCACGTCTCGAAGTCCTATCTCGCGGGCAGCTTCGCGCTGCGCGACGTCAGCATCGAGCTCGGGAAGGGCGAGTTCGCGTTCCTGACCGGCCCGAGCGGCGCCGGCAAGACGACGCTGCTCCGGCTGATCTTCGGCGCCGAGCGGCCGAGCGAGGGCCAGATCGTCGTGCTCGGCCGCAACATCGCGCGCCTCGGAGAAGCCGCGGTGCCGCCGCTGCGGCGCCGGATCGGCGTCGTCTTCCAGGACTTCAAGCTCCTGCCGCGGCGCACCGTCGAGGAGAACGTCGCGCTCGCGCTCCAGGTCACCGGGACGCCGCCGCGCGAGACGCGCGCCAAGGTGTTCGCGATCCTCAAGCAGCTCGGCCTGCAGCACCGGCGCTACCACCATCCGCTCTCGCTCTCGGGCGGCGAGCAGCAGCGCGTCGCGATCGCGCGCGCGCTCGTCAACGAGCCCGAGATCCTGCTCGCCGACGAGCCCACCGGAAACCTCGATCCCGAGCTGACGGTGGAGATCATGGACCTGATCGCGAGCGCCGCGATTCGCGGCACGACGGTCGTGGTCGCCACCCACGAGCTCGAGATCGTGCGCCGCTACGGCAAGCGCGCCGTGCGCCTCGAGGGCGGGCGCATCGTCGAGGACACCCAACCGTCGGTGCCGAGGACGTGACGCGCGCGATCTACAAGTGGCTGCTCTTCGTCCGGACCGCGGTCCGCGGGATCGCTTCGAGCCCCGTGACGAGCGGGATCTCGGTCGTGACGATCGGCGTGACGCTCGTGCTCGTGGGCGCCTTCGCGCTGCTGCTGCGCAACATGGAGGAGCTGCTCGAT
>JBFGGA010000264.1:0-3912 GCA_041579295.1 Myxococcota bacterium | reverse complement strand
TTCGAGCTGCTCGAAGGCATGGGACGGCGCGCGCTCGCCGCTTGGGATCAGCCCGACGCCGGCCCCTGGGAGCTCCGCAGCCGAGCTCAGGTGCACACCTTCTCGTCGGTGATGTGCTGGGCGGCGTGCGACCGCCTGGCGCGGATCGCGACCCAGCTCCCGACTCCCGAGCGCGCGAAATTCTGGCGCGGCGAGGCGGATCGGATTCGGGCCCAGATCCTGAAGCGCGCCTGGAGCGAGAAGCGCCGCTGCTTCACCCACGAGTTCGACGGTGACGACGTCGACGCGACCCTGCTGCTGCTACACGAGCTGGGCTTCGTCTCGGCGGACGATCCGCGCTTCGCGTCCACCGTGGCCGCGGTCGAGAAGGAGCTGCGGCGGGGCCCCTACCTGTTCCGCTACGCGAAGCCCGACGACTTCGGCTACCCCGAGACGGCCTTCAACGTGTGCACGTTCTGGTACATCGGGGCGTTGGCCGCGCTCGGGCGCCGCGAAGAGGCGCGCGAGCTGTTCGAGAACATGCTCGACCGACGCAACGCCGCCGGCTTGCTCTCCGAGGATCTCGATCCCGCCACCGGCGAGCCCTGGGGCAACTTCCCACAGACCTACTCGCTGGTCGGCCTGATCAACGCGGCGATGCAGCTCTCCCGCAGCTGGGGAGAGGCGTTCTGAGCCCCCAGTCGAGCGCGCCCGAAAGGCCCACGAAGAGCCCGACGCAATTGCGCGAGTCGCCGGATTGCTGCAGGAGCACGCCCCGCGGGCGGCGGCTGAATTCGATTGACCGGGCTCTTCCTCGCCGGGTAGGATCCGGCAGCACGGATGTACGTCGGAATTCCAAGGGGAGGGCGAATCCATGCGAAGAGACACGCATCGGTTTACGCGAAGGCTCACCCGGACTGCTGGCGTTCTATCGGTTGCGGCCGTCGTATCGCTCGGTCTGGCCGCCGGCGCGCGCGGAGCCGGCCACGCGGCCCGCGTCGCGAGCGAGCCGATGGTCGGCGGCGAGACTCCGGAGGCCTACTGGGATCGGCAGGAGCAGCTGCACGCGTGGCTGATGTCCGAGCTCCCGGATGGGGCCCTCGACGCGCCGATCCGCGTGCCGCTCACGATGCGCGACCGCAGTGCGATCGCCAACGACGACGCGCCGACCCCGCGGCCGCTGCGCGTTGGGATCGTGAAGCGCGTCGGCCGCAGAGTGCTGATCTGGAGCAGCGGTGCGAGCGCGAGAGCGCCCGGGATCGGCGCTTTTCGCATCGCGGACGACGGCGGCTTCAGCTGGGCGGTCGCGTTCGAATCGCCCGGTGCGACAGCGCTGCGCGTGCACGTCTCGGACGTGTCCCTGCCCGACAGCGCAGACGTATTCTTCTTCGCGCCCGACGGCCAGGCGCACGGCCCCTACCGGGGCGGGGCTGACTTCTGGACCCACTCGGTGGCGGGCTCGCAGGGACTCCTCCTGGTGCGACAGTTCGGGCCGCCCGCGCCCGGCGCGGCGCCGATGTCGCTCGCGGTGGCGTCGGTCGGCAACGTCGCGGAGCGGAGCGCGCCGCCGGGCCAGGGGCTCTGCGACTACAACGCCTCGTGCATCGTCGATGCCGAGAGTCAGAGCGGCCAACCGATCGACGACCTCCAGGCGGCGACCGCCTACATCGAGTGGACCCAGGGGGCGTGGATCTACAGCTGCAGCGGCGGATTGCTCGCCGACAGCGAACCCAACAGCCAGATTCCGTACTTCCTGACCGCGAATCACTGCCTGAAGTCGAACATGACGGCCGCGAACCTCGAGCTCTTCTGGAACTACACCACCTCGAACGGCAGTTGCGACGGCCCCGGAAGCCCGGTGACGCTGGGCGCGACCGTCCGGGCGACGGGCGTCAAGGGCGACTTCACGCTGCTCGAACTCTTCCGGGCGCCGCCCGCGGGCAGCGTCTTCATGGGTTGGAACGCCGGGGAGATCGCGACGACCTCGGGCGTGACGCTGCACCGCGTCCACCATCCGGGCGGCGCGCCGCAGTCCTACTCGTCGCACGTCGTGGACGCGAGCGCCGATACCTGCGGTGGCTGGCCGATCCCGCAGAGCATCTACAGCCAGGACGTGTTCGGCGCCACGGAGGGCGGCAGCAGCGGATCGCTCGTCGCGAACGATGCGGGCGAGGTCGTGGGCCAGCTGACGGGCGGTTGCGGGACCAATCTCGACGACGTCTGCGACCCGGTCAACAATCGCACCGTCGACGGCGCGTTCGCCCACTACTACGACAAGGTCGCCCCGTTCCTGGCCGCGAGCTGCCAGCCGTCGCCGGAGGTCTGTGGCGACGGCACTGACAACGACTGTGACGCGAAGGTCGACTGCGACGACGGCGACTGCGCGGGCGATCCCGCCTGCGAGGGCGTCTGCGCGCCGAAGAACGCCGCCTGCTCGCTGGATCGCGGCTGTTGCTCGGGCGTCTGCAAGCCCAACGGGCGCTGCCGCTAGGCGGCGCCGGCGCGCCTGCGATCACCCTCATCCGCAAGGGCCTCCCGAGCCGGCCAGCGGCCGACCTCGCACCGCGGCGGCTCGGAAACCGGGACCCCGCGCGCGGAGAGCATGAGGGGGTTCTCCGGGGACGTCCGCCGCGTCGCTTCCGCGGACAGCGGGTTTCCGCCCGCGCGCCCTTGCATTCTACCGGCGTTGACCTAATTACCGATTGTCCCTTCGGCGCGAACGGCGGGCACGAGGCCACAGCGGCGCAGACCCGCGCCAGATCGCGCGCGAACTCAGAGCACAAGATGCAGGACCGCGATTCGGTCCGCCGGACCCTCGGCCCCGTCGCCGACCTCGAGCGCCACCTGCCGGCGGAGTGGTGGCGCACGCTGTTCAACGCGCTCTACCTCAAGACGGACGGCGACGTCTACGAGAACCCGGCCAACACCGCCGCGGAGGTGGACGACGTCATCGAGGCGGCGAGGCTCTCGGTCGAGGATCGCATCCTCGATCTGTGCTGCGGCCAGGGGCGGCACGTCCTCGAGCTCGCGCGGCGGGGCTTTCGCAACGTCGCGGGCCTCGACCGCTCCCGAACGCTGATCCGGCTGGCGCGCAGTCGAGCCCGCGCCGAGGGGGCCTCGGTCCGCTTCCACGAAGGCGACGCCAGGCGCTTTCGATTGCCCGCCGCCTCGTTCGACTGCGTGACGATCCTCGGCAACTCGTTTGGCTACTTCGAGCGCGACACCGACGACCTCGCGGTGCTCCGCTCGGCCGCGCGGGTGCTGAGGAGCGAGGGCACGATCCTGCTCGACCTCCCCGACGGCGACTGGCTGCGAAGGAACTACGAGGCCCGGTCCTGGGAGTGGATCGATCAGGACCACCTGGTGTGTCGCGAGCGCGCGCTCGCGGCGGACGGCGAGCGGCTGGTTTCGCGCGAGGTCGTGATCGAGGCCGAAAAGGGAGTGATCGCGGACCAGTTCTACGCGGAGAGGCTCTACACGCCCACGCGCATCGAGCGCCTGTTCGTGCGCGCGGGATTCCGCGACGTCGAGATCCTCGGCGGAAGCGAGACCCGCTCGGATCGCGGCCAGGACCTCGGAATGATGGCCCATCGCATGCTCGTCCGAGCCACGTCTCGCGCGAGGGTATCGAAGGCGCCCGCTCGGCCGACCTTTCCGAACGTCACGGTGGTGCTCGGCGACCCCTCGAAGCCGGACGCCGTCAAGCGCGACGGGCGCTTCAACGCGGAGGACTTCGAGACCCTGGAGCGCCTGCGGGCCGCGCTCGGCGAGCTGCCCGGCCACCGCTTCCGCTACCTCGACCGCCACGACGACCTGATCGGGCGGCTGCTCGCGGAGCCACCCGACTTCGTCCTCAACCTCTGCGACGAGGGCTTCGGCAACGACGCCCTCAAGGAGCTGCACGTACCCGCGCTGCTCGAGATGCTCGGCGTC
>JBFGGA010000263.1:0-3944 GCA_041579295.1 Myxococcota bacterium | reverse complement strand
GGGGCGCCCGTCGCTCGACCGCGCAGCGGATCGGCGCACGAGCTTCGCCCGAGCGCCGCACGCGACTTCCGGCGCGACGCCCGGCTGCGGCGCGTGCGGCGCGGCGACGGCCCACCCTCGGCGCGGCGCGCTCTGTGCGCCACCTCGCCGCTGTATTAAGCTGTTCGCCCTGGCGGAAGCAAGCGGATCCCCGACCTTCTCGAAGCGGTCGACGAGGGTTACCGGAGCGGGCGATGCAGGCCATCTCGACGGGAAGGGAGCGCATGCGCCGCGCGCTCGCCGGCGAGCGCGCGGATCGCCCGGCGCTCGCGTACCTCTTTCTGGGCGGCGCGCGCCACGTCCTCGAGCGGCTCGGCCAGCGCATGCGCGTCGCCTACCGCGATCCCGAGCTCATCGCCGACGCGCAGCTGATCGCCGCCGAGCTCTTCGAGCACGACAGCGCGATGGTGCCGTGGGGCTGCCTGACGGTGGAAGCCGAGGCCTTCGGCTGCCGGATTCGCGAGGTCGACGACTACTACCCGCAGATCGCGCAGCGCCCCCTCGAAGAGGCGCCCGACCTCGACCGGCTCAGCGAGCCCGACCCCGCGGCGAGCGGCCGCATGCCGCTCGTGCTCGAAGCGCTCACGCGCCTGCGCGAGCGCGCGGGCGACGAGTTGTTCATCTCGGCGATGGTCGTCTCGCCGTTTCTGGTGGCCGCCGAGCTCCGCGGCATGACGGGCTTGCTGATGGACTTCATCCGCGACCCGGACTTCGCGGAGGCGCTGTTCGAGCGCGTCACCGAGGGCACCGAGCGCTACCTGAAGGCGATCCTGCAGACGAACGCCTGCGACGCGGTGTTCTTCGAGAACGCGGGCGCGACGCGGGAGATGATCGGGCCCCATCACCTCGCGCAGTTCGTGAGGCCCTATCACGATCGCCTGGTTGCGCTGGTGCGTCGCGAGGCCCCGGATGTGTTCGCGATCGAGCACAACTGCGCGGACCGGCCCTACTTCGAGGAGATCCTGCAATCGGACGTCGACGCGGTGAGCTTCGCCTACGCGGACGAGCGCGCGATCCACGCGGAGCACGGCTGGGATTGCCACGCCGCGCACACCCGCGCGAACGCCTGCGGGGAGCGCTTCTGCCTGCGCGCCGGTGCAAAATCGCGCCCGATCGCGCGGATCGGCAACGTCGACCACACCCAGATCATCTTGAACGCGCAGCCCGATCAGGTATATCGCGAGGCGCGGGCCTGCATCGAGAGCGCGGGATCCTCGCGATTCGTGCTGAGCACGGGTTGCGAGATCCCGTTCAAGGCGCCGATCGAAAACATCCGCGCGCTCGCGCGCGCCGCACAGGCGGGCTACTGACCCGCGATTGCGTCACTGATGGGAGCGGTCATGAGCGGCTACCTCGAGACATTCCGCGGTGTCGTCTATCCCTGGCACTGTGACCACCAGGGCCACATGAACACCATGCACTACGTGGGCATGTTCGATCAGGCCTTCTGGCACCACATGTCGGCGCTCGGCTTCACGCGCGAGTACATGGACCGAAACCGCGGCGGATTCGTCGACGTGCGCGACACGATCGAATACAGGGCCGAGCAGGGCGTGGGCAGCCTCGTGGTGATCGAGAGCGGGCTGCTGAAGATCGGAAACACCTCGATGACGGCGCTCCACCGCATGCGCAACATCGAAACGGGGGAGATCGCGGCGACCTCCGAGAAGATCTCCGTCTACTTCGACCTCGCGGCGCGCAGCAAGGCGCCGCTCCCCGACGAGCTGCGGCCGAACATGGAGGCGAACGTCGTCGAGCCCGATGCCTAGCGGACCGGGCGTCGTATTCTGTCGCGAGCTTCTCGGCGCGTGGGTGCGGTGACCGGGGGGCCTTCGGCGGCGAATCCTGCGGATTCGCTGGCTGCGACGGGCCGATCGGCCCGTCTTGGCTCCAACCCCATGTCGCCCTCAGGCCCCCCGTCAGCGCACCCGGGCGGCGTGGCCTGCTAGTCGCGGTCGAGGGCGAGGTCTTCCAGCGAGAGGCCGCGGTCGAGGGCATCGCGCACCCACCTGGGCTGTCGCCCCCGGCCCGTCCAGGTCTCGGCCGAGTTGGCGGGGTTGCGGTAGGCGGGCCTCCCGCGCTCCGAGAGCTTGCGGTACGACTGCGCGAGCTCGCGGCGCCGCGCGATCTCCTCCCGAACCTGCTGCTCGAGATCGCGCAGGTGTTTGTCGCTGAACAGGCTGAAATCGAACGGCTTCAGATCGGACACGCCCCCCCCCAACGGTCGCTACGCGCTTCGTTACGTCCCGCCGGCCGATTCACTCCGTGAGCCGGATCACGAAAGGGGCGGGGCCACGCGCGGCGCCGCGTTCAGCGGACCATGTAGACCTTGCGCACGGTCTCGTGCACCCGGCAGGTGCCCCGCCAGCCGGCCGGAAAGAAGGCCGCCGTCTCGGTCTCGATCTCGATCCGCTCGCCCGATTCGTGGGTGTAGGTGCAGCGGCCCTCGAGGAAGTGGCAGAACTCGTCGCGCGTGACGTGACACGCCCAGGTTCCGGGGGTGCAGATCCAGAGCCCCGTCTCCGACTCGCCGTTCGGCCCCTTGTGGAGCAGGACCCCCGAGGTTCTCGACTCCCCCTCGATCATGGTCGGCACGATCCCCCAGTCGACGACGTCGTCGACCTTCCTGGGGTTGCGCAGCGTGGGTGCGCTCGTAGGCATGCGTCGATCCTCCTGCGGCAAACCGCCGCTGTAAACCCCAGGGCAGCGGTTTGGTTGACAGCGCCCCGGCTTCCTGCTTTGCTCGCCCGGCCGCGCGGGCGCGGGATACCCCCCCGCGAGAGCGGCGCGAGCCCGCGAGGGCGCGGCGAACCCCGCGAGGGCGCGGCGAAAACCGTCGATTCTGCGGCTGGAGCATACCGTTGTCGGAGCGGGGCGAGACCCGGCGATGAGCCTCGAGACCCGCGCGAGCGAGCGGCTCGGGGCGCTGCGCGCGCGCGGCACCCATCGGCGCATGCGCGTGCTCGCGGGCACCCAACGCACCCGCATGTCGGTGGACGGCCGCGAGGTGCTGCTGTTCGCGGGCAGCAACTACCTCGACCTCGCCAACCCCCCCGAGGTCGTCTAGGCGGCCGCGGCCGCGGCGCGCGAGTACGGCTGTGCGGCGGGGGGCTCGCGGCTGATCGTCGGCAACCTCGAGATCCACGAGGCGCTCGAAGCCGAGCTCGCCGAGTTTCTCGGCACCGAGGCCGCGTTGGTCTTCAGCACCGGCTACATGGCCAACGTCGGCGCGATCCCCGCGCTCGCCGGGCGCGGCGATTGGGTGATCTCCGACGCGCTGAGCCACGCGTCGATCGTCGACGGCTGCCGGCTGTCGCGCGCGGAGGTGCGCGTGTTCCCGCACGGCGATCTCGACTGCCTCGCGGGGATGCTGCGCGCGGCCGCGTCGAGCCGGCGCGAGACCCTCGTGGTCGTCGACGGCGTCTACAGCATGGACGGCGACGTGGCGCCGCTGGCCGAGCTGGCGCCGCTCGCCAAGCGCTGGGGGGCGACGCTGCTCGTGGACGACGCCCACGGAACCGGAACGCTCGGCGCGACGGGCCGCGGCGCAGCCGAACGCTGCGGCGTGGATCGCGAGGTCGACGTGCTGCTCGGCACGCTCGGCAAGTCGCTCGGCTCGTTCGGCGCGTTCGTGGCGGGCAGCCGCGCGCTGCGCGATCTGCTCGTGAACACGGCCCGCAGCTTCATCTTCAGCTGCGCGCTCGCCCCGCCGCAGGTGGCCGCGGCGCGAGCCGCGCTCGCCGTGATGCGGCGAGAGCCGTGGCGCCGAGAGCGTTTGTCGCAGAATGCGGACCGCCTGCGAGACGGCCTCGCGCAGCGGGGCATCTCGACCGCGCCGAGCACGACGCACATCCTCCCCGTGATCGTGGGCGGCAACGACGCGACGATGAAACTCTGCGAGCGCC
>JBFGGA010000262.1:0-4050 GCA_041579295.1 Myxococcota bacterium | reverse complement strand
CTACGAGAGCGCGCTCGCGACCGGCTCGATTCCCGAGGGCCGCGTCGACGCCGTCGCGGAGATCGTCAGCGCGCACCCGACGGTCAGCCACAACTACCTTCGAGATCACGCCTACAACCTGTGGTTCACGATCGCCACGCCGCCGGAGATGCCGCTTCACCGAACCCTCGAGCGGCTCGCGAAGGAGGCGGAGGTGGATGGCTTCCACGCGCTGCGCCGCACGCACGTCTTCAAGATCGGCGTGAACTTCGACCCCGACAGCCTGAAGAACCGCACCGAGGTGGTGCAGGCCACGAGCGCGCCGACGATCGAGGTCCAGTTCGAACAAGCGCGCTTCTTCCGCGCGCTGCAGACGCCGCTGCCGCTGATCGAGCGGCCCTTCGCCGAGCTCGCGCGCGGCATCGGCGCGGGCGAGGACGAGCTGATCGAATTCGCGAAGCGCCACCTCGGCGGCGCGGTCCGCCGCTACGTGGGAACGCTGCGCCACCGCAAGCTCGGCGTGAAGGAGAACGGGATGGTGGTCTGGCGCGTCGCGGAAGCCGAGATTGCGCGCGCGGGCGAGCGGCTCGCGCAGGCGCCGGAGGTCAGCCACTGCTACGCGCGCAACCCGATCCCGAACTTCCCCTATACGCTCTACAGCATGGTCCACGGGCCGAGCCGCGAGAGCTGCCGCGAGATCGCCGAAGCGCTCGCGCGCGAGACGCGGCTCGACGACTACGCGGTGCTGTTCAGCGAGCGCGAGTTCAAGAAGCAGCGGCTGCGCTACTTCCTGCCCGAGCTCGAGCGCTGGTGGCGCGCGCGTACCTGAGCCGCGCGCTCGCCATGCCGACCCGGCTGGCTCGGGCGGTGTCGATTCGGCGATCGCCAATGAAAAGATCAATGATTTCAGTGGTTTGAAATTAGTCAAGATAAATGGATCTAGATATCTTTTAATGATAGACTAGCGGGGAATCGGGGGTCGAGCGCCGCCGGCGAACTCCGGGGCGCGCGACCGCGGCGCCGCAGCCTCCGCCCGGCACCGCGAGGAATGCGATGCTCCTGTCTCAGACCGCCGAGTACGCGCTGCGCGCGATGGCGTGGTTGGCCACGGTGTCGGGCGGCGGCCCGGTGCGCGCGGTGGATCTGTCGCGCGCGACGGGCATCCCGACCCACTACCTCGCGAAGGTCCTGCGCCGCCTGGTGCTCGCCGACCTGCTGGAATCCCAGAAGGGGCAGGGCGGCGGCTTCTCGCTCTCGCGCGCGCCCCGTGAGATCGCGTTCATCGACATCCTCGCCGCGGTCGACGCCTACCCGACCCAGGGGCGCTGCGCGTTCGGCTGGGGGCAGTGCGACCCCGACGATCCGTGCCCGCTGCACAACGCCTGGAGTCATCTCAACGATCGAATCCGCGACTGGGCGTCGGGCACGAGCCTCGAGGAGATCGCGAACTTCAAGCCGACGGGCCCGCGCTTCAACGCCCACCTGAAGCAGAGCTGAGTCGGCGCGTGCCCGCCCAGCGAGCGACGACTTCGCGACGGATCGGATGGATCGCGACGTTCGTCGCGCTGCACGCGGGCGCCCACGCGGCGGATGCGCGCGCGCAGGCGGGGCCGCACCTCGCGACGTCCGAGGCGGCGTCGCAGGACGTCGATGCGCGGATCGAGGCGCTCGTCCAGCGCTGGTTTGCGCAGCTCGAAGATCCGGGCGTCGAAGCGGAGGCGCTCGGCGACCCGCTCGGCGCGCCGCCATTCGAGCTCGTGTTGGACGGCGCGACGCTTCAAGACCGGGCTGCGCTGCTCGCCTGGGTGGTGAATCTCCGCGCGACCTATCCGGAGATCCACCACCGGATCGATCGGATCCGCATCCAGGCGGAGGGGCCGGAGCGCTTCCGCGTTCGCTTCGAATTCGACCGGCACGCCGTCGACGAGGCGGGGGCATCCCACGTGGCGCGCCGCGAGCACACGTGGACGGTTCATACCGGCGCAGACGCGGCGCTTTTGATTTCGAGGATGATCGAGCGACCGCTGCTCTTCTTTCCGGGGAGCGGGCCTCGGATCGTCTGCTACTGAACGGAGCCGCATCGTGCGCGCGCCTTTCCGATTGCCCGCAGGCTCGATCGCAATACCGCTCATCGCAGCGCTCGGGTTCCCGCTCGCCGGGAGCGCGCAGGCCGACGCTGGCCCGCCGCATCACGTTCACGCGGACGAGCCGCATCCCGCCCGCGGTGGCGAGCCGCCTTCCGCGCACGGTGGCCATCCGCACTCCGCGCACGCTGACGAGCCGCCTTACGCTCGCGACGGCGACTCGCTTCCGATCTACGACGGCGTGGGGGGCGAGTTCTCCGCCGCGAGCAGCCTCGGCCGCGAGGTGAGCCTTTCCGAATTTCGCGATCGGGTGGTCCTGCTGTTCTTCGGCTACACGAGCTGTCAGGACGTCTGCCCGGCGACGCTCGCGCACCTCCAGTCGCTCGTGCGCGAGCTCGGAGAGCGGTCGGACGGCGTCCAGGTGCTGTTCGTGACCGTGGACCCGGAGAACGACACGGCAGACCACCTCCGGCAATACCTCGCCCGCTTCGACCCGCGCTTCGTCGGGCTGACCGGAAGCCGCGCGGAGATCGACCGCATCGCGAGCCTCTTCATGGTCGAGCACGCGAGGAGCCACGCCGTGGAGGTGAGCAACGAGTACAACCGCGGCAAGACCTTCAGCGAGCGCTCCTACCTCTACGCCCACTCGCAGCAGATCTACCTGCTCGACAAGGCAGGCCGCACGCGGGCGCTGTTCTTCACCGGATCTCCGCTCGGCGAGATGCAGGAGGCAGTGATCGAATTGCTGAAGGAATAGGGGATTCACGCACGACGATCTGCTGCTCGCCCCACTTCGCGTTCGGGGATCGTGCGGACGCACGACCACCCGATTGGACGGAACACGCATGACCAAGAAGGAATGCACGATGACCAAGCTACTTCACGCAGTGTTCGCAGGTGCAATCGCAATGGGCGCGCTCTCCGCGCAGGCCGACAAGCCCTCGAAGGCCGAGGGCCTGAAGCGCGTCGAGCAGGTGATGGTCAAGCCGCCGTCGCTTCCGAAGCACGATCAGGTTGCCAAGGGCGGCCTGAAGATCGTGGAGGTCGAGCTCGTCGTCCGGGAGCGCGAGATGGTGATCGACCCGCTCGGCACGACCGTCCAGGCACTGACGTTCATGGGCAGCGTTCCGGGCCCGATCATCGTCGTCCACGAGGGCGACTACGT
This sequence comes from Myxococcota bacterium, assembly GCA_041579295.1. GTDB lineage: Bacteria > Myxococcota_A > UBA9160 > UBA9160 > SMWR01 > JACZVU01. Next base: position 822 of record JBFGGA010000262.1, on the reverse strand, counting down.
GGAGCTCACGCTCGTCAACCCGAAGGGAGAGGTCCGGGGCGTCGACAGCGTCGAGGGCTGGGAGGGCACCTCGACGAACATCATGAGCCACAACATCGACCTGCACGCGGTGACGGGTGCGCTGGGTGGAGCCGGCATGACGCTGGTCGCTCCGGGCGAGCAGGCGACGATCCGCTTCAAGGCGACGAAGCCCGGCGTATTCGTCTACCACTGCGCGCCCGGTGGGCCGATGATCCCCTATCACGTCGTCCAGGGCATGAACGGGGCGATCATGGTGCTGCCGAGAGACGGCCTGAAGGACGGAGACGGCAATCCGCTGCGCTACGACCGCGCCTACTACATCGGCGAGCAGGACTTCTACATCCCGAAGGATGCGAACGGCAACTACAAGAAGTTCGACTCGCCGGGCGCCGCGATGCCCGAAACGCTCGAGGTGATGAAGACCAACGAGCCGAGCCACGTGGTGTTCAACGGCGCGGTGGGGGCGCTCACAGGCGAGCACTCTCTGACCGCGAACGTCGGCGAGAGCGTGCTGTTCATCCACTCGCAGGCCAACCGGGACACCCGCCCGCATCTGATCGGCGGCCACGGCGATTACGTCTGGCAGTCGGGCTCGTTCGAGGATCCGCCACAGACGCACCTGGAGACCTGGTTCATCGCGGGCGGCTCCGCGGGCGCCGCGCTCTACACCTTCCTGCAGCCGGGACTCTACGTGTACCTGAACCACAACCTGATCGACGCGGTGCTCAAGGGCGCCGCCGCGCACGTCAAGGTCGAGGGCGAGTGGGACAACGACCTGCTCGAGCAGATCGCGAAGCCGGG
>JBFGGA010000261.1:0-4052 GCA_041579295.1 Myxococcota bacterium | reverse complement strand
TGGCGGTGCATCTCGCGGATCGCCGCGCGCGCGGCCTCCGGGTAGTTCTTGGCGCGGCTGTAGGTGCGCGCGCTCTCGGGCTGCCAGAACTTGAAGTCCGGCATGTAGATGTCGACCAGGCCGTCCATCAGGCGCAGCGACTGCGGCCCGTCGAACGCGCTGGTGTTGTAGACGATCGGCACGCGCAGCCCGCGCGGCACCGCCTCGGCGATCGCCTCGACGACCTGCGGCGCCACGTGCTCCGGCGTCACGAAGTTCACGTTGTGGCAGCCGCGCTGCTGCAGCGCGAGCATCAGGTCGGCAATCCGCTCGCCGTCCATCTCGGGGCCGCTCTCGCGCTGGCTGATGTCCCAGTTCTGGCAGAACACGCAGCGCAGGTTGCAGAGCGCGAAGAAGATCGTGCCGCTGCCGCGCGTGCCGCGCAGGCAGTCCTCCTCGCCGAAGTGCGCGAACGCGGACGAGACGATCGCGTGGCGCCCGGTGTGGCAGACGCGGCGCTCGTCGCGCAGCCGGTTCACGCCGCAGTTGCGCGGGCAGATGCGGCAGTCCTCGAGCTCGGCGAGCCCCTCCGCCACCCTGCCGGGCAGCAGCCCGCGCCGCCAGGTCTCGAGGTAGGCGGGCTCGAAGTCGCCGCACGAGAAGCGCGGGGCGCGCGCAAGACTCTCAGGTATCGGCCGCAACACGACTCCCGACAGCGGTCGTTTTCGCTGTGTTCAATATGCGCGGCACCCGGTCGCGCGGCAACCCCCCCGCCCGGTGCGCGCTCAGCGCTTGTGCGCGATGTAGTAGGCGTTGATGAAGTCGCTCTCGTTGCGCTCGATCTCGACGCGGCCGAAGCCCGCCTCGGCGAGCATCTCGCGCGCCTTCTGCTCGCCCCACATCGTCCCGAGGCCCGCGCCGTCGAGCGCGAGGGAGACCGTCATGCAGTGCATGCACGAGATGGTGTAGAAAAGCGGCCCGAGGGGGTGGTCGAGGTTCTCGTTCAAATGACTCGAGGCCGCGATGTCCACCATCAGGAAGGTGCCGTCCGGGCGCAGCGCCTTGGCGATGCCCGCCAGCACCGCGGCGGGATCGGCCTGGTCGTGGATCGCGTCGAACGCGGTGATCAGGTCGTAGGCCTCGTACTCGCCGAGCTTCGTCACGTCGCGCGCCTCGAAGTGGGCATTGGCGTGGCCGCCCTCGCGCGCCTCGGCGCGCGCGCGCTCGATGGCTTGCTGGGAGAAGTCGTAGCCGCGCAGGCGGCTGTTGGGAAACGCCGCAGCCATCAGGTTCACGGCGTGCCCCGAGCCGCAGCCCACGTCGAGCACGTCGACCCCTTCTCGCAGGCGCTCGACGAGCCCCGGCACGAGCGGCAGCGTGGTGTCGATCAGCGTCACGTCCTGCACCGCGCCGCTCTCCTCGGCCATGATGCGGTGGAACTCGCCAAACTCCTCGTACGAGACCCCGCCGCCGTTGCGGAAGCACTCGAGGATCCGCGCCTCCACCGCGGCGAGCATCGCGATGTACTGGCTCTGCACCGCGAGGTTCTCGGGCCCCGCGGCGCGCGTCAGGCACGCGGCGTGCGCGGCGGGCAGCGCGTAGGTCCGGGCCTCGGCGTCGTACGTGACGAAGCGCCCGGTCACGAGCGCGCCGAGCCACTCGCGCACGTAGCGCTCGTCGAGCCCCGCGGCGTCGGCGATCTCCTGACTGCTCGACGGCGGCAGCTCGGCCATCGCGTCGAACAGGCCCGTCTGGTGCCCGATGCTCGTCATCAACGCGAGCGCGGCCTGGTTGAGGGTGTCGGCGAATCGATCCGCAAACGATTTTGCCGATTCGCTCGCTTCGGGGGGCTCGTTCGGGGTGGAAGCCATCGGGGATGCTCCGTCGGTGGGCGGCGCGGCGGGATTGCCCGGCCGCCGTCCTTTCTACCAATACCGCGTTCGAAAGAGAAGCGGAAATCGCGCCGTGCGCAGGCGCCGCGCCCCCCGCGCGATTATCATCCGGGCGGAGGTGGCCATGCCGCGCGATCCCCGTTACGACGTCCTCTTTCAGCCCGTGAAGATCGGTCCGGTGACCGCTCCGAATCGCTTCTACCAGGTGCCCCACTGCACCGGCATGGGCCACGGCAAGCCGCGCACGCTCGCCGCGATGCGCGAGGTGAAGGCCGAGGGCGGCTGGGGCGTGGTCTGCACCGAGTACTGCTCGATCCACGCGAGCTCGGACGACGAGCCCTACCCGTACGCGTCGCTCTGGGACGAGGACGACGTGCGCGCGCAGGCGCTGATGGTCGAGAAGGTGCACCGCCACGGCGCGCTCGCGGGCGCGGAGCTCTGGTATGGCGGCAACTCGGCGAACAGCTACTCGCGCGAGGAGGCGCGCGGCCCCTGGAGCTACTCGTCCTGGGTGCGCGAGCCAACGCAGTGCCGTGCGATGGACAAGCGCGATATCCGCGAGTTTCGGCGCTGGCACCGCGACGCCGCGCTGCGCGCGCAGCGCGCGGGCTTCGACATCGTCTACGTCTACGCCACGCACGGCTACCTGCTGTCGCAGTTCGAGTCGCCCGAGAACCCGCGCACCGACGAGTACGGCGGCTCGCCCGAAAACCGCATCCGGCTGGCCCGCGAGCTGATCGAGGAGACCAAGGAGGCCGTGGGCGACGGCTGCGCGGTCGCGGTGCGCTTCTCGGCGGGCGGCGGCGAGCGCGACGGCGAGCCCGTGACGGAGGAGCACCGCGCGCTGCTCGAGCTGGTGGCCGACCTGCCGGACCTCTGGGATCTCGTCGTCGACGACTACTCGTACGAGATGGGTGCGTCGCGCTTCGTGAAGGAGGCCGCGCTCGAGAGCTACGTGAAGTGGGTGAAGCAGGTTACGAACAAACCGGTCGTCACGGTCGGGCGCTTCACCTCGCCCGAGACGATGCTGCGCCAGATCAACGAGGGCATCGTCGACTTCGTGGGCGCCGCGCGGCCGTCGATCGCCGATCCGTTCCTGCCGAAGAAGATCGACGAGGGGCGCCTCGAGGACATCCGCGAGTGCATCGGCTGCAACATCTGCTTCGCGACCAACACGCGCGGCGCGCCGATCCGCTGCACGCAGAACCCCACGATGGGCGAGGAGTGGCGCCGCGGCTGGCACCCCGAGCGCATCGAGCCGAAGGGCTCGGAGAGCAAGGTGCTCGTCGTGGGCGGCGGGCCCGCGGGCCTCGAAGCGGCCGTCGCGCTCGGGCAGCGCGGCTACGCGGTGACGCTCGCCGAGGCGCGCACCGAGCTGGGCGGGCGCGTGTCTCTGGAATCGAAGCTGCCCGGGCTGGCCGAGTGGGCGCGCGTGCGCGACTGGCGCATCGCCCAGCTCAACCAGCTGCCCAACGTCGAGGTCTTCCTCGACAGCGCGCTCGACGCCGCGCAGATCCTCGAGTTCGGCGCCGACCGCGTGGCGCTCGCCACGGGCGCCGCGTGGCGCCGCGACGGTATCGGGCGCTGGCACGCGAAGCCGTTCGCGGGCTGCGAGCGCGCCGAGGTGTTCACGCCCGACGACGTGATGGCCGGTGCGCTGCCCCCGAGCCCGGCGCTGGTCTTCGACGACGACCACTACTACATGGGCAGCGTGATCGCCGAGGCGCTGCGGCGCGCGGGCCTCGAGGTTGCACTCGTCACGCCCGACGGGGACGTTTCTTCGTGGACGAGGGTCACCGACGAGCAATTGCGCGTGCAGCGGCGCCTGCTCGAACTCGGAGTGAAGCTCGAGGTGGGCGCGGTGCTCCAGTCGTTCGGCGACCGCGAGGCCGTGCTCGCCTGCGCGTACACCGGCCGCACGCGCGCGATCCCCGCGGCGGGCGTGGTCGTGGTCTCGACGCGCCAGCCGCTCGACGGCCTCTACCACGAGCTCTGCGAGCGCATCGAGATCCGCCGCGTGGGCGACTGCAGCGCGCCCGGCACGATCGCCGCGGCGGTCTACGCGGGCCACCGCTACGCGCGCGAGCTCGACGCCAAAGTCAGCGACGTGCCGTTCCGACGCGAGCGCGCGGTGGTGGCGGGCTGAACGGCGGCTGACTTCCAGTAGCGGCATTTGGTAAT
>JBFGGA010000260.1:0-4061 GCA_041579295.1 Myxococcota bacterium | reverse complement strand
CTCCGCGCGATCGCCGCGCTCGCCGCGCTCGCCGTCGGGGCGCTCCACCCGTCGCACGCGGAGCGCGCCGCGGCGTCGACCTCCGCCCCGCCCGGGGCGCCGCCGAACGGCGAGCTCAGCTGGCGCCGCGTGGAAGTCCGCGCAGCCGACGACGTCGTCACCGCGCTCGCGATCGACCGCAGCGGGCGCCTCGCGGTCGGGGACGCGCGCGGCGTGGCGATCGGATTTCCGGGCAGCCCGCTGCGCCGCGTCGCGCTGCGCGGCGAGGTGCTGGACCTCGCATTCGCGGAGTCGGGCGCCGAGCGCGAGCCCCCGCTGCTCGCCGCGACGCCGCTCGGTCTGCGTCGGATCTGGCCGGACGGCCGCGTGGAATCGATCGCGCCGGGCCCGGGTGCCGACGCGAACGGGATCGCGCGCATCGGGGTGGCGGGTGGCGTGGTGGCGGTCGCGACCGCCGCGGGCGCGTTCGTCTCGCTCGAAGGCGAGCGCTGGCAGCGGCTCTCCGAGGCGTTGCCGTCCGGCCCCGCGACGGCGATCGCGCTCGCGCAGCGCGAGGGCTTCGTCGCGTGTTGGGTCGCGGTTGCCGGCGAGCTGTGGCGCGTCGAGCTTCGCGCGAGCCCGCAGCGCGTCGCGTCGGCGGTGCGCCTCGCGATCCCGTTCACGTCGGGCCAGCGCCCGCCGATCGACATTGCGCCCGACGTCGGCGAAGCGGCACTCGCCGTGGTATTCGACGACGCGTTGGTCGTGCACTGGAGGCACACTGCGCGCTGGGAGCCGCTGCGCCCCGCGCTACCGCCCGGTGCGTCCGCGCGAAGGCTCCTCGCCGCACTCGACCGCTACTGGCTCGCGACCGATCGCGGCCTGCTCGTCGCCGCGAACCTGCGCGGCCCCTGGCGCCGCGCGCAGCACGCTCTGGGATCGGACGCGATCTTCGATCTCGAGTTCCGCGAAGGCGCGCTCTACGCGGGCAGCGAGAACGGGCTCGCGGTTGCGCGGCTCGCCGGCGATCCGTCCGCGGGCGCCGATTCCGCGCAGCGCGACCGCGAAGCACCGCTGGCGCCGGGCGGTCCGCCGCTCGCTCCGGATGCCTCGGCTGCGTCGGACGGCGCACCGCCGGCTCCCGGCATTTCCTCCGATGCGCGGTCCGCACCGCCTGCGTCCGATTTTTCCGAGGCGGCGCCGGCCCCGCAGCCGTTCGTCGACCCGAACGAGCCCGACGTGCACAGCGTCCACCGCGCGGCGCTGCGCTACCTGAGCCTCGACGGCGCGCCCATCGCCGCGTTGCGCCGCGGCGTCGCCCGGCGCGGCTGGCTCCCGGTCGTCTCGCTTCGCGCCACCGCGGACAGCGATCGCGGGCGCCGCGCCGACTACGACGAGGCGTTCGTCTCGGGCGAGATGCGCCGCTTCAACGATTTCGACCACGACCGCAACCGCGAGCTCGAGCTGCAGCTCGTCGTCAGCTGGGATCTCGGCGACGTCGCCTACCACCCCGAGTCGATCGACGTCTCGCGCGAGGCGCGCGAGGTGATCGAGCTCCGCGATGACGTGCTCGACGAGATCACCCAGCTTTACTTTGAACGGCGCCGCGTGCTCGCCCTCGTCGCCTCCGCGCCCGACTCACCGGCCGCTGGCGAGCTTCGGCTGCGCGCCGCGCAGCTCGTCGCGGGCATCGACGCCTGGACGGGCGGCTGGTACGGGCGCCAGCTCTCGGACGTCACCCGATGACTCCGGTCCCCGAACGTCACCCCGCGACTTCGGTCCCCACCTGAACTGGAGGATTCCCATGCATCGCGCATTCCAATCGATGGTCCCGCTGCTGCTCGCGCTCGCCGCGCACGCGGCGGGCGCCACCCCGCTGATCTCGGAGGTCTTCTACGACGCCGACGGGTCCGACAACGGCCAGTCGTTCGTCGAGCTCTACGGTGTGCCCGGCAGCTCGCTCGACGGGCTGTTCCTCGAGGGGATCAACGGCGCGAACGGCAGCGCCGGGCCGACCATCGCGCTCTCGGGCGCATTTCCCGCCGACGGCATCTGGGTGCTGGCCGACGACTTCGGCGACGGGACGAGTCTGGTGCCCGGCGCCCAGCTGATCGCGAACTTCGACTTCCAGAACGGGCCGGACTCGATCCTGCTGCGCACCGCGGACCAGATCCTCGACGCGGTCGGCTACGGGGTCTTCGGGGTCGACGAGTTCTTCGCGGGGGAGGGCAGCCCGGCGGCCGACGCGCCCGCGGGCTCGAGCCTCGCGCGGCTGTTCGCAGACCTCGACACCGACGACAACTCCGTGGACTTCATCGTGCTCGACGTCCCGACGCCCGGGAGCGCGCCGCTCAGCGCGATCCCCGAGCCCCAGACCGCGGTGCTGCTCGCGCTCGGGCTGCTCGGCCTCGCGTGGTCGTCGCGCGCGCGCAGCGGCCTCGGCGCCCACTGACTCTCACCGGCGGCGGGATTCCCATCTCCCTTCCCATTCTGCCGCCCTCGGAGCCCCGGCCCACCAAGGCGGTGGACCGGGGCTCCTCCTCCGCCCGCGTGGTCTCCTCATTCTGGGGAACGCCGCTCCCGCTCAGGTCTTGACGCGCACCGGTCAGACGTAGGGACGGTCATCCTTCCGCCGATAAGTGGATCTTCGTATGGTGCGAGAGCCGAAATTGGGGCGCGCATCGATCGCGGTGCTCGTCCTTTCCTCGTTTCCGGCATCAGTCGGCTTCACCCTCGGCCTCCATGCCCGATTCTTTTCAGCTACGCAGGAAAAGGCCACAGCAAAGCTACCGGCGGTTCTACGCGGCAGGTGACTCGGGCGGTTCGGGAGCACGCCGGCCGAGAGTCGGTTTCTTGTTCTATGTCTCAATAGCTTGCTCTCTATATTCTATATGTATAAGAAAGAATGTCTAAAAAGAAAGCATTGACATATCATGAAGACAGGCGTAAGGGTGGCGCATATCCCAGGCGCTGCGGCATGAGCGACGCCTGTGCGGTGTAGCCAAAGCTCTCAGCAGTGGGAGGGAGGATGCCGCCTTGTCGAGCTCAACGATCCGCCGTTCCAGCGTAGGTTCACTCTTCGTTGCCGCGCTTGCCGTCACGATTTGGGCCGCTGTCGCCCAGGCTGGGCCGACGCCTACACCGGCCGCGACGCCCACGCCTACGCCGGCCGCGACGCCCACGCCTACACCGACCGCGACTCCCGCGCTGCCCACGCCGGGTGTGACGCCCACACCAGCGCCGCCGGCGCTGCGCGCGCCGGCGGCCGTGCGGGCAAATTCCGACGGCACCTTCAGCTACGATGCGATCTTCGTTGCGGGACCGCAAGGCGACCAGTTCTCCTACTACAACATCTTCTGTGTCGAGAACACCGTTGACTGTACGCAGTTCGCTGACGCGTGCAGCGTCAATCCGGAGGCCGGCATCCTGGCTCCGGGAGAGCATTATGTCATTCGAGTGTCCAGCGGATTGATCGACCCAGCAAAGGAGGGGGGGACCCAGGTGTGGTTTTCGACCGACTGCCCGCTGGGCTCCGGAATGCTCTTCTTCCGCGAAACGACGATCCTGCCGGGCCCGAGCTCGCCCACGCCGACCCCGATCGCGACGCCCACGCCCACCCCAACTGCGACACCCAGCGCCACCCCAATCCCGACGCCCACCGCAACGCCCACGGCCACGCCGACACCCGGGTGCGAGGATTTCTGGCCCGTGACATCGATCGTCACGATCGCGAAGGGGCAGAGCGCGGCCAACAACGCGAAGGTGAGCCACTTGATCACCGGAAACATCATCGACCCGGCCGCGGTCTGTTCCGGCGATGGGCCGTGCACGGCGCATCGCATCCCGGTCTGCGCGGGCACGGAGATCAACGTCGCCGTGATGGGCTCAACCGATAATGCGAATATCGGCCGGGGCGCCATCTCGTGTGATGCGGGTGGCTGCTTCGTGGGCGCGATCCATACCGTGGAGAAGTACAGATCCGTCTCGGCCGATGGCAAAGACACCGACCGCGTAACGCTCTTGCCCCAGTAACCGTTGGACCCGCTCGACCCAGAGCCGACTCCAATACCGGCGCCTGCGGG
>JBFGGA010000259.1:0-4108 GCA_041579295.1 Myxococcota bacterium | reverse complement strand
CGCCTTGTTGGGCGGCACGGGCACGCCGATGATCGTCGAGAGCATCCGACTGGAAGGATAGATCTCGTGCGCGCGAATCCTGGTGTCGAGGCCGTCGTAGACGTCCGGCCGCGTCTTGAGCGCCATCACGACCTCTTCCATCGAGGTGTTGCCCGCGCGCTCACCGATCCCGTTGACCGTGCACTCCACCTGACGCGCGCCGGCCAGCACCGCCGCGAGGCTGTTCGAGACCGCCAGGCCGAGATCGTCGTGGCAGTGCACCGAGAAGACCGCATCTTCCGAGCCCGGCACGTTGTCGATCAGGTGGCGCATCAGCTTCGCGTACTCCTCGGGCTGCGTGTAGCCGACGGTGTCCGGCACGTTGCACGTCGAGGCGCCGGCCTCGATCGCGGCCTTGAACACCTCGACGAGGTAGTCGCGATCCGACCGCGTGGCGTCCTCGGCCGAGAACTCGACGTCGTCGCAGTAACCGCGCGCCTGCCGCACCGCGCGGTCGACCTCCTCGAGCACCTGCTCTCGCGTCATCTTGAGCTTGTGCTCCAGGTGGATGTCGCTCGTCGCGATGAAGGTGTGGATGCGCGGCTTTCGGGCCTTCTCGAGCGCGCGGGCGGCGCGCTCGACGTCGGCGCTGCCGGTGCGCGCGAGGCCGCAGACCGCCGCCTCCCGCAGATCCGCGGCGATGGCCTGCACGGACTCGAAGTCCCCCTCGCTCGCGATCGGGAAGCCCGCCTCGACGACGTCCACGCCCAGGCGCTCGAGCTGGCGCGCGAGCTGCAGCTTCTCCTCCAGATTCATGCTGCAGCCCGGCGACTGCTCGCCGTCGCGCAGGGTGGTGTCGAAGATGCGGATCAGCTCGCTACTCATGAATCACTCCTGGTTCGGCTGCGGACTTCGGCTCGGACAGCTCCAACACGCGCCCGGTGTGGCGGCGCCACAGCCACTCCACGGGCCCCGACACACAATAGGCGAGGGCCAGTGCGAAGAGCGTGACACTCGGCTCGTTGATCACCAGCGCGATCGCGAAGACCATCAGCACCACGGTCCAGTAGGAGTGGCGCAGATCGATCTCCTTGAAGCTCCGATACGGGATCGCGGACACCATCAGCAGCCCCACGATCGCGGTCCCCGCGGCGACGAAGGCCGCGGGAATCGAGAACTCGAGCCCGAGCTCGCGCAGGAAGGCGACGAACCACACCGTCGTGGCCACCATGCCCGCGGCCGCGGGGCTCGGCAGTCCCTCGAAGCGCCCGCGGTAGCGGCCCGGCGCCACGTTGAAGCGCGCGAGCCGCAGCGACGCGCACGCGGTGAACAGGAACGCCATCACCCAGCCCGTGCGCCCGAGCACCTGGAGGCCGCCCGCGCTGAAGGCGAGCATCGCGGGCGCCACCCCGAACGACACGGTGTCCGCGATCGAGTCGTACTCGAGGCCGAAACGGCTCGTCGAGTGCGTCAGACGCGCGAGCCGACCGTCCAACGCGTCGCAGATCCCCGCGAGCACGATGCCGAGCGCGGCGAGGTTGGGCTTGTCGTTGAACGCGTGGACGATCGCGAAGAAGCCGAAGAAGAGGTTGGCGGTCGTCAACAAATGGGGCAGCAGGAACAGGCCGCGCGGGGGGTCGCCCGGCGCGCCGCGCCGGCGCCGGCGCCGGCGATAGTGGTGCTTCTCGATCGGAGTTTCCGGTTGTTCCATCCCTAGCCCTCCGCTGCCTCGAGCTGCGCGATGATGGTGCTGCCGCCGCGCACGCGGTCGCGCGGCTTGACGAGCGCGACCGCGCTCAGCGGAAGCCACACGTCGGTCCGCGAGCCGAAGCGGATCAACCCGTAGCGGTCGCCGCGCCGCACCCACTCGCCCAGCTGTGGGCGGCAGACGATGCGCCGCGCGATCAGGCCCGCGATCTGCACGACCGCGAAGCGCACGCCCGCCGCGGTCTCGAGCGTGAGCGCGCAGCGCGCGTTCTCGGACTCGGCCTTCGGGTTGAAGGCCGCCAGAAAGGCCCGACCGCCGCGCTCTTTTGCGACGACCCGCCCCGCGAGCGGACAGCGGTTGACGTGCACGTCGAACACCGAGAGGAAGATCCCGATGCGCAGCCACTTGCCGCCATCGGAGGCCTCGATCTCGGCGACGTCGATCACGCGCCCGTCGGCGGGCGCGACGACGCTGTCCTCGCCCCCCGCGATCTCGCGTGGTGGATTGCGGAAGAAGAGCGCCACGAAGACCGTCACGGCCAGCAGGCAGTAGCCCGCGACCGTCCAGCCGAGCAGCCCGCAGGCGCCCGCGAGCGCGAGCGGTGCCGCGCCGAGCGCGAACGCGTCGCGCACGACGAACTCGGTGGGCCACTCGGCAAATTGGCGGCCGTCCGCTGCGGGCTCGGAATTGGCCATCTCAGTTCTTCGAGCGGTCGACCAGGCGCTGCTCCTTCAGCCAGGGCATGAGGTTGCGCAGCTTCGCGCCGACCTGCTCCATCGGGTGGCGCTCGCCGCGCCTGCGCAGCGCTCGGAACTGTACGTTGCCGGATCGATTCTCGAGGATGAACTCCTTTGCGAACGCGCCCGACTGGATCTCGCCGAGGATCTCCTTCATGCGCTGCTTCACGCCCGCGTCGATCACCCGCGGGCCGCGCGTGAGGTCGCCGTACTCGGCGGTGTTCGACACCGAGTAGCGCATGTTCGCAATGCCGTCCTCGTAAATCAGATCGACGATGAGCTTGACCTCGTGGATTGTCTCGAAGTACGCCATCTCGGGCGCGTAGCCCGCCTCGATGAGCGTCTCGTAGCCCGCGGTCATCAGCGAGGTGAGTCCGCCGCACAGCACGGTCTGCTCGCCGAAGAGATCCGTCTCGGTCTCCTCCCGGAACGTCGTCTCGATGATGCCCGCGCGACCCGCGCCGATGCCCTTTGCGTAGGCAAGCGCGATCTGCAGCGTGTCGCCCGAGGGGTCCGCCGCGACCGCCACGAGCGACGGCACGCCGCGGCCCTGCTCGTAGTGGGCGCGCACGGTGTGGCCCGGACCCTTCGGTGCCACCATGAAGACGTTGACGGCCTCGGGCGGCTGGATCGCGCCGAAGTGGATGTTGAATCCGTGGGCCACCGCGACATAGTTGCCGGGCTGCAGGTTCGGGCCGATCTGCTCCTCGTAGACCTGCGCGGCCACCTCGTCGGGCAGCGTGAGCATGACGATGTCGGCCTCGCGCGCGGCCTCCGCGGGCGACACCACGCGCAGCCCCGCGGCCTCGGCCTTCGCGCACGAGGGCGAGTCCTTGCGCAGGCCCACGACGACGCGGACGCCCGAGGCCTGCAGGTTCTGGGCGTGCGCGTGCCCCTGGCTACCGTAGCCGATCACCGCGACGGCCTTGTCGTCGAGGCGTCCGAGGTCCGCGTCCTTGTCGTAGTAGATGTTCAGTGCCATGGGTTTCGGTCTCCTGCGATCGGCTAGAAGCCGGGCCGCGCAACGCGGCCATTGGCTCACTCTGACACAGCCCCGCGCAACGCGCAGCCGAGCGCGACCTCCCCGACGGGCCGGCGATGATGCTGGACGAAAGAGGCCTCGGTGACGGCCTTCGAACGCGCCTGGGCCGCTCTCCGTAGGCGCGGACTCGATCAAAATTACGCAATGATTCCGCGCATGTCAAAGATCGGCTTCGAGTCGCCCGGCGACCCCGCGCGCGCCGGGCGCCGCGCCGGCGGGCGGCGGGACGAACGCCCGTGGCGGGCAGCCCGGAGAAGCGGTCGGACGCGGCAGACGAGCGCTCGGAGCGCGCAGCGAAAGCGTCAGTCCGGCCGCGGGGCGGGCTCGAAGCGCTCCCCGGTGCGCTTGACCTCGGCCTCCGCGCGGCGCAGGTAGCGCGGGGCGAGCTGCGCGGCGGAGACCCACGCGCCGCGGGCCAGCTGCGCGACGCCGAGCGCGCCCACGTGTCGCGCGCGCGCGTCGCCCGCGGGCGGCGGCAGCAGCGCGACGTCTCCGCCGAGCGCGGCCGCGATCGCCTCGCCGCAGAGCGCCGCGCCCTCGCCGACGAGCGCGCACGGCGGCGTGAGCTTCGCGCAGAGCGCCTCGGGGCGGTAGACGCCCTCCGGCACCACGGGCTCCGGGCCGGAGGCGGGCGCGTAGGCG
>JBFGGA010000258.1:0-4131 GCA_041579295.1 Myxococcota bacterium | reverse complement strand
CGCTCATCATCCGGATGTGACCCATCCAGGCGATGCTGCGCTTGCCGTTCTGGGGTCGGAACGCGCAGTCGAAGACCGGCAGGTCGGATTCCTTCAGCCCCGGTGCGCCCTCGATCGTCTCGTTCTCCTCGATGTACTCGGTGATCGCCGCGATCTCCGTCTCGTCGTAACCGAGTCGCTCGAGCGCTCTCGGAACGGTGTTGTTGACGATCTTGAGATAGCCGCCCCCGACGAGCTTCTTGTACTTGACGAGCGCGATGTCGGGCTCGACGCCGGTCGTGTCGCAGTCCATCATGAACGCGATCGTGCCCGTCGGAGCGAGCACCGTCACCTGCGAGTTCTTGAAGCCGAACTTCCGCCCCTTCTCGTAGGCCGCGCGCCAGCTGCCGCGAGCTGCGGCGCACAGCGGCTCCGGCACGCCCTCGCCCGAGATCGCGAGCGCGGCTTCCTCGTGCATCTTGATGACCTCGAGGAAGGCCTTTCGGTTCATGCGGAAGCGTCGGAACGGCCCCATCGCCTCTGCGATGTCCGCACTCATGTGGTAGGCCTCGCCACACATCAGCGCGGTCAAGGTCGCCGCGAGGCTCTGGCCCTCGGTGCTGTCGTAGGGAAGTCCGCAGCTCATCAGCAGGGCGCCGAGGTTCGCGTAGCCGAGCCCGAGCGGCCGATACAGATGGCTGTTGCGGGTGATCGCCGGCGTCGGATAGTCGGCGTGATCGACCATGATCTCCTGGGCGAGGATCGTGAGCCTCACCGCGTGCCGGAAGCCCTCGATGTCGAACTCGCCCGATTCGTCCAGGAAGGTCAGCAGGTTGAGGCTGGCGAGATTGCACGCCGTATCGTCGAGGAACATGTACTCCGAGCACGGGTTGCTCGAGTTGATTCTTCCCGAAGCCTTGACGGGGTTCCAGCGGTTGATCGTGGTGTCGTACTGGATGCCGGGGTCGCCGCACTCGTGGGCCGCCTGGGCCATTTCGCGCAGCAAGTCACGGGCCTTGAATTCGTCGACCACCTCGCCGGCGGTGACGCTGCGGGTCTCCCATTGGCCGCCCGCCTGGGCGGAGCGCATGAACGAATCGGTGACGCGAACCGAGTGGTTCGCATTCTGGTAGAACACCGAATCGTAGGCGCCGCCGGGAACCGTGAAGCCGCCGTCGTAACCCGCGTCGATGAGCGCGTGAGCCTTCTTCTCCTCCTCGGACTTGCTCCGGATGAACTCCACGATGTCCGGATGGTCGGCGTTCAAGATCACCATCTTCGCCGCGCGACGGGTCTTGCCACCGGATTTCACGACGCCCGCGAACGCGTCGAAGCCGCGCATGAAGGAGACCGGGCCCGACGCGGTTCCGCCCCCGGCGAGCGTCTCTCGCGACGATCGAATCCTGGATAGGTTCGAGCCCGTGCCGGAGCCGCCCTTGAAGAGCATGGCTTCCGTCTTCGCGAGATCCATGATGGATTCCATCGTGTCCTCGACGGAGTTGATGAAGCACGCGCTCGCCTGTTGCGGGCTGTCCACGACGCCCAGATTGAACCAGACCGGGCTGTTGAAAGACATGCGTTGGGTCAGCAGGATGTGCTTGAGCTCGTCCGAGAAGGTCTCTGAGTCCGCTTCGCTGCGGAAGTAACCCGAGGTGTCGCCCCAATCGCGAAGCCGTCCGACGACGCGATCGATCAGCTGTCGGACGCTGTGCTCGCGCTCGGGGGTTCCGATGTGTCCGCGGAAGTACTTGGAGACGACCACGTTGGTGGCGAGCTGCGACCATGTCTTCGGTACTTCGGCGTCGTTCTGCTCGAAGACGATCTCGCCGTTCTCGTTGGCGATCTTCGCGCTTCGCAGCTCCCACTCGACGAAATCGTAGGGATCGTCCCCGGCGGTCGTGAAATGCCGCGGGATCAGCATGCCCCGCGGAGCTCGGCGTTTCCTCTTCTCTTCTCCTACAGCGTGAAGTACCTCTCTCCCCAGGGTGCCGCCCGTCGTCTCGCCGCCTTTCACGCTCTCCCCTCTATGCCAGCGCGCTGACCATTTCACGCCGTGCGCCGCATTTCTCGCGTGCCCACCGACAACGCTTTCGAATCGTTTGATGCTTCAGTTCGCCCGTCTGCTCCAGCGAAGCGACTGGCGATACCGCGGGAGACAGGTGACCGCGGTACCGCCAATTGCAGTGGATGGTTGCTGGATGGAAGTGACGTGGTCGCAGGGTCCCCCTCGGAGGCGGGCCGAGCCATCCCGGGGATGAGAGAGGCTCCGGAACCTCCAGAGCCCCCGAATCCGAATCGGGTCCTCCATCCCTCCTCGAACTCGCCTTCCCCCGACGACCGCCTGTAATTTGAAACCCCCCAGGCCGCCGAGAGGACTGTCTCATCCCCGTTCGTGTGTGTACTCCCGGCGCGCGGGAGCGTCAATAGAATTCCTACAAAATCTAGTACCTATCTCGCTGCTGACCCACAACCCCTTGAGCTTTCTGGGTTTTTTCTGGGGCGGCGGCGGGCGGCGGCCCGGCGACCCGCAGCCTGCGCGCGGTCGAGGTCTGTAACCCCTCGAAATTGCGGGCGCGATGCCCCGGTCGCGCGGGTCGACGCGCGGGCGCTTCAGGATTCCCCGCCCGGAATGCCCGTGAAGCGGATGCCCGCGCCGCCCGCGATCCGATAGCGGATGTTCAAACCGATCAGCAGCGCGGTGATCGACTCCGCGATGCGCGCGTTGGCGAGCGGGCCGCCATCGATCCCGCGCAGCCCCGGCACGAGCTCGCAGAGCGCGATGATCCGCTCGCGCGGCTGCGCGGCGCCCGACACCAGCACGTCGCACTCGACCGGTCGATCCAGCGCCTGGAGCTGGTGGGCGGCGACGTTCTGAAACGCCGAAACGGTGTGCACGCCCTCCGGCAGCAGCGCGGCAACCATTTCCGCGCACGAGCCCTGCCAGACCCCGATCGTCTGGGTCGCCGCGCCGCCCATCGCGGTGGCCAGCGGCACGACCATCGACACCACGATCTGGCCGGCGCTCAGCTCGTCGCGGATCGCTTTGACGCTGCTCGCGGCGTGCTCGAACGGAACCGAGAGGAAGATCACCTGCGCGCCGCGGCACGCCTGCGGGTTTTCGGCTCCCGAGACCTCCGCGCCCGGCACCGCCGACCGGACCCGCTCGGCCGCGGCGCTCGCGCGCTCCGCGTCTCGAGAGCCGATCCGCACGCGGCGGCCGGCCTTCGCGAAGCGCAGCGCGAGCCCGATGCCCTGGTCGCCGGTGCCGCCGACGATCGCGATCGCGTCTTCCGGGTGCGGGTCCGCCACGGGTCGAAACGCTAGCCCGCGCCCGCCGCCGTGTCGCCTGACCGCTCGGGCCGTGCGGCGCTAGAGTTTCCGCGCGATGGACGAATCGTCGGCGACACGGCCGGTCCGGATCGAGCAAGCCGGCCCGAGCGAGCTCGGGATCACCTGGTCCGACGGGCGGGAGAGCCGCTACGCGGTGCGACGGCTTCGCCTCGCCTGCCAGTGCGCGCACTGCGTCGACGAGTGGTCGGGCGAGCCGCGCCTGGACGCCGCGTCGGTGCCCGAGGACGTCCGCCCGCTGAAGATCCAACCCGTCGGCCGCTACGCGATCCAGATCGACTGGAGCGACGGTCACTCGACGGGGATCTACTCCTTCCGCCAGCTGCGCGCGCTCGACGCGGAGGACTGACGCTTCCGCGGCACGCCGACGCGACCGCGAGAGCCCGCGGGACGCCGGCGAGGTCGCCGCGCCGCCGCCGGGCGCCGACGTGATATGCTTCGCCGCCCGTGGGTTCGATCGATCTGGAGAAAGCCGCCCTCGCCGCGCAGGCCGCCGCGGATCTCGCGCGCGCGGAGACGCTGCCCCGCTTTCGCTCGGTTGCGATCGAGACGAAGGGCGACGGCACGCCGGTGACGGAGGCGGACCTGGCCGCCGAGCGGGTGATTCGCAAGCGACTCCAGCAGGCGTTCCCGGAGTTCTCGATCCTCGGCGAGGAGTACGGTGCGGAGGGCGGGGGCGAAGGCCCCGAGTGGATCATCGATCCGATCGACGGAACGATCGGATTCTCGCGCGGGATCCCGCTCTTCTCGACGCTGATCGCGCTCGCGGTGGACGGCGAGCCGGTGATGGGCGTGATCGACCTT
>JBFGGA010000257.1:0-4155 GCA_041579295.1 Myxococcota bacterium | reverse complement strand
TGCTCGCTCTTGCGACATGGCTCGTGTCCCCCCCAGCCATCGCGCAAGATCGTCCCGACCTTCTCGACGTCGACGATGAGGCCTATCGCGCGGCTCAGAGTACGCTTCCGCCGAATGTGAACTACAGCTATGCGTACGCTGGTGCAGACGAATACGATTCCGTTTCCGCGAGCGGTGCCGTCTACGGACGCGACGGCAGTGTCAATGCGAAGGTCGTCTGGAACATCTTCGAACCCGATACCATCAGACGAACGTCGAACCGACTCATCGTCAAGCAGAAAGCCTACCTGGGCCTCGCGTTCTACATCTATGACGGCTATCTGACGGCTAGCATTTCCACGGTCTCCGTCCAGGGATGCCGAGCATCGATGAAGGTCACCGGCGAGGACACGAATGCCACGCAGGCACGGTGGCGAGTCAGCTGTCGAGCATCTGCACTCGAGAGTCTGGGCCTGAGCGCGGCTCAGCAGCAAACACTCGAAGATATCTTCGGAAACCGGCTCAACTTCGCGGGCCGAGGCAACGTGTTGCCGTAACCGATTCCGAAACCCGCATCCGTTCCCGAATGTGAGGCCGACTAGAAACGGCCGAGTGCCCGAAGCCAAGCGTGCTTTGGGCACTTCGATATTCGACCCCGGCGCGGTCGAAACCGTCGTTTCAGACGAGATGACGGCCGTCAACGCGTCAATCGAATGCGCATCGCCTCGACCCGCTGCGATCGAGCCGAAGTTTCATTTCCAGCGGGGGACGTGGGGCTAGCATCGGGTCCCATCTGAGAATCTCTTGAAGACGACGTGACGACGCGGCGCGAAAGGGCCCGCACGATCGCTGGAAAGATTCGGGACACCTCCGAGACGCGTCACGTGCGAACGAGGAGTTACGGTGGTGCGCGGGATGGCTCGCAACACCGAGCCTCGGCGCGCATCGAAGGGAAATCACCTCACGCGGCGAAGGCATGTGCAAGTTGAAAATCGATCGCGCTTGTGCGCAGAATGGTCGGGCCACCCATTCCGCTCGACGGAAATTCATGACGGAGGAAGACATGCGAACAAAGTTTCTCGGTACGTGCTTCTGTCTTGGTTTGATCGGAAGTACCACTGCGCATGCCGATGAGAAGGCGGCGCTGATCGCGAGCGCCGAGAGTGCCGCTCCGCCGGTCGTCACTTCGAAAGCGACGATCAAGGCAACCGACGGAACGATCCTGCGCGAGGGTTCGAACGGCTACACCTGCTATCCGCAGCAGGAAGCGATGGGCCCCATGTGCAACGATGCGGTCTGGGACGCGCTCATTCGGGCCATGATGAACAAGCAGGACTTCAAGGCCGATCGAATCAGCGTGTCGTACATGCTCGCCGGAGAGGGCACCGCGCTCGGAGTCAGCAACAGCGATCCCTACGCGACCGAGCCCAGCGAGAGCAACGACTGGATCAAGGAGGGGCCGCACCTGATGATCGCGGTGCCCGACCGGGCCCTGCTGGAAGGGCTGTCCACGGATCCCAGCGATCCCGTCTACGTGATGTGGAAGGACACGCCGTACGCGCACATCATGATCAAGATTGCGGAGGACCGCTGAGCGGATGCACGCGCCAGCGGACCCCGCCTGCGGCCGGGGCGTGGTCCGCCCGCCGACCGGCCGCGGCCCAGCTCGGAAGATGGGCCGGGAAGCGGGGTCCGCTGGCGCTCCGGGCAGGACTCGAACCTGCGACCCGCTGCTTAGAAGGCAGCCGCTCTATCCACCTGAGCTACCGGAGCCGACTGCTAAGCTAGCTGCGCGTTGGCCGGCGGCCAAAGCTCTCGCGTCTCGCGAAAACCCTTCGGCTTCGCGCTTCTAGCCCCGGCGCCGTCGCGTCGCCCCGCGGCCGGGGATCCCGTCGAGGGCTGCGCGGCCCGGCTGCGCGGCGGAGGCGCGACCGCAGCGGCTTCGATTGACACCCCGATTGGCCGCCGATAGCTTCGCTTCTTCCGCGGTGGGCGTAGCTCAGTTGGTTAGAGCGCCAGATTGTGGTTCTGGAGGCCGGGGGTTCGACTCCCCTCGCCCACCCCGCTTCCCAAGCGCGCGATTTCGACCGCCTCGCTGCAGCCGAGGCGGGCCGATCGGGCGCGGCGCGCGCCCGGCGGATCGGATCGCGGCCCGCTCCAATCGCGATGTGCATCGGATGCACATAAGTTACTGATTTAATTGGTTTATCTTGTGATCGCCCGCGAGGCGTGGCGCGCCTTGGGTCGAGAATCCCGCGCTGATCCGGAAGCGCCGGGACGCTATGATCCGCCCGTCAATGCGTCCCCGGAGCCCCCAGCCGTGAATCGAATCCGCGCCGCACGTCAAGCACTGGGCTGGACCCAGAACGAGCTCGCCAACAAGGCGGGCGTTTCCGCAAGAACCATTCACGCGATCGAAAAGGGCCGGCCGTGCCGGCAGGCCACCAAGCGCAGCATCCTGCACGCGCTCGGCGTTCCATGGGATCTGCGCGACGAGTACTTCCAGCGCGCGCGTTCGGTGCGACGCGTGCCGACCGTCGAAGCCGCGCGCTCCGCGTAGCGGGCGGTTGCTCCCCGATCTGTTGCACACGAGCGCGTAGTTGCGCCGCGCGGCTCAGCGAATCTCGTCGGCGAGCGATTCGGCGCGTTCGAGCGCGGCCTCAACTGCCCAGTCCATGAACTCGGTGACGTCCTGCGCGGCGCGATCGCGGTCGCCCGCGCGCGCGGCCCCGCGCGCATTGTCCTCCGCGGCCCGGCGCTCGCGCTCGAGCCGCGCTTCGAACTCCGCCCAGCCGGCGCGCAGGATCGGCGCCGCGCGCGCAGGGTCGCGGACCGCGAGATCCCGCAGCCGCTCGAACGTCCACCACGCGCCGTCGCTTCGCGATGCCTCGTCGCCGCGCGCGAGCGGCGCGGGAATTGCGCCCGAGAGATAGACGGGCAGGAAGATCCCCGTGCACGGCGTGCCGAACGAGATCCAGATCGGCCAGGGCGCCTGGCGCTTTTCGGCAAGCGGCGCGACGATGCTCGCCGCCGTGCAGTGCAGCGGCGCGCCGTGCGCGCAGAGCGTGTGGTGGCGCTCGGCGGCGGGCGCAGAGTCGCCCGGCCAGGCTTCGCCCGAGCCGAGGTGATCACGCAGCAGCCGCTGCAGTGACGCGACCTCGTGTCGACCACTATTCTTGCCGAGCAATTCCAGCGAGCGCCGCCGCCGAGCCTCGCTGCCGAGCGACGCGACCGCGGCGTCGCGGTAGGCGGCGGCGACATCGAGGCGGCCGCTGCTCGACCACCAGCCCTGCGCGCGCGCGAACTCGACGAGGTCTCGCGAGCCGAACCCCCAGTCCGCGCCGATCGCGTGGAAGTTCGAGACGGCCTCGAGCACACAGCGGCGCGCCACCCAGCGGCGATTCGAGGTCTCGAGCAGCCACGCCTCGCCGGGATCCGCGAGCAGGAACGCGTGGTGGTCGCCCCGCGCGTCGGGCGCGAAGGATGGCCCCCCCTGGCCGTGCACCTCGATCAGGCCCGCGATGATCTCGAGCGCCTCGCGCGCGCTGCGCCCGCGCTCGAGCCCGAGCCGCACCAGATCCGCGCCGATCAGGCCCGGCTGCGCTTCGATCGCCTCCCTGGAGAAGACGCGCCGGCACGCGATCGCCACCGCGTACTCGTTCACGCCGTGCTCGAACCCCCAGACCCACCACGGCGAGTGGCCCATCACGCGGTAGGTCTCGGCCACCTGCGGGATCGCGATGTGGGTGCAGGCGAGCATCGCCTCGGGCGGATGGCTCGCCTCCGAGAACTGGAGGAAGGGCTGGCACTCGCCCGCACGCCGGTCGCTGTTGCTCGCGAACAGGGTCACCCCCGCCGCCGTCTGCGCGCCCACGGCCACGACGGAGTCGCTCATGCGCGGACCCTATCAAAGCCGAGCCGCCGCCGTACAGCCTCGCTGGCGCATCCGCGCTGCGTCGGTTATCCAACCCCTGACCCAGGGTTCGACGGCGGGCCTTCGCCCGCCAGAAGGTGCTCGCCACGACGGGGCCACCCCCGCCGCGAGCCCCACGCGCGCCGGTAGCTCAGCTGGATAGAGCATCAGGCTTCGAACCTGAGGGTCGGGGGTTCGAGTCCCTCCCGGCGCGCCATTCTTTTCGGGTGGTTACGCACCTCTTCGAATTCACCGTCGGAGCG
>JBFGGA010000256.1:0-4155 GCA_041579295.1 Myxococcota bacterium | reverse complement strand
CGGCTTTCCCGCGGAGATCTTCGCGCCCGCGCGCCTGAAGCTCGGCGCCGACCTGGTCTGCTTCTCGGGCGACAAGCTGCTCGGCGGACCCCAGGCGGGCCTGGTGTTGGGCTCGCGGGAGAGCGTCGAGGCCATGCGCGGCAATCCGCTGGCTCGCGCGCTGCGCCTCGACAAGCTGAGCCTCGCGGCGCTGGATTGGACGCTCGAGTGCTACTTGGACGGCCGCGCCGAGCGCGAGATCCCGGTGCTCGGCCAGCTGCTCGAGCCCGCGGAGCGGCTGGAGGCGCGCGCCCGCGCGCTCGCGGAGCGCCTCGCCAAGCGCCTGGGCGACACCGCGCGCATCCGCGCCGAGCCCGACAGCGGCTTCGCAGGGGGAGGCTCGATGCCGGGCTTCGAACTCGAGAGCTGGGTGGTCGTGCTGCGGTCCGCAGCGAGCGCGGAGGAAATCTCGAAGCGACTGCGCGCCGCAGCGGTGCCGGTCGTCGCGCGCGTCCGCGACGACGCGCTGATCTTCGACGTGCGAACGCTGCTTCCGGATGACGAGGATGCCGTCGAGCAGGCGGTCGGCTTCGCGTTCGAGGAGCGCTCGCGTTGAATGAAGTGGGCCGTTCTCGTAGGATAGGCGGCTGAAATCGTGCTGAATGCGACTGTCCTGGTTCTGAATCGCTCCTACCTGCCGATTCACGTGACGTCGGCGCGGCGGGCGTTTGCGCTCGTCTATCGGGACATCGCGCGCGTCGTGAACGAGGAGTACGAGACCTTCGACTTCGAGAGCTGGCGGCGGCGTCGGGCCAGCGACGGCACCTCGGTGATCGGAACGCCGAGCGGCGCCATCTGCGTGCCGCGGGTGATCCTGTTGCCGAGCTTCGATCGCGTGCCCAAACGACACGTGCGCTACAGCCGCATCAACGTCTTTGCGCGCGACAAGTTCACCTGTCAGTACTGCGGTGACCGACCCCACCGCTCCGAGCTGAATCTCGACCACGTCATCCCCCGCTCGCTCGGCGGGCGCACGACCTGGGAGAACGTCGTCTGCTGCTGTGTCGAGTGCAACCGGCGCAAGGGCGGGCGGACGCCGCAGCAGGCCAGACTTCGCCTCCAGCGCATCCCCGCGAGGCCGCGGTGGACACCGTTGATGCACCACATCGGGTCGAGCATCCGATACAATGAGTGGCGCCCCTTCTTGAGTATCGTCGAGCGACACGGCCAGATCGCGGGATGCTCCGACTAGAACCGCGCATCGCGGGTGCGCAGGTGGACATCGGGATGGGCGAAAGGTTGAACAAGCTCTCAGCCAAGTTCCGAAACGGGTCGGGCGACGCCAACCGGGCGCGGTTGATACCCGTGGGAGGCGGCAAGGGCGGAGTCGGCAAGAGCTTCATCGTCGCCAACCTGGCCGCGTCGCTGGCGAGAATGGGGCACCGGATC
The DNA here is from genome assembly GCA_041579295.1 of Myxococcota bacterium. Classification (GTDB taxonomy): domain Bacteria; phylum Myxococcota_A; class UBA9160; order UBA9160; family SMWR01; genus JACZVU01. The sequence goes on along the minus strand of JBFGGA010000256.1, from coordinate 2,727 downwards.
ATCGCGGTCGACGCCGATCTCGAGGGCGCGAATCTCCACACCTGCATGGGGATCTCCAAGCCGCGGGCCAGCCTCGCGGACTTCGTCGCCCAGCGCGAGGAAGACCTCGGCAAGCTCATCCTCGATACGCCGATCCCCAACCTGCAGCTGATCGCCGCCACCGACGGCAACCTCGGCACCCCGCAGCCCTCCCAGTCTCGTCGCGTGCGCCTGATGCGCGAGCTGCGCGAGCTGGACGCCGAGTTCGTGTTCCTGGATCTCGGAGCGGGTACGCACGCGGCGGTCATGGACTACTTCATGGTCGGCGACGACGGGGTGATCGTGATCACGCCGGAACCGACTTCGGTCGAGAACGCCTACGGGTTCATCCGGGCTGCGTTCTATCGCCGCTTGCGCTTGGCGATGGCGTCCCACGACATGCGCAAGGTGGTCACGATCGCGATGGATCAGCGCAACGAGCGCGGGATCCGCACCCCCCTCGAGCTGCTTCGCGAGATCCAGCTGCTCGACGCCGCCGAGGGCGGGCGCTTCGTGGAGACGATGGGCGCCTTTCGCCCGCGGCTGATCATCAACGACGTTCGCAGCGCCGACGACATCAAGCTCGGTTTTTCGATCCAGAGCGTGTGCCGGAAGTTCTTCGGGATCCAGGCGGAATACCTCGGCTACGTGAACCACGACGAATCGGCCCGCCGCAGCGTGCGCGCGATGCGGCCATTGATCGACGTGTATCCGCGCTCCGACGCCTCGATCTACATCTCGAGAATCGCCCGCAAGCTGTTGGGGGACGGCGCGGGCGGCCAACTCCGCGAAGGTTCGGTTTGAAGCCCCTCTCCGATCAGAACCACTACGAGATCCTCGAGACGCATCCGGGTGCGACGCGAGACGAGATCGAGCGCGCCTACCGGTTGGCGCTTTCGACCTACACGGACGATTCGCTGGCCGGCTACTCGGTGTTCGCCGAGGGCGACGCCGCCGCGGTGCGAGAGCGGATCGAGGCGGCCTATCGGGTGCTCTCCGACAGCCGATCGAGAGGCGAGTACGACGCGAAGCTCGCGGCCGAACGAGAAGAGGATCTGCCGGCCGCCGAGCCCAGCGCGCCGCTGGTGCCGGCCGATCCCGCCAAGAGCGAGGGGCTACCGATGGGCGAGTTCGTGCAGCTCGACGACGGGACCGGGGACTTCGATGGCGAGCGCCTGCGGCACTTCCGCATCCGCGGCGGCATGGAGATCGAGGACATCGCGAGGGTCACGAAGATCAGCCCGACCTACCTCCGGTTCATCGAAGAAGAGCGCTTCGCCGACCTGCCCGACTCCGTCTACGTGCGCGGCTTCGTCACGGCCTACGCAAACTGCGTCGGCCTCGACGGGAAGGAGGTCGCGGCGAGCTACATGAAGAGGTACGACAAGGGTCGCGGGGAGCGCCGCAAGCCGCGGTTCTTCGATAGCCGCTGAGATTCCCGCGCCAATTTCACCCGGCAGCATTGGATGACCGCCCTCCGCCTCACATCCGGCAGCGCCCCATGACCGCGCTGCACTTCGTCATCGGCGAGCCCGAAGCCGGCCAGCGGCTCGACAGCACGCTCGCCGCGGTCGCGGGGATCACGCGTTCGCAGGCGCGTCGCTGGATCGACGCCGACCGCGTTCGCGTCAACGATCGCTCCTGCCGGGCCAGCCAGCCGGTGCGCGCGGGAGACGCGCTCGACGTGACGCCTCCCGAGCTCGTCGAGTCGGAGCTCGAGCCCGAGGCGATCGCGCTCGACGTCCTGTACGAAGACGAGGACCTGATCGTCGTCGACAAGCCGGCCGGCATGGTCGTGCACCCCTCCCCCGGCCATTCGAGCGGCACGCTGGTGCACGCGCTGCTTCACCACTGCCGAGATCTTGCCGGGATCGGCGGGGTCGAGCGCCCCGGAATCGTCCACCGCCTGGACCGCGGGACCTCGGGCGTGATGGTCGCCGCGAAGAGCGACGCGGCGCATCGCCACCTCGCGGAGCAGTTCCACGAGCACGCGGTCGATCGCGTGTACTGCGCGGTGGTGCGCGGAACACCGGGCGCGGACGAGGGGCGCGTCGACCGCGCGATCGGGCGCCATCCGCGGGATCGCAAGCGCATGTCGGTGCGCGGCGCCTCACCGCGCGAGGCGCGGACCGCCTGGCGGGTGGCGCGGCGCTTTCCGGCGAGCCAGCGCGCGGCGCTCGACGTATTCCCCGAGACCGGGCGGACCCATCAGATCCGGGTCCACCTGGCCTCGATCGGCCTGCCGATCGTGGGCGATACCGTCTACGGGCGGTCGCGCCGGCGAGGCGCGGAGCTCGCGCGCCCGGCCCTGCACGCGGCCGTGCTCGGCTTCGTGCATCCCCGCAGCGGGAAGGTGATGCGGTTCGCCGCGCCGCTGCCGTCCGATCTGAAGCTGCTGCTCGCGAGTCTCGAGCGGCGCGAGGAGAATCGAAGCTGAGCGCCCCGCAACCGCTGCGACACGCGTTGCTGTCGCGCATCGGAGTCGATCACGGCTTCGGGCTGCGCGACTTCGGGCGCCCCGCGGGCCTGCGCTGCCCGCGCCAGGTGCACGGCGTCGCGGTCGTCAGCGCCCGGCAGTGCGCGGGGCGCGGGCCGGCCCCCGAGGCGGATGCGATCGTCTCGCAGGAGGTCGGCGTGCGCATCGGCGTGTTGACTGCCGACTGCCTGCCGATCCTGCTCGCGGGCGATCGCGGCCGCGCGGTTGCCGCG
>JBFGGA010000255.1:0-4160 GCA_041579295.1 Myxococcota bacterium | reverse complement strand
TCGACGACCTGCGGCTGCGGAGAATCGTTCGCGGCCTGACGGGGGCCTCGCCTCTGTGGCCTTGAAGCTCCCGATCTATCTCGATCACCACGCGACCACCCCCGTAGATCCCCGCGTCGTCGACGCGATGGCGCCCTATTGGGACGAGGACTTCGGCAACGCGTCGAGTGCGAGCCACGTCTTCGGCTGGCGCGCAGAAGAGGCCGTCGCGATCTCGCGCGAGCGTCTCGCGGCGGCGATCGGCGCCGAAGACCCGTCGGAGATCGTCTTCACGAGCGGCACCACCGAGAGCGACAACCTCGCGCTCGTGGGCCTCGCGCGCGGCCGTCGCGGCCGCCGCGACCCCCTGAGCACGAGCGCCATCGAGCACCCCGCGGTGCTCGAGACCTGCCGCTTCCTCGCGAACGAGGGCTTTGCGCTCACGGTCGTGCCCGTCGACGGCGAGGGCCTCGTCGATCCGGCGGCCGTCGAGGCCGCGATCACGGAGCGCACGCTCGCGGTCTCGATCATGGCCGCGAACAGCGAGATCGGCACCCTGCAGCCCATCGAGGCGATCGGCCGGATCTGCGCCGAGCGCGGCGTGCTGCTCCACACCGACGCCGCACAGGCGGTGGGCAAGCTCCCCGTCGACGTGCGGCGTTGGGGGGTGGACCTGCTCGCGATGTGCGCCCACAAGCTCTACGGGCCGCGGGGCATCGGCGCGCTCTACATCCGTAGGCGACGGCCGCGCATCGCGCTGCAGCCGCTGCTGCACGGCGGCGGCCACGAGGGCGGGCTGCGCGCGGGCACGCTGCCGGTCCCGCTCATCGTGGGCTTCGCGCGCGCGGTCGAGCTCTGCATCGGCGATCTCGAGCGCGAGGCCGCCCGGCTCCGGGCGCTGCGCGAAGCGCTCTGGGAGCGGCTCTCGGGCGCGCTCGAGGGGGTCCGCTGCAACGGCTCGCGCGAGCAGCGGCTGCCCGGCAACCTGAACGTCTCGTTCGCGGGCGTCGACGCCGAGCAGCTGCTGGTCGCGCTCCCCGACCTGGCGCTCTCCACCGGCTCGGCGTGCGCGTCCGGCAGTGGCGAGCCGAGCCACGTACTCGCGGCCCTCGGCCTGCCGGAGCAGGTCGCGCGCTCGTCGCTGCGCTTCGGGATCGGGCGCTCGAACGACGCCGAGCAGATCGCGTGGGCGGCGGATCGGGTCGTGGAGGCCGTAACGGCGCTGCGCGCGCAGCGCGCCTCGCGCCCGGCCGGCCAGCCACCGCGCTGAGGCCCGCAACGCGGGTAGCCGCGCTACCCTGCGGCTCGAATCGGTGCTCGAAAGCGGCCGCAAATCGCCGATATGTGAGCATCCGGACGGCCGATAGTAAAATGGCGCAGAGCGAGGAGAATTCGGTTGGCGCGGCGGAAGAGCGACAACATCACCTGGCACGAGGGACAGGTCAGCCGCGCCGATCGCGAGGCGATCGTCGGCCAGCGCGGCGCGACGGTCTGGCTGACGGGCCTCTCGGGGTCCGGCAAGTCCACCATCGCGATCGCGGCCGAGCGGCAGCTGGTCGATCGCGGGCACCTGGCCTTCGTGCTCGATGGCGACAACATCCGCCACGGGCTCAACCGCAACCTCGGATTCTCGCCCGAAGACCGGACGGAGAACATCCGCCGGATCGGGGAGGTCGCGAAGCTGTTCAGCGAGGCCGGCGTGATCGTCTTCACGTCCTTTATTTCGCCCTACCGCGCCGACCGCGACGCCGTGCGCGGGATCATGCGGAGCGGTGATTTCGTGGAGGTCTTCGTGGACGCGAGCCTCGACACCTGCGAGCAGCGCGACGTGAAGGGGCTGTACCGGAAGGCGCGCGCAGGCGAGATTCCCGAGTTCACGGGGATTTCGGCACCCTACGAGGCTCCCGAGAGCCCGGAGCTCGTCCTGGACACCAACCGCCAGTCCGTCGAGGAGAGCGTGGGCCGGCTGATCGAGTACCTGGACGCGAAGGGCTATCTGACACCCGGGTCGGGTCGGTAGCGTGGCGGCGGCCGGGCGAGGGGCAGCGGTGAGGGCGCGCTCGCATCGACGGATCGCGATCGTCTGGCCGCTTGGCGCGGCGCTGCTGTTAGGCGGCTGTGCGCTGCTTCCCTCGGGCCAGCAGGCGCACGTGCGAGAGCCGGACCCGGGCGTCGAGATCCGCCCGAACGCGCCGCCGGAGTACGACCTGCTCGTCGCGCACGACCACCAGGCGCGCGGGAACCTCGAAGCATCGCTCGCGGCGTTCGAGCGGGCGCTCGCGAAGGACCCGGACTCGGCCTACATCCACCGCAGGCTCGCGGTCGGGCTGATCCGGGCGGGCCGGCCCGGGGAATCGCTCGAGCACGCGGAGCGGGCGTTCGAGCTCGATCCCGACGACGAGCGGACCCGCCTCTTCCTCGGCCAGCTCTATCGGATGCAGCGAAACGTCGCGGCCGCGGAGCTGGTGCTGCTCGACGAGTCGGGGCAGCCGCTCAGCGAAGAGGCCGGCGCGCTGCTGTTTCGCGTGTACCTGGAGAGCGATCGCGGCGAGAAGGCCGTCGAGCTCGCGCTCTGGTCGATCGACGTCGTCGAGGAGCCGATCAACGCCTACGTGGCGCTCTCGAAGGCCTACGAGCTGACGGGGCAGACCGAGCAGGCCGAAGGCGCGCTGCGCAAGGCCCTCGAAATCGACCCGGGCAACCTGCAGATCTATGCGCAGCTCGCGCGGTCCGCGCGCAATCGCGGAGCAGCGGGCGCCGAACAGGCGATCTACCGCGAGGTCCTGGAGCTGCACCCCCACCACCACGCGACGCTGATCGCGCTCGCCGACGCGCAGCTCGGCGAGAGCGACGCCGAGGGGGCGCTCCACACCCTCTCGGAGATCGAGAGCCACTACCCGGACGACCTGCGCTCGATGGTGCGGCTGGGGTTCCTCCACTACGAGAACGAGAACTTCGAGCAGTCCGCGGCCCGCTTCGAGCGCTTTCTCGCGAGCAAACCCGACGATCACGAGGTCCGCTTCTTCCTCGGGATCGTGCGCCGGCGCATGGGCGACGATGCGGCGGCCATCGAGGCGTTCACCGCGATCCCGCCGGACAGCGAGCACTACAGCGAGGCGCACACGCAGCTCGCGGTGCTCTTCGAGCGCGAGGAGGATTTCGAGCGCGCACTCCAGGAGATCGAGCTGGCGATCGCCGCGAAGCCCACCCGGCCGCGCGAGCTCTACTCCGCGAATCTGCGCGCGAAGGCCGGAGACTTCGAGGGCGCCGTCGCCTTCCTCGAGGGGCTGCTGCTCCAGAATCCGAACGACGACGAGCTGCTCTTCAACCTCGGCGTCGTCTTCAGCGAGGCGAAGCGCACGCAGGAGGCACTCGAGTACATGGAGCGCGCGATCGAGCAGAATCCCAACAACGCCAGCGCGCTGAACTACGTGGGCTACACCTGGGCCGAGCAGGGGAGCAACCTCGACCAGGCCGAGGACTACATCGTTCGCGCCCTCGACCTCCGGCCCGACGACGGATTCATCATCGACAGCCTCGGCTGGGTGTACTACATGCGCGCGCGCCCGCTGTTCGAAACGGGCAGGACGGAAGAGGCGAAGAAGTACCTCGACCGCGCGCTTACGGAGCTGCTGCGCGCGCGAGAGCTCACCGGCGGCGATCCGGTCGTCTCGGAGCACATCGGCGACGCCTACCTGCTGCTCAATCAGAAGGAGCGCGCGCTGCAGGCCTATCAGGAGGCCGTCGATCTGGAACCCCGCGAGGGCGAGCAGCCCGATCTGCTCAAGAAGCTCGAGGCCCTCCGACGCGAGATCGAGTAGGCGTGCAGCGCGTCGCCGCGGGCGCGGCGCTGCTCTGCCTCGCGAGCGCGTGCGCGACGCCGCTCGCCTATCGGCCGCTGTCCGAGCACGATCCCCGGCCGCGCCAGCTGCTCGACGATTGGGTCGAGCGCGCCAGCCAGCGACAGCGATTGCGCGGACTCGCGCGGCTCGCGGTCGATCGCGATGACGGTTCGGTCCGGCTTCGCGGCAAGCAACTCGTGGTCTTGGAGCGGCCGTCGCGCCTGCGAGTGGAAATTCTCGGATTCCTCAATCAATCGCTCGCGGTGATCGCGATCGACGGCATGGGTTTCGAGGTGTATCGCGCCGAAGACCAAAGCTACGAGGCCGGCGAGGTCGATG
>JBFGGA010000254.1:0-4174 GCA_041579295.1 Myxococcota bacterium | reverse complement strand
TGATGAATCGAGGCGTCGAGGAGGCAGGACAATGCGAAGATTCTTCTCAGTAGTAATCGGTAGTACGTTGACCCTAGTGGGATTCGCGGGCTCGGCCAGCGCGAGCGCCACCGTCGACCTGATCTGGATCGACGTATCGGAGACCAACCTGATGGGCAACCCGATCTGCCTTCTGCCCGCCAACCGCAACTGCGCGCCGGACCCGAGATCCCCCGACAGCGGCGTGACGATCGAAGACCCGGCGGTGACGAGCAACATCACCCTCGGCGTGATCCTCACCGCGGGCCCGAACAACAGCATCGGCGGCGGCGTGAGCGTCAACTACGGCGACGCGCTTCCCAAGCTCAGCGTGGTCGGCTTCCAGAGCCTGACGACCACGAAGCCCTTTGCCTACCTGCCGCTCCAGGTCGGCTCGACGACTGATCTGTCGCCGTACATCGACAACATCAACGCCGCGGCGGCACCGCCGCTCGGCAACGGCATCGGTCTGCCGAACGGCGTGAGCGCCTACCTCGGAACCGTCACCTTCCACAAGGACGTGTTCTCCCTCGGCACGTTCGAGATCAGCGTCGGGGTCGACGGGCCCGGAGGCACGGACGGCGTTCTCGATGGCAGCGGCGGCAACATCAGCGGCTCGACCACCTTCAACAGCGCGTTCCTGGCCAATACGGGCGTTTCGACACCGACGCCCACGGCCACGCCGACGGCCACGCCGATCCCGACGCCGACCGCGACGCCAACGGCCACGCCGATCCCGACGCCGACCCCGACGCCCACCGCGACGCCTACCGCGACGCCCACGGCGACGGCCACGCCGATCGGGACTCCCACGGCGACGCCGACGGCGACGCCGACCCCGACGGCCACGCCGACCCCGACGCCGACGCCGGCCCCTGGCGAGCTGCTCGATCACTTCCTCTGCTACAAGGCGGTCCGGGCGAGGGGCGAGCCGAGGTTCCAGCCGCTCCAGGTGCAGCTCTCCAACCAGTTCCGCGATCAGGACGTGGAGCTGACCAGGGTCTCGCAGTTCTGCAACCCGGTCGACAAGAACGGCGAGGGCATCCTCGATCCCTCGATGCACCTGACCTGCTACAAGTCCAGGCAATCGAGGATGGCCGACAAGCCGGAGGTGACCGCGACGAATCAGCTCGGTGATCAGCAGCTGACCGTATTGAGGCGGAGGACCGAGCTGTGTGTCCCCTCGACGGAGGTCGGGGACCTAGCGAACATGGCGCTCTCGGTGGCCCCCGCGCTCGATCACTTCGAATTGTTCCATGCGAGAACCACGAGCGGCACGCCGCGCTTCGAGCGAGTCGAAGTGGATCTGACGGATGATTTCCTCACGGCGGAGACCGTGCGGTTGATCAAGCCGAAGACGCTGGGTGTCCCGACGGACAAGAACGGAGAGGGCCTCAACGACCCGCGGCCGCACCTGACCTGCTTCTCGCTGCGGGCGCCGCGCTTCCCGATTCGGGACGTCGATGTGTCCAATCAGTTCGGAGAGTTCAGCCTGACGGTGAGGAGGCCTGTGGCGCTCTGCGTGCCGTCCGACAAGGCGCTGATCTCGATGGGCGACTAGCGCTCGACGTCGCGGGGGCGGCCGGCACGGCCGCCGAATGAGGCGCCGGAGCACCGGGCGATCTCTTCGGCGGCGCGCACGCCGCTGGCCAGCGCGGACTCGACGCCCGGGCCGACGAGATAGTCGCCCGCGAAGAACAGCCGCGGCGAGCGGTCGATGCGCCGGCCGAAGCGGACCGCGCTCGAGAGATAGCCCGGGTAGAAGATCGGGTACATCGAGGCGGTGCGCGAGATCGCGTGATCCTCGCACACCAGGCGCCCGATCGGCGTGCGCGCGAGCTCGCGGTCGACGAACTCGAGCACCTCGCCGTCCTCGGCTTCCCAGAGGCGGTCGGTGGCGCGAACGGCGAGCGTGGCGCGCAGCAGGCCGCCGCTCGGCGGCGCGTAGCCGGGCTTGCGGTGCTCCACGCCGATCGAATGGAGACCCATCGCCGCCGAGCGCGGGAACGCCGCCGCGTCGAACGAGAGCATCCCCGGCGCTCTTGCGAACATCAGCGACGCGGTGAGTTCGCGCGTGTAGCGGACCTGCTCGAAGAATCCGCGCTCGACGGGGCTGAGCTTCGGGCACAGCGCCGCCACCTCGCAGCCGGGCACCGCGACCACGACCGCGTCCGCCATCACCCAGCCGTCGCGGCCATCGCGCCGGTAGTGGACGCGCGCGCCGTCGGTCTCGGTCTCGATGCGCCGAACCTCGCAGCCGAGCCGCAGCGGAACCTCCTCGGCCAACCGCGCGCCGAGCAGGCCCATCCCTCCCTGGAAGATCTGCCGGCGGGCTCCGCGAAGCCGTGAGCGCAGCGCGATCCACCCGAACGCGCGCGAGAGCTGCTCGGGCGCGCAGCCGAGGTTGCGCGCGAAGTGGGGAGCCATGTAGTTGTCGAGACACTCCCGACCCACCACGCGGTCCAACGCGGAGGCGAGGTTCTCGCCGTCGAGCTCCACCGCCTGCTCCGGACACTGGGGCTCGAGCCGCCGCCAGAAGAGCGCGAGCTCGGCCGCGAGCCTCAGCAGCCGCGCCTTCGCAGCCGCGGAGAGCAGCTGCGATGCAGCCCACGTCGTCGGGGAGTCGAAATCCGCGCGGTGGAAGCGACCGCCGCGCAGCACGACTTCCCCGCGCCTTGGAATCTCGCGCAGCCGATCCGCGATCCCGAGCTGGCGGGCGAGCTCGCACAGCTGCCGATCGCCGCTGTCGAAACGCGCCGGCCCCGAATCCAGCGTGAACCCGTCGCGCAGCTCGCTGCGCGTGCGGCCCCCCGGCCGATCGCGCGCCTCGAGCACCTCCACCTCACAGCCGGCGCGTCGCAAGCGCCACGCACAGCTGAGGCCGGCGAGGCCGGCCCCCACGACGACGACCGAGTTCATTCACTCACCCCCGCCGGCGAGCGCGTCTTCGACCGCCTTCAGCAGGGCGCTGGGCAGGAACGGCTTGAGGAGGAAGCTCCCGTGGATCGCGAGCAGCCGCGAGCGAAGCGGCCGCGGCAGCTGATCGCCGCTGGTCACGACCACCCCGACCCCGGGCTGCTCCGCGGCGAGCACCTCGAGCACGGCGCCCGCACCCTCGGGGCCGATCGCCGCGTCGATCACGATGGCGTCGATCGCACCCGGCGCGCCCCGCAACACCTCGATCGCGGACTTGCCGTCCACCGCAGAATCGACCGCGTAGCCCTGCTTCTCCAGCACGCGAACCAGCACGCGGAGGAGCTGGGGCTCGTCGTCCGCGATGAGTATTCGGGGCGAATCGGGGGCCACGCGCGCATCATAACCCGCCTGCGGGGGAAGGACCGTGTCATCGCGGGGCAATGGCGGCCGCGCGCGCGCGATTCGCTTGCCAGGAGGCGAAAACGAGGCGAAAATCGGGCGTGCCCCCCGCGCCGCCCGACTACGTCGAACTGCGCTGCCGGAGCGCCTTCAGCTTTTTCGAGGCGGCCTCCAATCCCGAGGATCTCGCCGACCGCGCAGCGGAGCTCGGCTACTCGGCGCTGGCGCTCGCGGACGTCGGCGGCGTCTACGGCATCCCCCGCTTTCACGCCGCGGCGAGCGCGGTGGGGCTGCGCGCCATCGTCGGCGCGCAGGTCTGCGTCGCCGACCCGCGCGCGCGGCCGGTGCCGCTGCTGCTGCTGGTCGAGACGCAGCGAGGATACGCCAATTTGTGTCGAATCCTCACGGAGAGCCACCGGCGCGTCGCGAAGGGGGAGTCCCTCAACCGCTGGGAGGAGATCGAAGCGCACGCCGAGGGGCTCACCGCGCTGGCGCGCGGCGACGGCTCGCTCTGCGCAGCGACGCTCGACCGCGCCAAGGCGAGCTTCGGGCGCGGTCGACTCTGGGTCGACGTCTCGCGCCACCTCGACCGCGCCACCGAGGCCGCGGGAAGGCGGGCGGTGGCGCTCGCCGAAGCCGCGCGCGTTCCCGTGGTGGCCACCAACGACGTGCGCCACGCGCGCCCCGAGCAGCGCCAGCTCCTCGACGCGCTGACCTGCCTGCGCGAGAAGACCTCGCTGGATCGGGCGGGCCGTCGCCTGGCCGTCAACGCGGAGCGGCATCTGCGCCCGCCCCGCGAGATGGCGGAGCGCTTCGCCGATCGGCCCGCCTGGATTCGCGC
>JBFGGA010000253.1:0-4191 GCA_041579295.1 Myxococcota bacterium | reverse complement strand
CGGGTGGAGCTCGTATCGACGGCGGCCGTTCGAACTCGGCCGTGCGTCTGCGCTGATCGATGGCAGCGTTCGAGAGAATTTCGCGATCGGTGGCGCGCGGAGCGAACGCGGGGGCGGGCGCGCGAGCTCGGACTCGCGCGGATGGCGGCCCGCGTTCCGAGCTTCTCAGTGGTCGGCCTCGAATCGAAATGGAGCCGCGCGACGGCCGTCCGCGCCTCGCGGATGTTCCACGCCATGCGCGGTTCCCAGCTCGGTGGCTCGATAGGTGAGTGCCTCGGCGAGCGCTCGCGGCCCGGTTTCCCGCTCCTCCGCGAGATCGGCGATCGTTCGCGCGACCCGCAGCAACCGGCGGGCCGCGCGCGCCGACAGGCCCATCCCCTCGACGGCGGCTCCGAGCAGCCTGCGCGCATCCGGTGTGGCGCGCACCAGGCGCTCGAGGGCCGCGTCGGGGATCTCCGCGTTGGTGCCGAAGCCCTCTGCGCGACCCCGGCGTCGCTGAAGCGCCCGGCAGCCGTCGACGCGCGCGCGCAGCGCTGCGCTCGAGGGTCCGCGCGCGCCGCCGTCGATCTCGCTCCAGGAGACGGGTGCGACCGAGACGTGGAGATCGAGGCGATCGAGGAGGGGGCCCGAGATCCGGCTCGCGTAGCGCGCGGTGACTCCGTCGTCGCAGCGGCAGTCGCGCACGCCACTGCCCCGCCAGCCGCACGGGCAGGGGTTCGACGCCGCGACGAGCTGGAAGTGGGCGGGGAAGATGCAGCGGGTCCTGGCCCGCGCGATGACGACGTGGTGTTGTTCGATCACCTGGCGCAGCGCTTCGAGCGCGTGTCGTTGAAATTCGGCGAGCTCGTCGAGAAAGAGTACACCGCGGTGCGCGAGCGACACCTCGCCCGGCGCGGGCGGATTTCCGCCTCCCAGCAGCCCGGCGCGACTCGTCGAGTGATGCGGGGCTCGGAACGGGCGATCGACGGCGATCGGGGCCTCGCGCGCGAGCAGGCCCGCCGCGCCGTGGATGCGCGTGACCTCGACCGCCTCTTCGAACGCCATCGCGGGCAGGAAACCCGGCAGCCGCTGGGCGAGCATGGTCTTGCCCGAGCCCGGCGAGCCCCAGAGAAGGATCGAATGGCCGCCCGCGGCCGCGATCTCCAGCGCGCGCTTCGCGCGCTCCTGGCCCCGGACGTCCGCGAGGTCGGGGACGCGAGCGCCCGGCCGCAGCGGGGCCGGGGCTTCGGTGCGGACCAGCGGCCCGTCCTCGACGAGGTGGCGCAATACCGCGCCGAGATCCGCGGCCTCGAGCACCTCGACGCCCGGGGTGAGCGCGGCCTCCGGGCCGTTCGCGACCGGCACGATCACGCGTCGAGAGCCCGCGTCGCGCGCCGCGAGCGTGAGTGCGAGCGCGCCCCTCACGGGCCGCAGGCGACCGTCGAGCGCGAGCTCACCCACGAGGCCGAGCGCCGCGAGGCGCTCCGCGTCCAGCGCTCCGGCCGCCGCCAGGATGCCGACCGCGATCGGGAGGTCCAGACCCGCGTCGCCCTTGCGCAGGTTTGCGGGCGCGAGGTTGACGGTGATCCTGCGATCGGGAATGCGTTGGCCGACGCTCGCGATCGCCGCCCGGACGCGGGCCGCGCTCTCGCGAACCGCCGCTTCGGGAAGCCCGACGATGTCGATGCGCGGCAGCTGTGAGCTCAGACGCACTTCGACTTCGACCGCGACGCCTTCGACCCCGAGCAGCGAAGCGCCGATTACGCGGATCATCTCGCTTCCACGGGACCGCGAAGCGCGGGAAATCGAGAGAACCCGCGGGCCTGCCGTGGGAGCGCGGCGCCGCTGGGGCGGCGGCCCGCTCCCAACCACTTGAAAGGCCCCGTGCTCGGGGGCTATCACTGTTGTGGTCTGCGGGCGCCGAAAGTCTCGCAAATGGATCGAGATTCCGGGTGAGCTGCGCGAATCACCCCCGCCCGCGCAGCCCCATCCATGGGTCGGGCGGTCGGCGCCCGATCGAAGCCCCCCAGCGGAGAAGCGAATGCAGCCAGGCGTCTCCGGCGCGAAACGGGACGCGCCCCGCTCGGCGGCCGCGCCGCTGCTGTGGGCGCTGTGCGCGTCGATCGCGATTGCGGGCTGCGGCTCGACACCGGCCGCCGAAGCCGTGCCGAGCCCGCCGCCGAGCGCGCCCCTCGACGCGGCCTCCGCGCGCGAGCGCTCGTCGCGGATCGCGGCCTTCTCGGCGGACCGGGCCTGGGAGGACTTGCGCGCGCTGACGGGCTTCGGCGCGCGGCCGGCCGGCAGCCGCGGCAACGAAAAGGCGCGCAAGTATCTGCGCGCTCAGCTCGAAGACCTCGGCCTGGAGGTCGAGTCCTGGCGCGTCGACTACGCGCAGGCCGAGCCGGCGGCGCCCAATGATGGCACCCCGCGCGTCCGCGTGACGAATCTGTCTGCGATCATCCCGGGCCGCCAGAGCCAGGACCGCTTTCTGATCGTCGCCCCGTTCGACAGTCGATCCCACGAGGATTTCGAGTTCGTCGGCGCGAACGAAGGCGCGTCCGGGGCGGCCGTCGCGCTCGAGCTCGCGCGGAGCATCGCCGCGGAGCCGCTGCTCTACGCGACCGAGATCGTCTTTCTCGACGGCGAGTCGGCGTTTCGCTCCCGCGATGGGGACGCGGGGCTCTACCGGGAGATCGGCAGCCTGGGGCTGGCCTCCCGCATCCGAGCGTTCGGCCTCTCGGGGGTTCGCCTGGTGATCTACCTCGATCGGGTCGGCGACGCGGACCTCCGGATCGCGCGCGACCTGATCTCGCACCGCATCTACCGAGAGGAGTTCTGGAAGGCGGCGGCCGCGCTGGGCCGGACCGACGCGTTTCCCCGCGACGCGGCCTTCGAGAACGCGGGGCTCCCCCACCGCCATCTCGCGCAGATCGGGCTCCGCCAGATCGTGTCGATCGTGGACACGAGCTTCGGCGGAGACCAGCCGCCGGGTCTGTACGCGCAGACCGCGCAGGACACCATCGAGCGCTGCTCGCCCGAGAGCCTGGAGACGGTGGGCGCGGTGGTTCTCGAGGCGCTCGAGGCGATCTCGGAGAGACTCGGCAGGATCGACCGCTTCGCGGGGTCTCGCGAAACGGGAGGGGAGGGGCGTTGAGCGCGCGGCGACCTCCGCTCGTGAGCTGCGATCGCCGCGCCGACGCGCGGGGATGGGGGTCGATTCGCGATTCACTGCTCGCGTTGGGGATCGCCTCGCTCGCTCTCGTCGCGTCCGCCGACGACCTCGGCGAGATGCCGACCCGCGCGGTGCGCGTCGCGATCGACGAGCCGAAGCGGGGCGAGCCGGTGCGCAACAGCGTCCACCAGGCCGCCATTCGAGGCAGCGCATTCACCGAGGGCCGGCGGCGCCTGGCCATCGACGTGATGTTCGCGATCGACATCTCGGGCTCGACGCGCGCGGCCAGCGGCGCCGACGTAGACGGTGACGGCGAGGTCGGCTTCGACCCACAGCTCGAACAGGTGCCGCCCGGCCGCTATCCGCCCGAGATGCGCAGCACCGATCCCGGGGACACGATTCTCGCCGCCGAGATCACCGCGGCCGACGCCCTGCTCCGCAAGCTCGATCCGGCCCACGTGCGCGTGGGCGTGCTGAGCTTCGGCGGCGAGATCAACCCCGCGACGCTCCGTCAGGCGGCCTACGGACAGCAGGATGCCTGGGTCGAGGTTCCGCTGACGAGCGATTTCGATCGGGTTCGGTCCGCGCTGCGGGGCATCCTCGCGCGGGGCCCGCGCGGGGGCACCAACTTCGCGGCCGGAATTCGCCTGGCGGTGACCGAGCTCGCCAGCCTGCACGGTGCGCGGAGCTCGCCGAGGCCGGACGCCGCGAAGATCCTGATGTTCCTCACCGACGGCGTGCCCTCCTTTCCGTTCGGATCGTCGCGAGAATCGGATCCGGGCGACACCGAGGCCGCGATCGGCGCCGCTCGCGTCGCCGGCAAGGCCGGCATTGCGATCAACACCTACGCGCTCGGGCCGAATGCCCTCGAGAACCCGATCGCCGCAACCGAGATGTCTCGCCTGACGCTCGGAACCTTCACGCCCGTCAAGAATCCGGGCGACGTCATCACCTACCTGCAGGGGGTGACGTTCGCGAGCGTCGAGGACGTGATCTTCTCGAATCTGACGACCAGCGAGATCTCCGAAGACGTGCGCCTG
>JBFGGA010000252.1:0-4227 GCA_041579295.1 Myxococcota bacterium | reverse complement strand
GTGGTGCTCGTCGACGACTCGATCGTGCGGGGGACCACGCTCATCAAGCTCGTGACGATGCTGCGCAACGCGGGCGCGACCGAAGTCCACCTGCGGATCTCCGCGCCGCCGACCATCGGGCCCTGCCACTACGGGATCGACACGCCCACGCGCGGCGAGCTGATCGCGAACAACCACAGCATCGACGAGATCTGCCAGATCATCGGCGCGGACTCGCTGCGCTACCTCTCGCTCGCGGGCCTGCGCAAGAGCGCCGAGGCGCTCAAGGGCGGCTTCTGTGACGCCTGCTTCTCGAACGAATACCCGGTCTCGATCGAGAGCGACGACGGCCCGCCCCAGCTCTCGCTGTTTCGCTCCGTCGAGGACGACGGCGTCTGAGCGCGGCTGGCCGCGCCGCTGCGGCTCTGCGTAAAAGCGAATGAATTCCAGGGGCTTGGGCGGATCTCTGCGCGTTGCCGACGAGCCGGCCTGCGGCACCCGGGTGCGCCGCGCGCGGCGCGCGTCGAGTTGAGCGTCGAGCCCCGCCGGCCGATAAGGCGAATGGGAGAAACCGCATTCTGCGACGCGAGGGGCCGCCGTGAACACCCCGTCCCGGGTCTTCAAGCTGGAATTCGCGAACGCCGAGGAATTCCGGCGCGAGCACGGCGCGAATCTCGTCAACGGCGGCGTGTTCGTCGCGACCGACGAGCCCGCGACCCCGCGCGAGGCCGTGGCGGTGGAGCTCTCGCTCGCGGAGCACTCGACCAAGGTCCAGCTCGACGGGGAGATCGTCCACATCGTTCCGCCCCAGCTCGAGGAGGCCGGCGCGGTGCCGGGCGTGGCGATCCAGTTCTCCTGCACGCAGACCGCGCTGCGGGCGGCCCTCGAGCCGCTCGTCCGGGTCACGGGGGCCGCACGGCCCGAGCCGCCGGATTCCGGTCGCCGCAAGGCGCCGCGAATGCCCGCCCAGGTGCCGATTCGCATCCGGGCGCCGGACGTCTCGCTGTCGGGCTACACGCGCGACATCAGCCTCTGCGGCGTGCTCGTGTCCGTGCCGGGCGATTCGATGACCGTGGGCACGCGGGTGCATCTGACGATCGATCACCCCAGCAACGGGGAGTCGCTCGACGTCGAGGCGACGGTCACGCGCCAGGTCGCGAGCAGGGGCGGGACGGTCGCGATCGCGATCGAATTCGATCCACCGCCCGAGCAACAAGACGACGTGCATCGCTTCGTCGCCGATCTCCAGAGCGCCGAGCACAGCCGTCGCCTGGGCGGGATGCACGGCTCGCTCACCGAAATCAACCCGTCGAATCTGCTCGGGATGCTCGGCAAGATCGCGCCGAGCGGCACGCTCACGATCACCAACGACAACGAGCAGGCGATCATCGGCTTCGAGGGCGCGATGCTGCGCTACGTGCAGATGGGGCGGATCGGCGGGGTGAAGGCGCTGACGCGCGTGCTGGGCTGGGAGGAGGGGAGCTTCGAGTTCCACGCGCGGCTCGAGTCCGTCCTCTCCGAGGACGATCCGATGCCCTTCGACGCCGCGCTCCTCCGGGCCACGCGCGATCTCGACGAGCTCCGCGCGCTCGATCTCAGCCTGCTCCCGCCCAACGCGAAGGTGCGCTTCCAGTCCGCGCCCTCGGGGCCGGGCGGCGCCCAGCTCTCCAAGGTGGAGTGCGCGGTGCTCGACCTCGCGCGCGGCGAGTTCACGGTCCGGCGCATCGTCGACATGATCCCCGAGCCCGACGCGGAGATCCTGCGCGCGCTCACCTTCCTCGCCGATCTCGGATCGATCGCCATCGAGCGGCGCTGAGCTTCGCGGGCGCCACTTCCCGATCAGCGCGATACCACGGTCTCGTGCAGGAAGTGTGCGTCGTCGCGCTCCGGGTAGTCGACGTTGTAGTGGAGCCCGCGGCTCTCGCGGCGCAGCATCGCGCATGCGACGACCAGCTGCGCGACGGTGGCGAGGTTGCGCAGCTCGATCAGGTCGGGCGTGAGCTTCGAGTTCCAGTAGTACTCGGTGATCTCGCCGGCCAGCAATTGCAGCCGCCGCCGCGCGCGTTCGAGTCGCCAGTTGCTGCGCACGATGCCCACGTAGTTCCACATCAGCCGTCGGATCGTGTCCCAGTTCTGGGTGACGACGACCGCCTCTTCGCTCTCGGTGGCGTCGCCCTCCTCCCAGGGGGGAACCTCGTCGGGCTCGCGCGACAGCTCGCCGAGCCGCCGGCCCGTCGCCTCGGCGGCGGCGTCGGCGAACACGAGGGCTTCGAGCAGCGAGTTGGAGGCCAGCCGATTGGCGCCGTGGAGGCCCGTGCAGGCGACCTCGCCGGCCGCGAACAGATTGGGCAGGTCGGTCTCGCCCGTCCTGTCGGTGCGCACGCCGCCGCACCAGTAGTGGGCCGCGGGCACCACCGGGATCGGCTGCGCGGTCATGTCGAAGCCGAACTCGAGGCAGCGCGCGTAGATGTTCGGGAAGCGCTCCCGTACGAACGCGGGGTCGCGGTGCGTGATGTCGAGGAACGCGGAGTCGTCGCCCGAGCGCTTGAGCTCGCTGTCGATCGCGCGCGCCACGATGTCGCGCGGCGCGAGGTCCTTCATCTCGTGGTAGCGCTCCATGAACGCGTCGCCCGCCGCGTTGCGCAGGATGCCGCCCTCGCCGCGCAGCGCCTCGCTGATCAAGAACGATTTGGCGAGCGGGTGGTAGAGGCAGGTCGGGTGGAACTGGACGAACTCCATGTTGGCGAGCGAGGCGCCCGCGCGGTAGGCCATCGCCATCCCGTCGCCCGACGCGACGTCGGGGTTGCTGGTGTAGAGGTAGACCTTTCCCGCGCCGCCGGTCGCGAGCAGCGTCACGCGCGCGCAGAAGCGCTGCACCGCGCCGCTCGCGGCGTCCAGCACGTAGGCGCCGAGCGCGCGGTCGTCGCCGGGCAGGCCGGCGTGCTCGGCGGTCAGCAGGTCCACCGCGCAGTGCGTCTCGAAGAGCGTGATGTTGGGGTGCGCGCGCACGCGCGCGAGCAGCGCGCGCTCGATCTCCTGGCCCGTCGTGTCGCGGTGGTGGAGGATGCGCCGGTGGCTGTGGCCGCCCTCGCGGCCGAGGTCGAACGGCAGCTTCGAAAGGTCGTTTCCCGGGTGCGGCGGATCGAAGTCCGCGCCGAGCTTGAGCAGCTGGTCGATCATCGCGGGGCCGCGCTCGACGACGAAGCGCACCACGTCCTCGCGGCACAGGCCCGCGCCCGCGACGATCGTGTCGCGCGCGTGGGCGTCGAAGGAATCCTCGTCGCCGAGCACGGCCGCGATCCCGCCCTGCGCGCGGTTGGTCGCGGTGTCCGAGGCGCTGCGCTTGGTGACGATCGCGACGGTCCCGTACTGGGCCGCCTTCAGGCTGTAGAACAGCCCGGCGATCCCGCTCCCGATGACGAGCACATCGGAGTCGTGGCGCTCTTGCAAGGAGATCTCCGAGTCGGGCTCGGGGGACGGGCTTGGACCTAAGGGAGAGCCCGGGAGTCTCCGATTAGGAGGGTCTGGCGAACAGGGATCGAGTCTACCCACGGGGCAGAGCGGAGTCGAGCGCTCCCCGCGGGGGAGGCGGCCGCGCAGCGCGCGCGGGGATCGGTTTCGGCTGGAGGTCTCGGTGCTGCGACGAAGGGGACAGGGGTGTCGGATCGGCGCGCCGCTCGGCGCGCTGCTGCTCGCGGCGGCCTCGGCGCACGCGGGCGGCCAGATCTACACCTTCGTCGATTCGCGCGGCGTGACCCACTTCAGCAACGTGCCGAATGACCCGCGCTACGTCGCGATCCCCCGGCCCCGGCCGGCCGTCGACCGGAAGCCGCGCGCGCCCCAGTACGTCGGCTACGACGGCCTGATCCTGCTCACCGCGCTCGAGCACGACGTGCCGCCCGCGCTCGTGAAGGCGGTGATCGCCGCGGAGTCGCTGTTCGACCCCGACGCGGTCTCGCACAAGGGCGCCCAGGGCCTGATGCAGCTGATGCCCGAGACGGCTTCAAAGCTCGGTGTCGCGGATCCGTTTGCCGCGGATCAGAACGTGCGCGGCGGCGTGCGTTACCTGCGCGAGATGCTCGACCGCTACGGGGACATGCAGCGCGCGCTCGCGGCCTACAACGCGGGCCCGACGGCGGTGGACCGCTATCGCGGCATTCCCCCCTACCCGGAGACGCGGGCTTACGTGCAGCGGGTTATGACCTACTATCGCCACTACAATGGCGACTTCGGTCGATGACGGACCGG
>JBFGGA010000251.1:0-4267 GCA_041579295.1 Myxococcota bacterium | reverse complement strand
CGGGTGCCCGAGACGTCGGTGACGACGAGCTCGTAACCCTCCACTTGTGCGACGTCGCCCTTGCGCGGCGGACGTGCGAGCACGTTGAAGGCGAGCCCCGCGAGCGTCTCGCCGCGCTCCGCGGGCACCTCCCAACCGGTCTGGCGGTTGAAGTCCATCACGTGCAGGCGGCCCATCGCCTGGTAGGCGTCGGGCCCGGCGGAGCGGATCGTCTCGAGCTCTTCGCTGTCGAACTCGTCGCGGATCTCGCCCACGAGCTCCTCGAGGATGTCCTCCTGGGTGAGCAGGCCCTCCGTGTTGCCGAATTCGTCCTTCACCACGGCGAGGTGCACGAACGCGCGCTGCATCTCGGTCAGCAGCTCGAGGATCCGCTTGCCCTCGGGCACGCGCAGGACGGGCTTGAGGATCTCGCGCAGATCGGTCCCGCCTTCGCGGACCAGGCTGACGAGGTCCTTCAGGTGCACGAGCCCCGCGAAGCGATCGATGGATTCTTCGTAGAGCGGCGCGCGCGTGTAGCGTTCCTGGAGGACCTTCTCGAGCAGCTCCGCGGGCGGCGTATCGACCGGGTACGCGACGATCTCGTTTCTCGGCACCATGATCTCGTGGACCTGGGTGTCGACGGCGTCCGCGGCCGCCGCGATGATCGCGAGCGGCGTGCCCTGCGGCTGGCCCTTGCCGGCGCGCAGCGCGATGCGCAACACGGCGTCGGTCGGCATCGACTCGTTCGAGCTCGCGCCGCCCGAGACGCGGTGAATCAGCGGCTCGAGCCAGCGGTCGTGAGCCGCGTGAATGGGCTGCGCGCATTTGTGGATCAGATAGAGCGGCAGCGCGATCGCGTGCGCGAAGCGCTCGGGATTGCGCGCCGCCACCGCCTTCGGGAGCACCTCGCAGAACACCAGCACGACGATGGTGAGCGTGAGCGTCGCAACGACGACGCCCGCCCCCTCGCCGAGCGCCGCCACGGCCAGCGCCGATGCGACGGCCGCGGCCAGCAGGTTGACGAGGTTGTTGCCGAGCAGGATGGTCACCAGCAGGCGCGACGTCGAGCGCAGCAGCTCGCGGATCGCGGGGGTCGCGGGGCCGCGCGCGAGGCGCGCCTCCTCGTCCAGATCCGCCGCGCGCAGCCGCAGCAGCGCGGTTTCGCTTCCCGAGAAGAAGGCGGAGCAGACCAGGCATGCCAGGATCACGATGAGTTCCGTCACGGGTGCCCTCCCGGATCGTCGCGCGGTTGACGCGAGCCATGCGGAGTCCCGTAGAATCACCCAGCTCGAAGCGCGGCGCACGCGCCCGCGGGGGGCGGCGCCGGCCCGCGCCGAACCCGTCGAGGTGGGGATTTCCGCACGCTGTGGCGCAAAGGGACCGCACGCGGGTCATCGGACAACGGCGAAGTTCCAGCTTATGCTCCGATCGATCTCCATGGCGAAGGGGCCGATCGGAATCGATGCGCGCGATGCTGCTCGAAGAACCCCGCTCCCCGCTGCGAATGGTCGATCGCGCCACGCCTTCACCGGCCGAAGGGGAGATCCGGGTCCGCGTGACCGCCTGCGGTGTCTGCCGGACGGATCTGCACGTGTTGGACGGGGAGCTTCCGCAGGCCGAGTATCCGATCGTCCCTGGACACCAGGTGGTCGGCATCGTCGAGGCGCTCGGGCCGGGCGCGACCGGATTTGCGGTCGGCGAACGGGTTGGGGTCCCGTGGCTCGGCTCCAGCTGCGGACGCTGCGATGCCTGCCGGATGGGACGCGAAAATCTCTGCCCCGACGCCCGCTACACAGGCTGCCAGATCGACGGGGGATTCGCGGAATGCTGCGTCGCGGATCACCGCTACTGCTTTCGACTGCCCGAGCGGTACTCGGATCTCCAGGTCGCCCCCCTGCTGTGCGCGGGTTTGATCGGCTACCGCGCCTGGCGGATGCTCGAAGGCGCCGCGCACGTCGGTTTCATGGGATTCGGAGCGAGCGCGCACATCCTCACCCAGGTTGCGCGCTCGCAGGGCGCTTCGATCTACGCGTTCACGCGCGCCGGCGATACCCGCGCGCAGCGCTTCGCGCTCGAGCTGGGCGCCGTCTGGGCGGACGGCTCCGATCGCGCTCCGGATCGGAAGCTCGACGCGGTGATCATCTTCGCGCCGGCCGGCGAGCTGGTGCCCCGAGCGCTGAGCCTGGTTCGACCCGGCGGTCGCGTCGTCTGCGCGGGCATCCACATGAGCGACATCCCGTCCTTCGGCTACGAGCTGCTCTGGCAAGAGCGCTCCATCTGCTCCGTCGCCAACCTGACGCGCAGCGACGGCGTCGAGTTCCTGTCGCTGGCCGAACGCGTCGCCATCGAAACGGAGGTGCACGCCTACCCGTTGGAGCGGGCCGGCCAGGCGCTCGAGGACCTCCGGCGGGGCCGCTTCACCGGCGCCGCCGTGGTCCAGGTCTGCTAGCGCGGCGCGCTCCGGCGCCGCCGCCGCGCTGGCGGCGGCCCACCGTGGAGGGAGGAACGTGATGAAGACCCTGGACATGCGCCCCTATCGACCCTACGCGGAGATGGGAGCGAGCTGCCGCACGAGGGAGATCGGGGAGAAGAAGGTCGTCTGGCCGGAGCTGACGCCCAGATCGATCTGTGGCGGCCAGTTCACGCTGCGGGCGCTCGGCCGAAACGACGTCGACAGGGCCGCCGAGTTCTGGCGGGCGTCCTATCCCGAGGTGTACGGATCCCCGCACGAGTGGATGCTCGACCCGGGCGAGTACGAGCGGCGCGTCGCGTTCACCGAGAGCTGGGAGCGCGACTGCGGGGCCAAGCCGAACGCGATGCTGATGGCCGAAGCGGTTCGCACGGGCGACCTCGCGATGGGGAGCATGCTGACCAAGTTCGACCAGAACCTGCAGGTGGAGGCGAGCTTCTTCGCGATCCATCCCGACTACCGGAAGGGAGAGCGGGGCTTTCGCATCTGGGAGGAGCTCCCGGGCTACTACGATTTCCTCGAGTCCTCGGGCGCCGAGTACGTGACGGTCTTCTGCGAGACCTGGCAGAGCATCACCCAGCAGGTCTGGTTCAAGCGCTTCGGCTGGAAGGTGGCCGGCATCTTCCCGGGAAACATGACGCGCTGGAGCGGCGGACAGCGGGAGTACCGGGGCTGCACGGTCCACTTCTACCGGTTGATCAACGGCGGAGATCGATTTGCCACGCAGCCCGAGGAGTGGCAGCTGCTGCCCGAGATGAAGAAGCTCTGGGATTGCCTCGAGGAGATCAACCGGGGCTCCGACGACGCGGCCCTACGAGCGGGTGCACCGACCACCCCCCGGGCGCCGTGAGCCCTCAAGGCCGAAGCGGCAGGCGACGAACAGTAGGATGTGTCCACGCGCTCCCATAGCCTCGCCTGCCACCTCGCCGCCGCACTTGCGTGGGTGTTCTGCGCATCCGTTGCGGATTCCAGTGCCGGCGAGATCTATCGCTGGACCGACGAGCAGGGCAATCTGCACTTCACCTCGGACCTCCATCTGGTGCCCAAGCGCTACCGCAATCAGTCGCAGCCGACCGTACCCGAGGCGAACATCATCGTCGCCGAAGACGGCGAGGCGCCGCAGCGCAAGGAGCGGCTCGATGCGCTGAAACGGCGTGGCCGCGAGCTCGAACGCCAGCGCGAGATCGCCGAGCTTCGCCAGAAGCAGAGCGCGCGCAGCGCGCGAGACCCCGGGTCCGAGCCGCGCAAGTACGAGTACGATTGCTTCAAGCGCACCCGCAACGGCCGCTGCCGCCGCCAGCGCACGGCGGCCTGGGACGAGTGGAACGAGCTCAGAAAGAAGTACGAGGCGGCCGAATAGGAAACCCCGCGACCGTGGACGAGCCCGGACACGGGCCTCGCCGCGATCCAGCTCCGACCGCATCCGAACGAGCTAGCGACTCCCCGCGACGACGGCGGCCATCTTCTGGTGGATCAGGTTCACGGCCTTGAGCGGGCGCAGCATCACCTTGAAGTCCGTGATCTGCCCGGTCTCGTCCCAGGAGATCAGATCCACGCCGTTGATGACGATCCCCTCGACCTCGGTTGCGAACTCGAGCGCCGCGTCGCGCTCGCCGACCACCTCGCGCACGTAGCGGAACGCATCGTTGCCGATCACCGCCATCGCCGCGGTGAGGTAGAACTTGGTGAGGTCCTTGCCGACCTGCGGCGTGTGCAGGATCGGCGAGTGGAAGACCACCTTCTCGGATAGCAGCGCGTCGAGCCCGGCGGCGTCTCGCCGCTCGACGAGACGATGCCAGACGGCCAGTGTGTCGATCG
>JBFGGA010000250.1:0-4292 GCA_041579295.1 Myxococcota bacterium | reverse complement strand
TGCGGGTGGTACGGATTGGCTCCGATCGCCCCCGAGTTGGCGTCCATCGTCCGGCCCGACTGCGGGCTGTTGATGTTGTAGAAGTAGCTCCCGCTCACCCAGCCATCGAAGGTCGTCTCGGTCAGGAAGTTCGACAGAGCGAGCATCGGACCGGACTGGCTCGAGGTGCCGAGTTTGCTGAGCATCTTCTGTTGCTGTTCGACTCTTGCGTTGGACGCAGCGAGTGCGTCGTTGGTCGCCTTCAGCTGCTGCTCCAGGTCGGACATCCGGGCGAGGACTTCCCGAAGGTCGTCCCCACTGGCGACGTCGTCCGCACTCGCGAACGACGGCACGACCAAGAGCGCGGCCGCTGCGGCGATGAGCGTTCTAAGGCTGGATCGCATTGCGATTCCCCTCCTACCTTGTGGTCATAGTCCAGACGAGGTTCCGGCGCCCACAAGGACGCTAGCCGACACCCTATCTGGGAGTCGAGCGCGGAATCCCCCCGCTTCAACAATTACCAAACACAATGAGGGGGAATGCCCACGAAGAGGGCTGGTGTCTTCCACCATTCGCTGCATCACCCCACCATCCCACCATCCATGCAAAGTGCGCGCGCGCAGTGAACCTCGCGGGCCGATACGCCGCCCTCGCGCGCGCTTTACGCACAGCGATCTAACCCAAAAATCAACCGTTTGCAAACCCTAATTTCACTTTTGCAGCAGGCGCCACCCGAGCTCTTGAAACCGCGTTCGATCCCGATTGGCGAACGCGCGCCGCGATCGTCACGGCCACAGGCCCTGCGCATCGAGAAACGCGAGCGTGCGCGGACACAGTTCTGCGACGTCCGCGCCGCGCGGGCCCGCGCGCGCGGCCGCGAGTCGGCTCAGATCGCTCGGGCTGTCCAGATCGAACGAGCTGCGCTGCACGTCCGCGCGCAGCTTCAACGCGGTGGCGTTGGCGAGCGTGTCTTCGAGTGCGGTTGCGGTGCTCATCGCGTGATCGAACAAACCCGGCGCCGGAGCGCGCACGCCGATCAGGTTGTAGCCGTTGCGCAGATCGGGGCTGATCGCGAGATCGAACGCGTCGAGCGACCGCAGCGCGTCTTCGATGCGTTCGCGATCGAGTGTCGGGCTGTCGCTGCCGCGCAGCAGGATGCGATCCGCGCCTCCCGCCGCGGCCTCGCGGATCGCCCACTCCATGCGCTCTCCGAGGTTCGCACCGCGCTGGGGGACCGCGCGGAATTCCGTCGGTGCGCGGCGGGCGAGCGCGGCCGCGGCGCTGGGCGGGTGGACGGCCAGAATCGGCGCGAGTCCGACGTGCGCCGCGATCCGACCCGAGGTGAGCAGGACGTCGAGCAGCATCTCCCGGTGAAAATCCGCGGCCTGTTGCGGGGAAAGTGGCGGCACCATGCGGGTCTTCACGCGACCGGGCGCGGGCTCCTTCGCGAAGACCACCAGGACGCCGCGGAGCCGCCGCCTCACGCCGCGCTCGCTTCCGAGTGCGCGAACGGCAGCGCGGCGACGCGCGCGGGCGTTCCGGCGACACGCAGCTCGGTACCGCAGGCCGCGTGAGCGGCGCGCACGAAGCCGAGTGCGATCGAGCCCGCGAGCGCAGAGCCGCAGCTGCTCGTCACCTCGCCCACCTTCCGCCCGTCCGCGGCGATCTCCGAGCCGACCCGCGGAACCGGGGCGTCGCCGAGCGCGAGCCCCACCAGCAGGTGGCTCACGCGGCCCGCGGCCTCCATTCGGGCGACGACCTCCTGGCCCACGTAACAGGCCTTCGACCGGGCCACGGCGCTCTCGAGCCGCGCCTCCGCGGGCAGGACGGTCTCGTCGATCTCCGCGCCATACCGCGGGGTGCCGGACTCGATGCGCATGATTTCGAGGGTTTTTTCACCCGCAACGATCGCGCCGAGCTCGCCTCCCGCCGCCTCGAGCTCGCGCGCGAGCGCATCGGCGCTGCCCGCGGGCGCGAGCAGCTGGAAGGCCGCCTCTCCGGACCATCCGTACCGGGCCGCGACGACCTCGGTCTCGCCGATCCGCGCGCTCGCCCAGCAGTCCGCGGCGAGATTTGGCGGGGCGCCCGCGGCGCGCTCGAGCAGGCGCTCGGCGAGCCGGCCCTCCACGCCGATCCGATCGAAGCCGTCGCTCAGCTCGCGCAGCGCGACGTCGTCCGCGATCAGGTGCCGCTCGAAGTGCGCGACGAGCTTGGGGACCGCAGCGGCCGCGGTCTCGAGCCAGAACGAGGCCTCGCGCGCGAGCACGTGCAGGTCCGCGACGATCCGGCCCTTCGCGTTGAGCGAGACCGCGTAACAGCCCGAGCGCTCGCCGCCCGGCCGCAGCTGGGTGACGTCGTTGGACAGCATGCCGTCGAGCCAGCGCACGCGGTCGCCGCCCGCGACCTCGATCAGGCCGCGCTCGGACAGGCGAAAGATTCCCGCGCCCGCGCGCGCGGCCGCGGCGTGCTCGGCGGCTCGACGGGCCGCGCTCATCCCGAGCGCTCCGATTCGAGCGCGCCGGCCGACGAGATCGCGGGCAGCCGCCCGTACAGCTGCTCGGCGCGCTCGCGCTGCGCGGCCCGCCAGGTCTCGAAGGCCCGCTTCGCGATGTCGTAGTC
Source organism: Myxococcota bacterium (assembly GCA_041579295.1). Lineage (GTDB taxonomy): Bacteria > Myxococcota_A > UBA9160 > UBA9160 > SMWR01 > JACZVU01. The sequence goes on along the minus strand of JBFGGA010000250.1, from coordinate 1,694 downwards.
GCGCTCGTTGTCGATGTCGACCGCACAGCCCCCGACGTCCGTCACCACGAAGCGAAACTCGGCGCGCAGCAGCGCGCTGCACGCCTGGGCCACGCGCTCGAGTGGGATGAAGGCGCGCAGCCAATCGGCCAGCCGACGCCAGCCCAGCCGATTCGCAATGCCCGCGACGTGGGCGAGGACGTAGTAGCGGAGGATGCGCAGCCCGCCCTCCTCCTTGCGCACCAGCCTCGCCGCGAGACCGACGATGTTGCCGAACTGCTTCTGGTAGCGGTGCTCGTAGAGCTCCTCGATGTAGGAGCGATTGACGATGCGCGCGGGTCGCACCAGGTGCAGGTTGCTGATCCGGAAGCGGCCCTCGCGCAGGTTGAAGTAGGCCATGCGGATGCCGGGCTCGCCCGGAGCGGCCGGGTAGAACGCCTCCATCGACTCCTCGGTCACGAGCCCGCACGCGCAGTCGCAGTCGAGCTCGGCGGCGGTCTGGATGAACTGCGAGATCTCCTGCGGGGTCGCGAACGGCATGTCGGCCGGCAGGTAGAGCACGAGCCTTCGCGCGTCGTCGGCGTCGGGATCTCGCCCGCCGGCGCCCGCCCCGGGGAGCGATCGGCGGTAGGTCTGCCAGACGTTCTCGTAGAGGTTTCGAAACTGCGGAACGATGTGGAGCGGCTTGCGGATCTCGCGCGCCACCTCCTCGCGCGCAAAGACCGCGCGCAGACGTCGGGCGTTTCCGACCACCCAGACCTCGGAGATCTCGGGGACATCCTGCAGCGTCGCCGCCACGTGGGCCACCAGCGGGCGGCCGCCGAGTTCGAGGTAGACCTTGCTCTGCCCGTAGACGGCCTTCGCAGCCCTCCGATCTCCGGCGGCGACGATGGCCGGAATCGCCTTCAAAGCAGCCCTCTTGGGCGTCTCGGCCCTGCTGGTGGAGCCGAGCGGGATCGAACCGCCAACCTCCGCGTTGCGAACGCGGCGCTCTCCCAATTGAGCTACGGCCCCACGATCCGGTCGCCCCTCGCCGGAGGCGCGACACGGTAAGACGCGGCGGGTCGTCCGTCAAATGGGACTGGACGAACTCGACGAGGGAATCCTAGGCTCTCCGAATGACGATCGAGATACGCACGATCCTCGTCCCGGTCGACTTCTCCGACCACGCCCGCGCGGTGATCGAGTGGGCGGCCCACCTCGCCGGCGAGCAGCAGAGCAAGCTGGTGCTGTTCCACGCCTACCACCTGCCGGTCGAGTTCCAGCAGCTCGAGGGCGCTTACCTGCCGCCCGATTTCTGGGCAAACGTCAAGGCCGAGGCCACGGAGTCGCTCGCGCGCTACGAGCGCGAGCTGCGAGAGAAGGGCTGCTCGGTGGAGTCGGTGGTCCGCGAGGGCTACGCGGCGACGGCGATCGTCGACGAGGCCATCGAGCGCAACGCCGACCTCATCGTGATCGGCACCCACGGCCTCTCGGGCCTCAAGCACATGCTGCTCGGGAGCATCGCGGAGCGGGTGGTGCAGAAGGCGCCCTGCCCGGTCTTGACCGTCAAGACCAGCCGCGGCGCGTGAGCGCGCGCGAGCCCACTGGGCCCCCGCCAGCCAGCGGCCGCGCGCCATCACCGAGGACCTGCGCGGGCGCGCCTCCACGTGGGCAACTGGGCCCCCGCCAGCGAGCGGCCGCGCGCCATCACCGAGGACCTGCGCGGGCGCGCC
>JBFGGA010000249.1:0-4296 GCA_041579295.1 Myxococcota bacterium | reverse complement strand
TACGCCACACGGCGACGTGGAACTACCTGCTGATCCTGCGCGCAAAGCTCAACACAGCGAGGGTGGATCTCGTCGTCGTGTCCGAGGGGGAACGAGCTGACGCCACGCGCGCTGTCTCGCGCTGAGCAACCGCCCACGGATCCCACCGCCGAGGCCCGCCGGCGCAGGGATCGGGAGCGCTACCGCGGAATGCTCGCGGCGCTGCGCGAGGATCTCGCCGCACAGGGGGTGCCGTTGCTGTTCGCGATCTACCCGGATCATCATGCCGTGCGGAACCGCGCGCATCGGGAGCAGATTCAATGGGCCGCCGAGATGGCCGTCGGCGTGGGCCTGACCACGATCGAACTCATCCAGCCACTATTGGAATCGCGCCTCCAGCTGGCCGACCTTTACCTGTTGCCGCTGGACGGCCACCCCAGCCCCGCAGGCTACGAGCTCGCCGCCGGGTTTCTGGCTCCGGCCGTCGCCGACGCGGCGCGGGCCTCGGCCCGTTGCGGCGTCGGTGGCCAGCGCCGTGCTTCCCCCAAAAACGATGGCGACCTTCCATCGCCGGCAACCGCGCGTGATCCATCAGAGCAACTAAAGGTGCCAGGGCAGACTTAATTGGTCGGCGCGATTCTGCCGTGTTTCAAGGGGCGCAGATTATTCGAAATTATTCATGCACATCTCAGTCATTCAACTTGTGGGCAGCGCGAGCAAACTGATACACTTCTTCGTGGCTTTCGAGCCAAGAATTGATCGAGTATCTGAGACCGAGGGATGTTCGAGCTCGCGTTGATCGATGAGCAGCGCTTTCGCGGTCGGTAAGAATTCGAATCAGAGCATCCGCGAAGGGCAAAATCTCGCCCGGAATAATTAGCTCTGCCTCTTGTGACGTCAGCACATCCGGCACGCCGCCGACTGCGGTGGCGACGATCGGCACGCCCGCGGCCATCGCTTCGAAGAGGACGATCGGGGTGCCTTCGGTGCGAGAGGTCAGGGCGAAGACGTCGAATGCCCGGAAGCAGCGGCGGGCGTCGGGAATCGCGCCATAGAAGTGCACGGTCGATTCGAGCCCTAGCTCGCCACGCAGCTGCTCGAGGGCGGCTCGCTCGGGGCCGTCGCCGATCACGGCGGCTTGAAAGGGCAGGTCGTGGAGTTCCGCGAGCGCCCGGAGGAAGAGGTCCGCGCCCTTCGCGCGGATCAGGCGGCCGACCCAGCCGATCACCGGAACGTCGGGTGCGAACCGCAGTGCGGCCCTGGCTTCGGCGCGATCCAGAAAATCGACTTCACCCGACCACGCGTTGGGAATGAGGTGGATGCGCTGCGGGTCGACGCCGGCTCGCTCGAGAGCCTCCGCGATGGGCCTTGAGACCGCGACCACCGCGTCGAACCTGCGGAACAGGCGCATCTGGAGCCACTCGTAGATTCGCGTGCGGCCGCCCATGCGGCTCATGCCGTGCTCGGTCGAGACGGTCGCGAGGCCCATCCGGCGCGCGACGCCGGAATCGACGATGTCCGCCCGGTAGCCGTGCGTGTGCACGATCTGGATGCGGTGCTTCTCGCAGATCGAGCGGATGAAGCTGCGCTCGCGGAGGATCGAATGGGGCTTGACGACGAGCGCGTGGGTCGGCACGCCCGCCTCGCGCAGCGGGTCGAGCACGGGTTCGTAGTCACCGTCCGCGCCGATCAGCGCCGCGACGTGCACCTGGTGGCCGCGCCGGTGGTGGCCGATCGCGAGATCGTGCAGCACGCGCTCCAGGCCGCCGATCGCGCCCGGCGCCGCGACGTGGAGGATCGAGAGCTTGTCCGGGTCGGTTGCCGGCGAAACGAATCCCCCGCTCTTCGCGGCTACTCGAAGCCGTCGCGCTGGTAGCCGTGGTGGCGCAGCCAGGCCACGCTCAGCGCGATGCCCTCCGCCATCGAGAACTTCGGCGCATAGCCTAGCCGGCTCTGGGCCTTGTTGATCGGAAAGCTGGCCTTGCGCGAGAGGAACCCGAATTCGCCCGGGGTCGGCGTCTTCTTGATGGTCCGCTCCGCAAAGCGCATCGCGGACTTGGCGAGCGGGTAGCGGTCGTAGAGCGCCTTGATGGCGTCGCCGCAGTGGGCCAGCAGGAACTTCGCGCTGGCGCGCACGGGCGCCATCAGGCGCGCGCTCGCGTGCGAGGCTGCGCGGGACTGCGGGCGCAGCGGAGGGAGCCCTAGCGCGGCGTTGAGCGCCGCGAGGTACTCGTTCCAGCTCGGCGGCTCGGGCCCGTTGACGTTGAAGATCTCGCCGACGGCCTCGTCGCGCTCGAGCGCGAGCCGCGCGGCCGCCACCAGGTCGTCGACGTAGAGCAGGTTGCAGGTTCCACGGCAATCTTCTTCGGCGAGCAGCCAGGGCGGCGACTGCAGGCGCTGCGCCCACTCGATGGTCCAGGACGCGCTGAACGGCCCGTAGACGAGGGTGGGGCGCAACACCGCGACCGCAAGCCCGCGCTCGACGTAGCGCGCGCAGGCCTTCTCGGCGTCGATCTTCGCATCGCCGTAGTCGCGGCCCGTGTAGGCGAGCGGCTGCGCTTCGTCGAAGACGCCGTCGGCCTGGCCGTAGACGTCGATCGTGCTCAGGTGCACGAAGCGCCGAACCCGCGCGCGCTGCGCGGCTTCGAGCAGGTTCTCGGTGCCCCGGACGGTGACCTCGCGGTCGCCGACCGCGCAGTGCACGACCGCGTCCACACCGTCGAGGGCCTTTGCGAGCGAGTCGGGCTGCAGGATGTCGCAGTGCGCGATGTCGATCGGAAAGCGGCCGATGCGCGCCGCACCGGACCAGCGGCGCACGCCCGCCCGCACCTCCACGCCGTCCGCGCGGTGGAGGATCTCCGCCATGCGCCCGCCGATGAAGCCGCCGGCGCCCGTGATCAGGATCCGCCGTCCACTAGCCACGTGCGGCTCCGGCTTCGGCTTCGAGCCACGGGAGCTCGAAGCGCTCGCGCCGCGCGTAACAGGCGTCGATGATCTCGAGCGAGGGCAGCACGTCGCAACCCGAGACGAACGGCTCCGCGCCGCTCGCAAGCACCTCCACGAAGTTGTCGATGAGCCGGTGCCCGAACTCCTCGAAGCCCCGGGGCCGCTCCGCCGTGCGCACGCGGCGACTTCTTCCGTCGCTCGAGCGCCGCACGAACGACGACCACTCGTAGACCTCGCCCTCGATGCTGCCGCGCTCGCCTTCGATCCGGTATCGGTTTGGCAGCTTGCTGAGCCAGCTCAAGCGGATCGAGGCGCGGCATCCCTCGTGCTCGAGCTCCAGCGCCGCGACGGCTTCGGTCCCGCCGAACGAGTCGTCGCGATAGCGCGCGAGTTCCGGCTTGCCGCCCAGCCACCAGCTGACGAGGTCGACGATGTGCGCGCCGGTATCGAGCAGCACGCCCTTGCCGGAGCCCTTCGCGCCGAAATACGAGTCGCTCACGGCCGGCCACTCGAACGGCTCGCCCATCTCGTAGCGGATCCGTGTGAGTCGCCCGAGGGCACCCGCGGCGAGCAGCGCGCGAATCTCGCGGTTGGCGGGGAACAGGCGGCGGGTCTGGTTCACCGCGAGCGCGACGTCCGAGCGCTCCGCGGTCTCGACGAGCTCCGCCGCGAGGCGCGCGTCCTCGCAGAGCGGCTTCTCGCAGAGCACCGCGACGCCGCGCTCCAGGCAGTCGAGCGCGACGGGGTGGTGGAGGTGGGGGGGCACCGCGACCACCGCGCCGTCGATGCGATCGAGCACCTCCCGGTAATCCGCGTGGACCTCCGCGATCCCGCAGCGCGCGGCGAGCTCGGCGGTGCGCTCGACGGCGGGATCCACGAGCACCAGCCGCGCGCGCACTTCGGGATGGCGCAGCAGGCCGGGCAGGTGGAGGGCTTCGGAGATCGCCCCGCAGCCGATCAGCGCGATCGCGGGGGGCCTGTGGAGTGCGCGCGGCATCGGGCTTCGGCCTCGGGTTCCCGCTCCGCCAGTCGGGCGAAGGGCGCGTATTGCTTAGCAGTTTTGGCGTTCTGGCACCTGCGATAGACTCGCTTTTCCGCTCCGATCGAGCTCGCTGACAGGCCCGCCGCCGCCCCCCCGCGACGAGAACCGGATGACCGAGCGCCCGAAACTGCTCTTCCTCTGTCAGACGCTGCCCTATCCGCTCGACGGCGGCTGCTGGATCCGCACCTACCACGTGCTTCGGCTGCTCGCGCGGGAGTTCGACGTCACCGCGCTGTACTTCGAGCGCATGGGGCTCTCGGCGCGCGCGGATGCCGCGCAGCTTGCCGAGAGTCTGCGAGCGCTCCAGCGCTTCGGCGAGGCCCGCGCAT
>JBFGGA010000248.1:0-4318 GCA_041579295.1 Myxococcota bacterium | reverse complement strand
GAGCGCTCCGATGGAACGCTCTCCTCGCCGCCCGATTTGTGCACGGCCCGGCGGCGCGTCAAGTCCCCCCGGCCCGGCGCCCTGCGCGCCGAGACGATGTATCCTCGATGCCGTGCTCGTCTCGCTCGACCACGCGATCGTTGCGGTTCGCGATCTGCGCGCGGCCACGTCCCAATACGCGCGGCTGTTCGGCTGGAGCCCGTCCTGGCGGGGCGAGCACCCCGCGGCGGGCACCGCGAACGCGCTGTTTCGCCTCGAGAACACCTACGTCGAGCTGCTCGCGCCCGCGGGCGACGGGCCCCAGGGCCGCGCGCTCTCGGGCTGGCTCGACGTGAAGGGGGAGGGGTTGGCCGGTCTCGCCCTCGGCACCGACGACGCCGAGGCCTGTCGCGAGCTGTTCGCGCGGCGCGGGCTCGAGCCCGAGCCGATCGAGAACGGGCTGGGCCGCGACGTCGAGTCGGGCGCGTTTCGCGAGTGGCTGCGCGTGCCGCTGCCCGTGCGTAACACCCGCGGCGTGATGCTGTTTGCGATCGAGCACCGATCGCCCGCTTCGACGCTCGCGCCCGGGCTGCCCGACGGCGACGCGCGCGCGCTGGTGTTCGGGCTGGACCACGCCGTGGTGCGAAGCGCGAACCCCGAAGCCGCGAAGGCGCTCTACGGCGACGCCCTCGGGCTGCGCCTCGCGCTCGATCGCAGCTTCCCCGAGTGGGGAGCGCGGCTGCTCTTCTTCCGCGTCGGGGGGGTCACGCTGGAAGTGGCCGTTGCGCTCGAACCGTGCGGCGCGAGCGCCGGCCGGAAGCCGGGCCTCGACGGCGACCGCGATTGGCTCTGGGGGCTCTCCTATCGGGTCCGCGATGCCGACCGCGCGCGCGCCCGGCTCGAGGCGTCGGGCTTCGACGTCTCCGAGGTACGCGACGGGCGCAAGCCCGGAACGCGCGTCTTTGGCGTGCGCGATGGGACCTGCGGCGTGCCGACCCTGATCCTGCAACCCGCCGGCGCGGAAGCTTGAGACTCCGGGCAACCCGCGGGCGCGGCCGATCGAAATGCGTAGCCGCGCAGCGGATCTCGCTCCGAGCGCGCTGCTCCGCTCGCCGTCGCTCGCCGACCCGGCTGGAACGCGGCGCGGTTGCGACCGCCGGTGTCCGGTAGGCGGCATTCCGTTAAGCTCGGATCCGATCGCCGCGACGCGGCCCGCTTCGCAGGAGAACGCTGCGGTGAACATGTGGACGCACCGTTGGCCGAGGCTCGAAATCCTCTCCGCGGAGGACGTCGCGGCCATCGACGCCACCGCGCTGCGGATCCTCGAAGAGGTCGGCCACCGCATCACCTACGAGCCCACGCTCGAGCTGCTGCGCGCCGCGGGCTTGACGGTCGACAGGGACATCGTGCACTTCGACCGCGGCTTCGTGCGCGAAGCGGTCGCGCGAGCGCCTGCGAGCTTCGAGCTGCGAGCGCGCAACCCGGCGATGAGCTTCACGGTCGGGGGCAACCACATGGTGAACTCCCCGACCGGAGGCGCCCCGTTCCTGTGCGACCTCGACGGTGGGCGTCGGCCCGGCAACGTCGAGGACTACATCAAGCTCGTGAAGGTCGCGCACGCGTCGCCGCAGATCCACTGCGTCGACTCCGGGATCGTCGAGACGATGGAGCTTCCGGTGAAGACGAAGCACCTCGACATGGACTACCTCGTGCTGCGCTACTCCGACAAGCCGCTGATGACCGTCGGAGCCAACTACCAGACCACCCGCGACGCGGTGGAGATGGCGGCGATCGTCTTCGGCGGCGCGGAGGCGATCGAGCGGGCGCCGGGCGTGATCGGCGTCGTGAATCCGGCGAGCCCGCTGGTCTGGGACGACCGCATGCTCGGCTCGATGCACGCGCTCGCGGACGCCAACCAACCCGTGATCTTCACGCCCTTCCTGATGGCGGGCACCTCGGCGCCCGTGACGTTGGCCGGGGGCCTCGCGCAGTGGTGCGCGGAGAACCTCGCGGGCATCGCCGTCGTACAGACGGTCCGGCCCGGCTGCCCGGTGGTATTTGGCGGCTACCTGACCGCCACCGACATGGCGCTCGGACAGCCGACGCTGGGCAGCCCCGAGTGGTCGATGAGCATCCTCGCAGGTGCGCAGCTGGCTCGACACTACGGCCTGCCGTTTCGCGGGGGCGGCGGCTGGTCGTCGGCAAAGGTCGTCGACGCGCAGGCCGGCTACGAGACCGCGATGGGCACCTGGCCCGCGCTGCTCTCGGGCACCCACTTCATGCTGCACGCCGCGGGCGCGCTCGAGAGCACCATGATCATCTCCGTAGAGAAGATGATCATGGACTTCGAGGTGTTGCGGATGTTCGAGTGGATGCTCGATCCCGGTCTTCCGGTGAGCGAAGAGGCGCTCGCGTTCGAAGCGATCGCGAAGGTCGGACCCGGCGGGATGTATCTGCGGTCGCCGCACACGCGCGACCACTTCCGCAGCGCGCTATACCGCAGCGAGCTCGCCTCCCTCGAGGATCTCAATCTCTGGAACCAGAGGGGCGCCAAGGACACGCAGGTCCGGGCGAACGAGCGCTACAAGCAGATGCTCGCGGCCTACGAGGATCCGGGCCTCGACGACGCGATCGACGAGGAGCTCCGGGCGTTCATCGCGCGGCGCAAGTCCGAGATCGAAAGCTAGATCCGCACGGCTCGCAGCCGGCGCGAATGCCAGCGCTCAGCCCGCGCTCGGTGCGCTGGCGGGCTTCGATCCGCTCTCGATCCAGCGGCGATACCAGGCCGGCGGGAAGAAGGCCAGCCAGATGATGCCGATCGTGAGGAATTCACAACCGCCCAGCAGCGCGTCCATGGCTCCGGAGAACTGGGCGTCGCGCTCGTACTCGATGTACTGCGGGATCATCGCGACGTTGGAGGAGATCAGCAGCAGCCCCACGAGACCCCAGAGCAGGTAGCGGTTGAAGACGAGCGGCGCGCACAGGCCGAGCGCCGCGCGGCGGCGCGCCTGCGCGTATTCGAGCAGACCCTCGACGGCCACCCAGGCGAAGGGCAGGCTCATGCCCGTCCACTCCACCCAGAACCAGGGGTTGCTGAGCGGGTAGACGCCCTCCCAGTCGCCCACCAGCGCGGAGCCCGCCACCCCGCCCGCGATGCACACGAAGCTCGCCGCCACCAGGCCGCGCGCCCAGATCTCGCCGTTGCGAAACACGCGCAGCGTGAAGATCGCGATGCTGAGCACGCCCAGGTCGTAGGCCACGCGCCCGGCGAAGAAGAAGGGCGTGATCGGGACGGTGCGCTCCAGCGCGAGCGCAAAATTGAAGAGCAGATACGAGAAGCCCCAGAGCACGAAGGTCGCGCCGATCAGCCGCGCGGCGGCATCTCGCGCGCGTCGCGCGAGGCGCAGGAGCGGCAGGCCCACCATCACGTAGAGCAGCCCCGCGAAGATTTCGACCAGGTAGGCGCTTTCCTCTTCCACGCGGGCCTCTCGGATTGGCGGCGGAACGGATGGGCTGCGCGCCCGTCGCGGCTCGTGGTCGAATCCTCGGTTGCGCGGGTCGAAAAATTGAGCGCCGCGAGGCGCGGTGGGCCGCGTGGATCGGCTCCTCGGCGAGGGCGGGCGCCGCTCGGTCGACGGCCGTCCGAGCCTCGAAGCGGTGGTTCTATCCCTTCGCTGGCTCCGCGTTGCGCCCGGATGCACGCGCCCTCCGCCGGCCGAGAAGGGCCATTCCGACTCCACCCGCGAGGAGCTGCAGGATCGCGGCGGGCTCGGGAGTCGGGGTCGGCGTGGGTGTCGTCGTCGGGGTGGCCGTCGGCGTCGGAACGGGTGTGGCCGTGGGCGTGGCGGTCGGCGTCGCGGTGGGCGTCGGAATCGGCGTCGCGGTCGGCGTGGCGGTCGGCGTCGCGGTGGGCGTCGGAATCGGCGTGGCCGTCGGCGTGGCCGTGGGCGTCGGAACGGGCGTGGCGGTGGGTGTCGCGGTCGGCGTCGGGGTCGGCGTCACGCCGGCCACCGTCTGGATCCGGAAGACCGTGTCCGAGCTCGTCCCCGCCGTGTAGACGTTCCGGTTCGCGTCCACGGTGATGCCCGTGTTGGCCGGGTTCGTAAACGGATGGATGCCGTCTCCGGTCGCGTCCATCAGCTCCGCCACACCGCCCAGCGGCGTCACGCGGAACACGTTGTTGCTGAAGAAGCCGTTCACGTAGACGTTGCCCGCGAGGTCGGTCGCGATGCCCGTCGGGTTGTCGAGCGGGTTGCCCTCGCCGTCGCCCGCAAGATCCAGGATCACCGAGACCTGGCCGCCCGGCGTCACCTTGAAGACGTTGTCGCTCGCGTTGCCG
>JBFGGA010000247.1:0-4381 GCA_041579295.1 Myxococcota bacterium | reverse complement strand
CTCGAGCGACTCCTCGTAGCGACCCTGCTCGTGGAAGCTGCGGATCTCGGCGAGCGGGTCTCGTGACGACTGCGGGCAAGCGGCGGCGGCGACCAGGCCCGCGCAGAGTGCGGCCCCGGAGATGGTGCGTCGGCCGACTGCGACTGCCGTGATCATTGCCGGTTCACTCTCGACGACCAACCCGTGCGCTGCCGTGCCACGCCCAGGCCGCTTGCTGGAAGGTGGGGAACCGCCAGAAAATACATTCGGCTGGTGGCCCGTCAACGTCGTTTTGAGTTACCTAATGGGCCCGGACGCGCCGAGCCGCGAGCCAGAACGCGCGAACCGTCACGACACCGCAGGCAGAGTCATGCGCAGCACCGAAGCGAACGGCCACAGGCAGAACCTCACCCCCCTCCTTCATCCGGAGTCCATCGCGATCGTCGGGATCAGCCAACCCGGTCGCTTCGGCGGGATCCTCGCGCAGAACGTGAGTGGATTCGGGTACGAGGGTAGGGTCTACGGCGTCAATCCGCGCTACGAATCGCTGTACGACCGACCCTGTTACGCGTCGCTGCGCGATCTACCCGAGCGGCCGGATCTCGCCATTCTCGCGCTACCCAACAGCGCGCTCGTCGCCTCCCTCGAGGAGGTCGCCGACTGCGGAATTCCCGCCGCGGTCATCTTCGCGAGCGCCTACTCGGAGCCCGCCGAGGGCGAGCTCTCGCTGAAGGATCAGCTCGGCAAGATCGCGAGGGACAACGACATCGTGCTGTGCGGCCCGAACGGCATGGGTTTCGTCGCCCCGTGCCGCCGGCTGGCGGTTTCGGGATACCCGGTGAATTTCGAAACGCCGACCGGCAACGCCACGATGATCTGCCACAGCGGCTCCGTCTGGGAGGCCTTCCTCCAGAACCAGCGCGGTGTGAATTTCAATTACATCATCTCGGCGGGCAGCGAGGCCGCGACGACGCTGTCGGATTACATGCAGTTCGCGCTCGAGAACGAGTCGACCCGGGTGATCGGGCTGTTTCTCGAGACCGTTCGCGACCCGGAGACCTTCACGAGCGCGCTCGTCGAGGCGAGGGAGCGCGACGTCCCGGTCGTCGCGTTGAAGACCGGAAGGAGCGAGCGAGGCGCACAGCTCGCCCGCGCGCACAGCGGCGCGCTCGCCGGCGAGGACGGCGCCTACGATGCGCTCTTCGCGCATTACGGGGTTCGCCGCACGCGCTCGACCGACGAGATGCTGGACGCGCTCGAGCTGTTCGCGACGGGAATGCGGCCGAAGACCCATTTCGTGTCGGCGATCCTCGACTCGGGTGGGCAGCGTGCCCTCCTGGTCGACCTCGGCGAAGCGGAGGGCGTCGAATTCACCGCGATCACCGAGGAGACCCAGAAGAAGCTCAGCGAGGTGCTCGAGCCCGGTCTGGACCCGGTCAACCCGCTCGACGCGTGGGGGACCGGAAACGGCGCGGACGACATCTACGCGAAGAGCATCCAGGCGCTCGACGCCGATCCCTCGACGGGAATCACGCTGCTGGCCGCCGACCTTCCGCGGATGGACGACCGCAACTCCTGGTACGCGTCGATCATACGCCCGTTGCTCGGCGGGCTGCGCAATCCGTTCGCGGCGCTCGGGCACCTGAGCGCGGCGACGAGCGCCAAGCAGGCGGGCGAGCTGCGAGAGATGGGCGTACCGGTGCTGATGGGAACGGAAACCGGATTGCGGGCCACGCGCCACCTCGTCGAGTACAGCGCCTATCAGCGCGAGTGGAGCGCCAGCGCGAGCGCGCGACCCCGCCGCGTCGCGCGCCCCGCGAATCTCGAGGATCTGGAAGCGCACCTGCGCGGCGCATCCGGCGCGCTCGGAGAGCACGAGAGCAAGCAGCTGCTCGCGGCCTACGGGCTGACCCCGACCCGAGAGCTCCAGACCCGGACGCGCGCGGAGACGCTGCGGGCCGCCGACGAGATCGGGTATCCGGTCGCGCTGAAGACCTGCGCCGACCTCCACAAGACCGAGCGCGGCGGAGTCCGGCTCGGGATCGCGAACCGCGAAGCGCTCGCCGAGGCCTACGCGGACTTCGAAAAGCGACTGGGCGAAGAGGTCCTGGTCCAGCAGATGGTGCCGCCGGGAGTCGAGCTGATCCTCGGCGTCGTCAACGATCCCCAGTTCGGTCCCATGCTCACGCTGGGCACGGGCGGCATCTTCGTCGAGGTGCTCAAGGACGTGTCGATGCTGGTCGCTCCGACCACGCCGGATGCCGCGCGCAAGGCCCTGATGGGGCTGCGCGGCGCCGCGCTGCTGAAGGGCGCTCGCGGCAAGGCGCCCGCCGACCTCGACGCGATCGTCGACAGCGTGATGGGCCTGTCGGCCCTCGCCGAAGATCTCGGCGATGCGATCGCGGAGATCGACGTCAATCCGCTCGTGGCGCTTCCCGACCGCGCCGTCGTCGTGGACGCGCTGATCATCCCGAAAGTATCCGACTAGCGGCTGCCGGCCGCGCGGCGCGGCGAGTTGCGGCGGCCTCCCGTCAGCTGCGCCCCAGCTGCTTGAGCGTGGTGTCGAGCGCGATCTCGAACTTCCCGATCGTCTCGCTCAGGCAGGCCGCGTCGTGGGCTTCCGAGATGAACCACGGCTCGCGCGAATCCGGCTCGCAGAGGATCCCCAGATCGTGCAGGTGGGGCGCCATCGAGTCGTAGAGCGTGTAATCGCTGTTCACCCAGTCGCGGTAGTTCGTGGGCGCCTCTTCGGCAAAGAACAGGCCGGCCATCGAAGGGTGCCCGACGAAGTTGTGCGCGATGCCGCGCTCGTCGAGGACCTTCGAGATTCCGGCCTGCAGGTTCACCCCGTACCTCTCGATCGTCGCGAGCGCGCTGGTCTCGTCGAGGATCTCCAACGTCTTGTTCGCCGCCGCGATCGAGGCGGAATGGGCGGTATAGGTGCCGCCGTGCGCCACGCCGTTTCCGATCTTGCGCATGATCTCCTCGCGCCCCGCCACGACCGAGATCGGGTAGCCGTTGGCGAGCGCCTTGGCAAAGGTGCACAGGTCGGCCTTGACGTCCATCAACTCCTGCACGCCGCCGCGGGCCACCCGGAACCCCGTCTTCACCTCGTCGATGATCATGATCACGCCGTAGCGGTCGCAGAGCTGACGAACGTCCCTGACGTAGTCGGGCTTGGCGGTGATGCCGCAGCAGTTTCCCATGATCGGTTCGATCAGGAAGGCGGCGATCTGATCGCCGTGTTTCTTGAGCACGTCCTCGAGGAAGTTCGCGTCGTTCAGCGGAACGCAGTGGACCAGCTGCTTGGCGATCTTCGGCACGCCCTCGCAATACGGCTCGAGGGGGGGTGCGGAGTCGCCCGGCTTCATCTTGTTGACCGCGGCCTGCCAGAGGGCCGCGTCGTGGAGTCCGTGATAGCCGCCCTCGACGAGAATGTACGAGTCCTTGCCCGTATAGCCGCGCGCGACGCGCAGCGCGGCGATGACGGCTTCCGTGCCGGTGATCGAATAGCGGACCAGCTCGGCGGCGGGCACCATCTTCTGGATGCGCTCCGCGACGACCATCTCCAGCTCCGTCGCCAGCGCGAACACGCCGCCGACCTCCATCCCCTCGCGCACTGCGGCGTCCACGCGGTCGTCCGCGTAACCGAGGATGGCCGGTCCGTACCCCATCCGATAGTCGATGTACTCGTTGCCATCGAGATCCCACAAGCGCGCACCCTTGGCCTTCTTGACGTAGAGCGTCCGCTCCTCACCCCAGTACCGGAAATTCGAGGCGACGCCGAGCGGCATGCTCTTGATGGCGCGTGCAAAATGTTCGTTCGATTTCGTCATCGTTCGCTGATGCATGGTTTCCTTCTTTTCCAATTCAATGATCGCGGTTAATTAGATGATCTGATGTCCATTCAATACGAATCGAAACGCTAACCGAATGCGCGCATTCCACGTTCCTCAGTTCGGCCTGCGGTCTCGAATCAGAACCGCATCCAGCAACACGGATGCGCCGCACCCCACGTGCTCGGGCGAGGCGCTCTCGGCTTCGTTGTGACTGATCCCGCCCCGGCAGGGAATGAAGATCATCGCCGTGGGCGCGACGCGCGAGACGTAGACGGCATCGTGGCCTGCGCCCGACGTGATCTCGCGCATCGGGTGGTTGCCCTTCTTCGCCGACTCGCGGACTGCGTCGACGCAGTCGGCGTCGAAGCGAATGGGAGGCGAATCCCAGAGGCGATCGAGCGCGTGGGAGACCCGGCGCCGCGAACAGATCGCGGAGACCGCTTCCCGCAGGCCGTCTTCCATCCGATCGAGCGCAGCCACCTCGGCGTGGCGCAGATCGGCGGTCACGAAGATCCGGCTGGGCACGACGTTGCGCGAATTCGGATACGCTTCGATCACGCCCG
>JBFGGA010000246.1:0-4413 GCA_041579295.1 Myxococcota bacterium | reverse complement strand
TCTTCGAAGCGCGCCGACGGCTCGACCAAGGGATCCCTCCGGGGGGGGAAGCTACTCTATCCCAATACGCCCGGATCGGGGAGGGGCCGACATCCCTCAACGACCCCGGGTCGATTCCGCAAGTGCTCGGAGTGTAAATGGAAAAAGTGTTGATCACGGGCATCGCGGGAGCCCAGGGTCGGCTCCTGACCCGGCGCCTCCGGGAGCGTTTCGAGGTCTGTGGGGTCGACCGCGTCCGATGGGAGGGCCACCCGAGGGGAGTTCGCCCCTACGTGGTGGATCTGCGCAAGAAGAAGTTCGAGGACGTGATTCGCAGGGAGAGGCCCGCCTGCGTGGTCCACATGGGATTCATCCAGGACTTTCGCATCGACGAGCGCGAGCGCCACGACGTCAACGTGGCGGGCACCAAACGCCTGCTCGACCACTGCATCCGCAACGGCGTGGAGAGCCTGGTCGTGCTCTCGAGCGGCTACGTGTACGGCGCGTTCCCCGAGAATCCCTACTGCCTGGACGAGGACGCGCCGCTCTCCGCGAGCCGTTCGTATCCGCAGATCCGCGACCGCATCGAGGTCGACACGCTCGTCACGACCTTCCTCTGGCGCTATCCGCAGATCCGCACCTGCGTGCTGCGGCCCGTGAACGTGCTGGGCTACTACGCGCACTCGATGATCTGCAGCTATCTGCGCGAGCGGCGCGTCCCCACCGTGCTGGGCTTCGATCCGATGATGCAGTTCATTCACGAGGAGGATCTCAGCGACGCGATCGAGCGGGTGATCGATCATCGGCTCCAGGGCGTGTTCAACGTCACGGGCCCCGGCGAGGTTCCGCTGCGCACGGCGATCCGCGAGGCGGGGAGCGACCCCTGGTCGATCCCCGAATCGATGTTGCGGCCGTTGGTTCGCAGCCTGTTTCGCATGGGCCTGACCGCCTATCCGCCGGGTGCGATCGACTTCCTCAAATATCCCATCACACTCTCCGGGGAGCGGTTCGCGAGCGCGACGGGATTTCAGCCGCTGTACGGACTCAAGGAGACCCTGCAGAGCGTGTGGAGTTGAACGATGGCGCGTTCCGGTGCAATCGATGCGTTGGTCGACTTCGCGGGGGCGATGCTGCCGCTGCGGGCGCGCAACCTGCAGACGGTGATCGACGATCACCTCAGCCGGATTCCCAACGAGCTCAACCAGTACGGCTACGACGCCTACGGGATGAGTCCGTTCTGGATGCGCCGCGTGCTGATGCCCTTTGCGCTGCTCTACCGCTACTACTTTCGCGTCGAGGTGTCGGGCATCCATCGCCTGCCCGAAGGGCGCGTGCTCGTGATCGCCAATCACGCGGGCCAACTTCCCTTCGATGCGGCGATGTTGGCGCTGGCGTTGCTCATGGAGGCGCAGCCGCCCCGGATCGCGCGCGCGATGAGCGAGTACTGGATCCCGCAGCTGCCGTGGGTGAGCGTTCTGGCGGCGCGCACGGGGACGCTGGTCGGAACTCCGGAGAACTGCATCCACATGCTCGAAAACGGCGAGTGCGTGCTCGCGTTTCCCGAGGGCGTGCGCGGCATGAACAAGGTCTTCGCGCAGCGCTATCGGCTGCAGCGCTTCGGCACCGGCTTCATGCGCCTGGCGCTCGAGACCGCGACGCCCATCGTGCCGGTGGCGATCGTCGGCTCCGAGGAGCAGCACCCGAGCTTCGCGAACCTGGAGGGGCTGGCGCGGATGTTCGGCGCGCCCGCGCTGCCGATCACCGCGACCTTCCCATGGCTCGGCCCGCTCGGATTGCTCCCGCTGCCGGTCAAGTACCGCATCTACTTCGGTGAGCCGCAGACCTTCGACGGTGATGCCAACGAGGAGGACGCAGTGATCGATGCGAAGGTGGATCGGGTGAAGGCGAAGATCTCGGGCATGCTCGCGCGGGGTCGACGGGAACGCAAGGGGATCTTCAGTTGAGCCCCACGGACGATTCGATCACCATCGAGCTGAATCCGCGCGAGCGCCGACTCTACGATCGACTGCGCGCGCGGGTCGTCGTGGCGCGACCCGGCGCTTCGACGGGCGTTCGCGACGCGATCCTGCTGCTCCCCGATCTCGGCGTGCTGCTGCTTCGGCTCTTGCGTGACCCGCGGGTTCCGTTCTCCTCCAAGGCGATCGCGGTGTTCGGGATCGGCTACGCGCTCTCGCCGATCGATCTGTTGCCGAGCGTCCTCGTCGGGCCGATCGGCCTGGTGGACGATCTGTTGGTCGTGGCCGCGGCGCTGTCGAAGATCCTCAACCAGGTCCATCCGGACATCGTGCGCTCCCACTGGTCGGGGCAGGGCGACGCCCTCGACGCGATCCAGCGCGCCGCGCGCTGGTCGGCGTCGACCCTCTGGGAGCGGATTCCGCGGCAGCTGCGCGGTCGGGATTGACGGCCCGCCGCAGCGCGCGAGCGCAACGCGTCAGCGCGCCGCGGGCGCGGGCCGCAGCGCGAGCTTCTTGAGGTTCTCGGCCCGCCCCTTCGGAATGCGCCGCGCTCGACCCCGTCGGTCGACCATCGCGTGGACGGTCGACGCCGTCGCCACGCAGACGCCGTCGCAGGTCAGCTCGTAGGCGATGCGCATCGAGGCGCCGCGCACCCAGTCGAGCCAGACCGCGATTTCGATCACGTCGTCGAAGCCCGTGGGCCGGTGATAGTCGATCTCCATCTGGGTGGTCGCGTAGTGGAGGCCCTGCTCGGCGTAGGCCCGATAGGGCTGGTCGTGCTCGTCGAGCCAGCGGATCCTCGCGAGCTCGAGATGGCGGATGTAGTTGGAGTGGTGAACCACGCCCATCGCATCGGTCTCGAAGAACGCGACGCGGTGGCGATGCCGGGAGACCGCCGCACCGTCCGGGGGCGAGCTCGCGCGCTCCGACACGCCTAGAAGCTGTCCTTCTCGGCTCGGAGGCGGCCGAGCTCAGCCGCGTCGCGCGCGCGCATGAACGGGTTGGTGCGGCGCTCTTCGCCGATCGTCGAGGGGATCGTCATCTCCGCGGGCGTGGCGTCGTGCCAGTCCGCGGCCCTGTTGGCGCGGATCGCGCGCACCCGTTCGAGTCGCTGCCGCACGTCCGCGTTGTCGGGCTCGGCGTGGGCGGCGAACACCAGGTTGCTCTCGGTGTACTCGTGCCCGCAGAAGACCCGCGTCGCGTCCGGCAGCGCGCCGAGCTTCTCGACGAGCGCGCTGAACATCATCTCGGGCGTGCCTTCGAACAACCGGCCGCAGCCGGCTGCAAAGAGCGTGTCGCCGCAGAAGACGGCCTGCGCGTCTTCGAACCAGTAGGCGATGTGATGCCGGGTGTGCGCGGGGATGTAGAGGATGCGCGCCGACGCCTCGCCGACGGAGATCGCGTCGCCCTCCGCGAGCGCGTCCGTGAGCCCGGGCAGCCGGTCGGCGTCGCCGCCGTGCCCGAACACCGGCGCCCCCCAGCGCTTCGCGAGATCCGGGTTCGCGGCCGAGTGATCCCAGTGGTGGTGGGTGGACAGGATCTTGGTCACGCGAACGCCGAGCGCTTCGACGCGCCGAACCACCGGCTCCGCCTCGGGCGCATCCACCACCGCGGCCTCGCCCGTCTGGTCACACACGAGCAGGTAGGTGTAGTTGTCCCCGAGCGTGGGGATCCGCTCGACCGTCAATGCCATGCGCGCGAGGCTAGCGGTCGACACCGCGGGCTTCCACTCATCCGGGACGCATTCGCTGGCTAGCTCGGGCCGACCTGCGGCTTCCGGTGGAACAGCGGCAGCTGTCCGTCGTGGCGGGCGGCGACGCCGGTCGCCGGGGGCGCGACCTCGGAGTCCGCCGCGGGCGATCCGCCGTCCGCGCCTCGGTTCCGCGGGTAGGCGGGGCAGCGGTCGTTGTACTCGCACCAGTCGCACAGCGCGCCGGGCTTCGGCTCGAACTCGCGCACCGTGCGGATCTGGTCGATCGCGCCCATGGTGTCTTCGCGCAGCGCGCACAGCTGCTCCGAGGTGCGCGTCGAGGTGAGCTTGCGGTCGCGCTGGAGGTAGTGCCAGACGAGTCGCACCGGCTGGTCGGGGAAGCGCTCTGCGAGACCGATCTGGTAGAGGGCGAGCTGTCGATCCTCGTCGGCCTCCTGCTGGGTCGCCGCGCGCCGGCCCGTCTTGTAGTCGTGGATCTCGATCGCGCCATCTCGCGCCCGGACGAGGCGATCGATGAATCCCTGGAAGCGGTACTCGCGCTCGCCGTCGAGCGCGAAGCTCACCCGCTGCTCGAGTCCGAGCGTCTCGTCGGCGTCGAACGGATAATGGCGGCGGTAGTAGGCGGTCAGGCAGCGCTCGCCGGTCTGCCGGTAGAAATCCACCGGGGTTCCCTCGCGCACGATCCGCACGCGGTCCGCGTCGAAGTGCTCTTCGAACAGCCGGTGGTAGCGGTAGACGACCTTTTCG
>JBFGGA010000245.1:0-4442 GCA_041579295.1 Myxococcota bacterium | reverse complement strand
CTCCAGAATCATCCGCCAGGGCGAAGCCGCCGCTTCTTATAGGAGCGCGGAGTAGAGCAGGTAGCTGAGTCCGTAGACCATCGAGATCGACAGCACCGAGTTGAACATCGCGATGCGCCAGTACCCGAGGCCCTTCGGGCTCGGCTCGGGCGCCTCGCGGATGCGGCGGTCTTCGCTGACGGGCATGCGGAACAGCAGCGTCAGTCCGATCAGCAGCGCGCCGGACAGCGCGATGACGATGGTCAGCATCGCGTAGAGAGACATCGACCGCCCCCGCCGATCGCGGCCCGAGACCGAGCCAAGCTCCAGACTTCGCGTCGCAAATCGCGCAAGCCGTGGAATCCGGCTGCGGATCATAGGGGATTCCCGTAGATTTGGGCCCCCAACCGGCAAGGGGCCACCGCGCCCCCGCCGCCCTCCCGCGGAGGAGCCCGCGTGCAAACCACACCCAGCGCCGATCGCACCGCTCGACGCACCTCGAGCGCGAAGCGCTCCAACGGGCCGCGGCCCCCGCGGCTCTCCGGTGGACTGCCGCTGATCGGCCACACCGTGGAGTTCGTGCGCTCGACGATCGAGCTGCTGTTTCGCGCCCAGCGCGAGCTCGGCGAGGTGGCCGGGCTGCGGGTGGGCAACAAGAACATGGTCGCGCTGTTCGGCCCGGAGGCGCACGAAGCCGTCTTCCGGGCGCCCGACAGCCAGCTCAATCCCGCGGAGGCGTACAAGATCATGACGCCCGTGTTCGGCCGGAACATGGTCTACGACGCCCCACCCGAGCGCATGGACGAGCAGCTCCAGATGCTGCTGCCGGCCCTCAAGGATCGGAGGATGCGGAGCTACGCGGAGATCATCGTCGGCGAGGTCGAGGCCAGCATCGCCGACTGGGGCGAAGACAGCGAGATCGACCTCGTCGACTACTGCCGCGTGCTCACCAACTACACCTCGGCGCACTGCCTGCTGGGGCGGGAGTTCCGGCACGACATGACCGACGAGTTCGCCGCGGTCTACCACGACCTCGAGCGCGGCATCACGCCGCTCGCCTACATCCACGCGCACCTCCCGCTGCCCTCGTTTCGCGCGCGCGACCGGGCGCGGCGGCGGCTCGTCGCGATGATCGGCGAGATCATCGAGGCCCGGCGCCGCTCGGGCCGCAGAGGCGAGGACTTCCTGCAGACGCTGATCGAGTCCCGCTACCGCAGCGGAGCCGCGCTGAGCGACGACGAGGTCACCGGCATGCTGCTGGCCGCGATGTTCGCGGGCCACCACACGAGCTCGGTGACCACCGCGTGGACGCTGCTCGAATTGCTGCGCAACCCCGCGTGCCGAAGGACCGTCGTCGAACAGGTCGACGAGATCTACGAGGCAAGCGGCGCGATCGGCTTCGAGGCGCTGCAGGCGTTCACGCAGGGAGAGCTCGCGGTGATGGAGGCGCTGCGGCTCCACGCGCCGCTCTTCCTGCTGATCCGGGTCGTCGAGCGCGAGTTCGCGTTCAAGCGCTATCGATTCCCGGTGGGAACGTGGCTGCTGCTCTCGCCGACGGTCTCGCAGCGCCTCCCCGAGGTCTTCGAAGACGCGGACTGCTTCGACCCCCAGCGCTTCGCCGCGGAGCGGAGCCAGGGCCTGCACCCGTTTGCCTACATCGCGTTCGGCGGCGGCCGCCACAAGTGCCTCGGCAACGCGTTCGCGCGCCTGCAGATCAAGGCGATCCTCGCGACGCTGCTGCGCCGCTACGAGTTCTCGCTCACGCGCGATCCGATCGGCTCCGATTTCCACGGCCTCGTGATCGGCCCGAGCCAACCCTGCCGCGTTCGCTATCGGCGCCGGCCTGTCCGGGCGACGCGTCGCGGTGCGGCACGAGCAGCCGCGCGCGCGGCCGGGTCGAGCCGGGACGAGGCGCCGCGGCCGTTCCGGGTGGTCTGCGATCTCGAGCTCTGCCAGAGCCACGCGGCCTGCATGGGCGAGGCGCCCGAGGTGTTCCGCGTGGGCCAGGTCGGCAAGGTCTCGCTGATCTGCGAGCGCCCGCCGCCGCAGCTGCGCGCCAAGGTCGAGGCCGCGGTGAAGCACTGCCCCACCGGGACACTGCGGATCGAGGAGCTGCCCCGCGAGCGCTGACGCTCGGCACCCCTCCCCGGCCCGGGATCCAGGTCGGCGCTAGGTAGGGGCCGGACCCAAGACTGGCGCCTAGGCGTCCGACTCCGGGCTGGCTCCGGGTGCTCCCGACGCCTCGTGGCCGAGTAGCGCGCGCAGCCGTTCGATCGCGTCGGGGCTGCCGAGCGCGAGCAGCCGGTCGCCGCGCTGGATCCGGAAGCCCGGATCGGGGCTCGCCGTCGTCTCGCCCGCGCGCTCGACCGCCACGATGTTGGCGCCGGTCCGCGCGCGCACGCCGAGCTCTGCCAGCGATGCGCAGGCCTCGAAGTCGAGCGGCACGTCGACCCACGGCGCCGCGACCTCGTCGAGCAGCTCGCTGAGCCAGGGGTCGAGGATCGTCTCGGGCGTGCGCATGAACTCGTAGCCCTCGTCGCGCAGCTCGGTCGCGAAGTGCGCGATCGACTCCTCGGGAACGCCGAAGTGTCGCAGCGTGGCGCCCGCGAGCGCGAGCGTCGACTCGAACTCCTCGGCGACGACGATCGTCGCGCCGGCGCGCTCGAGCTCGTCGACTTCGAGCACGTAGCGGGTGCGCGCGTAGATCGGCACCTCGGGCGCGAGCGCACGCGCGAGCGCGACGACCTGGCGCGTCCCGATCGGATCCGAGATCGCCACCGCGATCAGTCGCGCGCCCGCGAGGCCGACCCGCTCGAGGATCGAACGGCGCGTGGCGTCGCCGTAGAAGACCGGCTCGCCGCGGCTGCGAGCGGCGGCGACCGACCCCGCGTTGCTGTCGAGCGCCACGTACGGGATGTCCCGCGCCTTCAGGACGCGCGCGAGGTTCTGACCGGCCAGGCCGAAACCCACGAGGATCACGTGGTTGCCAAAGGGCTCGGCGCTGTCGGCGACGCCGCGCTTTTGCGTGCGCTCCGCGCGCCGGTCGAGGAAGCTCGCGACGCGCGGGCCAACCTGGATCAAGAACGGCGTGGCGACGAGCGTCGCGATCGAGCCCGCGACGAAGACCTGGCGGAGCCCGTCGTCCAGCAGCGCCGCATCCGAGGCCGCCGCGGCCAGCACGAACGAGAACTCGCCCGTCTGCGCGAGCGCGAGCCCGGTGAGCACGCCGAGCCGGACGCCCTGGCGCAGCGCAAACGCGACGATCGCCGCGATGAACCCCGCCTTCAGCACGACGACGCTGACGAAGTAGGCCGCCACGCCCGCGGCGTTCTCCAGCGCGATGGCGGGATCGAAGAGCATCCCCACCGCGGTGAAGAAGACGCCGAGCAGCAGCCCCCGCAGCGGCACCACCTCGGCGAAGAGCTGGTGGGCGTAGGGCGAGGCCGAGAGCACGAGGCCGCCCGCAAACGCCCCGACCGCGAGCGTGAGACCGATGTGCTCCGCGAAGACCGCGGATCCCACGACGGCGATCAGCGCGAACATCGTGAAGATCTCGCGGGAGCGCACGCGCGCGGCGCGGTCCAGCAGGTACGGGAAGGCGAAGCGAGCCACGAGGAAGAAGACGGCCAGCTCCGCGAGGGAGCGCGCGAGATCGATCGCAATGGTCGGGACTTCGCCGCTGCTGCCCGCGGCCAGGATCGACACGCCGAGCAGCAGCGGCACGACGCAGATGTCCTGGAACAGCAAGATCCCCACGGCGAGCTGGCCCTGGGGCGCGTCGATCTCACCGCGCTCGTAGAGCAGCCGCATCACGAGCGCGGTGCTCGACATCGCGACGAGCCCTCCCATGACGAGGGCGGCCGAGAGGTCGAGCCCCAGGGAGGTGCCGATGAAGGCGACGCACAGCAGCGTCGCGGTGACCTGGAGCCCCCCTCCGAAGAGGGCCAGGCGCCAGAGCCTGCGCAGCCGCTCGAGCGGAAGCTCGAGGCCGATCTCGAAGAGCAGGAAGACCACGCCGAGCTCGGCGAGCGCGCGCACGCGATCCGGCTGGCCGATCAGGCCGAGCCCGCCGGGCCCCACCAGCGCGCCCATCACCAGGAAGCCCGCGATGGCCGGCAGCCGCAGCCGCTCGAAGATCGCCACCCCTGCCGTCGCCACGGCGAGCAGCACGAGGAGCTCGGTGAGAAACTGCGGATCCAAGTTCCCGGTATTAAGCCGCAATCGCGCGGACGCCGCCACGCGCGCCGCACCACCCGCTGTTCCCGGCCAACCTCGCCGACCTGCTGCTGCGCCACTGCAGCGCGAACCACAAGCGCGAGACCATCGCGTTCTCCAAGCGCCGGCAGGGGGCGCTGTATCGCGCCGCGATCTGGGTGGCCTGGCGCAACTACATCAAGAGCGCCTCGGAGAATCGCCGCGATCCGCCGCCCGCGCAGGCCTTGGGATTGATCCCCCGCGCGCTG
>JBFGGA010000244.1:0-4541 GCA_041579295.1 Myxococcota bacterium | reverse complement strand
GAGCGCCAGCTCAGCGATGCGTTGTGGATCCAGAAGGCCTCTTGGCCAAAGGTCGCCTCGGGGAAGTTGAGCTGCGAGCCCTTGCCCTCGCCCGCGTCGAAGAACACTTCGTCCTTCCAGCTGAACGAGTAGCGCGGCGTGAGCGTGCCGAGCCCGCGCCCCCCGAACTCCCCGGGCAGCGGAATCTCGTAGTCGATCGAGCCCGTGAACGACAACTCGGGCGATCCGATCAGCTTGTTGCCCGAGTAGTCGAACGGCACGCGGATGACGATCGGCTCGAAGTTGCCCCTACCGTTGGGTCGCGGCTGGGAGAAGAAGAACGGGAGATCCGTGATGAACTCGTCGTACTCGCTTTCCACCCAGGCGAAGTTGAAGGTGATGTTCATGCCCTCCACGGGCTGGGCGAAGAGGTCGAACTCGATGCCGAAGATGGTCGCGCTCTGGGCGTTGACGAGCTTGGTGATCGGGAAGCCCTGCTGCGGGGTCTGCTCGATCTTGAAGACCTGCAGGTCCTCGTAGTTGTAGTAGAAGCCCGTGAGGTTGGTCATCAGCCGGCCGTCGAACCAGTGCGCGCGCAGTCCGAGCTCGTAGGAGTCGACGATCTCGGGCTTGACGGCCGTGATCACGTCCTCGCGGAAGGTCGCGCCGCCGTTGAAGTGGCCCCCCTTCCAGCCCCGGCTGTACTTGAGGTAGACGTTGCTCTCCTCCTCGTCGTAGTACCACGAGAGGATGAAGTCCCCGCTCCAGCCGTCCCACATCTCGGTCTCCTTGCCCGCGATCGTGACGTCGAAGGGGCCGCAGGTCCGGGTTCCGGGCCTCGTCGAGCACGCCGTGATGTCGAACTTCTTGAACTCGACGTTGTAACGCAGCCCGACGTCGAGCTTGAAGTCGCACGCGATCGGCGCGCAGCCGGGCCGGACCGTGTAGTCGCCCTGGATGTAGCTGCCGAAGTTGCGCAGCGTCTGCTCGTAGCGCTGGATCAGGTCGTTGCCGTTCACGATCCGGAAGTAGTTCGAGACGTTGAGGTCCTCCTGGAGGTAGAAGGCGCCGAGGCTCCAGCCGCCGTCGCCGACATCCGTGCCGATCCACTCGCCGCTGAGGTTGAGCTCCTCGCTGAACTGCCAGGCGTCGTCCGCGTACTCGGTGGTCAGCGCGTCCCTCGGGCCGCCGTCGCTGTTCTCGAACGTGAAGCGGTCGTGCCACTCGTAGGCGGTGATGCTCTCGACCTCGTAGCTGTCGCCGAAGTTCCAGGTGTACTTGAGGTTGGCGCCGAAGATGGCGAGATCTTCCGGGCCTTCGACGTCGTACTCGCCTGCAAATGGGTCGTCATCCCCGTCCCTGTAGAGCACGACGTCGCCCCCCTGCGCGGGAGGGTTGATCGGGAGAACCAGCTCCGCGGGGGCTGGATTGGTTAGGTCGATGGCCTCGCGCTCGAAGGCGATCGCGTGGTGCTGGTACTGGAACGACTTGCCGAGGTTCTGCCCTCCGTGGACGTTCGCGAGGAACTCCATGTCCAGCGTCGGCGGTGCTAGCAACAGTTGCGCGCGAAGCCCATAGGCTTCGATTCCGTTGACTCTCTCGGCGAGCTCCGCCGTGGCGAAGAACGGCGAATCCCCCGCTTTGCACGGTATCCGCCTCAGCTGCCAGCCGTGGCAGCGATTCTCCGTGGTGCCGTTGCGGTAGTTGTAGTAGCCCGCGACGCGCCCCGACAGCCAGTCCGGGACGATCGGACCGCTGATCGCGCCCGTGACGTCGTTCTGCTCGTACAGGCCGTAGGTGTACGAGGCCCAGCTCTCGAACTCGTCGGTCGGCGGCACCGACTTCACGAGGATCGCGCCCGCCGACGCGTTGCGGTAGTAGGTGCCCTGCGGGCCGCGCAGCACCTCGACGTGCTCCTCGTCGAAGAACCCGAACAGCTGGATCGCGGCCGACTGCATGTAGACGCCGTCCTGGTAGATCGCGACCGCGCTCGCGGCGTTCGCGTTGAAGTCGTCGAGGCCGACGCCGCGGATGAAGATCGCGGGATTCGAGGAGGCGAACTGGCTCTTGATCTCGAGGCTCGGCGTGAAGTTGGTGAGGTCGCGGATGTCCCGGATGCCCTCCTTGGAGAGCGTGTCCATGTCGAAGCCGATCACGGAGATCGGCGAGGCCTTCGGGATGCCCGAGCCGGCCTCGCCGTGGATCAGGATCTCTTCGATCTCGCCGCTGATGATCGGCTCGACCTCGAATCTGCGGGGCTCCTCGCGGAAATCTTCGAGCGGCTCGTCCTCGGGCGCTTCCCCTTCGGCCTCGCCCACCTCGCCGGTGTCCTCGCGCGGCGGCTCGGCGGCCTCCGGGGTGGCCGCCGCCTCCGAGGCCTCGTCGTCTTGCGCGCTGGCCGCGTGGCCGAACAGCAGCAGCGCGATCAAACCCGCCCGAAGTGCGATGCCCGAGAAACCGCTTAGCGACGCCTGCGCGCGCAGGGGGTTTTCCGAATCACGCATCGCGCCACCCTCACCCCAGACAGCTGGACCGTAGACGACCGCTCGCAGCCGCTGCGTCGGGCCGCGTCGTTGGAGGGTGGCAGGCACGAACCCCCCAATTCGGCATCGGCTGGCGTCTCCGACGATACCGCGCGGCTTCCTGAACGGCTCGATCGCCGAAAGGACCGACCACCACCTCCTTCCGGCCGCATCTGCGGGTCGAGGCTATCGCAAACTCCATGCGCCTGCTCGCAACCCGAGCGGCGAACGCCACCCTTTCCATCGCGCGCGGTCGTTCGCTCCGCGAGCCGCGTGCGATCGTCGGAGGCGCGACCGCGAGCGAGATCGGGGTATACCCTAGACGCCCGCGCTCGCTTCCGTGCGGTTCGGCCTCGGCGGATGCATCTGGTTGCCGCGCTTTGCATTTTCGCTGAGTCGGTCGCGAAACGGGCGAGCGCCGGTCGGCGCTCGCACGCGTGCGCGATCCGCCGTTGGCTGTCGAGCCGCTCGGCCGTTGCGGCGGCGCAGCGCAAACGGCGGCGCCGGCCCCGCGCTATGTTGCGCGGGCTTTGCGCCGGACCCATCGTGGAGGTCGACCCCGAGGCATGGTCCGCCTGCTCGCGTTGCTGCTCACGGTGTTGGCCGGGTTTGCGGCTTTCGCCTGCGAGAGGGCCTGGCGGGAACAGCTCTCCGCGCTGCTCGGATCCGGAGGCGAAGCGGACGCGGTCGCGCTCGCGGTCTTCCTCGGCGGTCTCTCGATCGGCTGCGCGCTCTTCGGTCGCGCGACGCGACGGGCGCTCGGCCGCGCCCGCCGGCGCGCGCGGCTGTTCTTCCTCTACGCGCGCGTCGAGGCCGCGCTCGGTGCGTTCGCGTTGGCGTTTCCCATACTATTCAGCGTCGCCGAGCCGCTGTCGCTGCGCGGCGCGCTCGACCCCGGCGCACTCGGCTTTGCGCTCGACGTCGCGCTCGCGGCCCTGCTGATCGGGCCGCCCGCCATCCTGACGGGCGGCGCGCTTCCGGTGCTGACCCTCGCGCTCTCGGGGAACAGCGCGGACGCGGCGCGGGCCGCCGCGCGCGTCTTCGGCGCCTACGCGCTCGGCGTCTGCGCGGGGGTGCTGGCTGCCGCCTGTTGGCTGCTGCCGCTGCTCGGCCCGGATGGCGTCTCGTGGGCGATGGGCGGGCTTCACCTCGCTGCCGCAGCGGCCTTCGCCGGGCTCGGGCGAGGCGCGGGCGACGTCGCGCCCGAATCCGGAGCACCGCGCGTCGCGCAGCAGCGCCCCCGCAACGCCGCGTGGTCGGGCGGCGCGGCGCTCGCGGGATTCGCGACGGCGACCCTGCTCGTCGCGTTCGTGCGCATCGGCTCGCTCGCGCTGGGTGCCACGCAGTCTGCCGCTGCGATGCTGGTGGCCGTCTTCGCGCTGTGTGTCGCGCTCGGGAGCTTCGCGGTGTCGGCGCTGCCGCGAATTCCGCGCGGCCTCGTCGCGGGCTCCCAGTGGGCACTCGTCGGGCTGCTCTTCTTCGTCTATCTGTGGGCGCCCGACGCCGGCTACTGGACGCACTGGATCCGCGTGCGCCTCGGCGGTCTGGAGGCGGCGTTCTTCCCCTACCACCTGGCCGTCTTCGCCGCGGCGCTCGGCGTGCTCGCGATCCCGATCGGCCTCGCCGGGGCGCTGCTGCCCCTGCTTCTCCATCGGCTGCGGCGCGATCGCTGCGATCTCGGCGCGGTTGCGGGTCGGCTCTACGCGTGGTGTGCGCTGGGCGCGCTGATGGGCGTGCTGATGGGTGGCTATGGGCTGCTCGTCCGGTTCGATCTGCACGAGCTGTTCCGGATCGCGATGGCCTGTTTCGCGATCGCCGCCACCGCCCTCTCGCTGCTCGCTTTCGACCGGACGTCGCGGGCCATCGCCGCGCTCGTCCTGTTGCTGACGCTCGCCGCGCTCGCGCGATTGCCCGCCTGGCCGACCGACCGCTGGGCGCCCGGAACCTTTCGCACGCGCAGGCCGATCGCCACGACTTTTCTCGGCGCCGAGGCCTTCTTCGAGCGCCGCGGCGCTTCGGAGGTCGTCTTCTACGAAGACG
>JBFGGA010000243.1:0-4574 GCA_041579295.1 Myxococcota bacterium | reverse complement strand
TTTGCGCTGCGCGAGACGCTCAAGCCCGGCGTGACGGGCTGGGCGCAGATCCAGAAGGGCTACGTGAACGAGGTGGAGGAGTTCGAGGAGAAGCTCGCCCTCGACATCTACTACATGAAATATCGCTCGACGGTCATGGATCTGGTGATCCTCTGGAAGACGGCCAAGACGATGTTGCTGATGAGCGGCGTGTGAGCTGGTGGCGCTCAACGCGCTGAGCGTAGACCTCGAAGAGTACTTCCAGGTTTCCAATCTCGAGAAGACGATCGACCGCGCCGAGTGGAATTCGCTCCCCTCGCGGGTGATCGAGTCGACCCACGCGCTGCTCGACCTGTTCGACGCGACGCGCAGCCGCGCGACCTTCTTCGCACTCGGCTGGGTGGCGGAGCGCAACCCGGGCTTGCTGCGCTCGATCGCGGAGCGCGGACACGAGATCGCGTGTCACGGCTACGCTCACGAGCTCGTCTACGAGATCGGCCCCGAGCGGTTCCGCGGCGACCTGCGCCGCGCGCGAGCGGCGATCGAGGACGCGACGGGATCTCGGCTGCGCGGCTATCGCGCGCCGAGCTACTCGATCACGAAGGCCTCGCTGTGGGCGCTGCCGATCCTCGCCGAGGAGGGCTTCGACTTCGATTCGTCGATCTTCCCGGTGCGGCACCCGCGCTACGGAATTCCCGAGTTCACGCGCTGGCCGGTGCGGCTGGAGCTCGCGGGCGGGAGCTCGATCCGCGAGTTCCCGTTGACGACGTTGTCGCTGGGGCCCTTCAACCTGCCGCTCGCGGGCGGCGCCTATCTGCGCTTCCTCCCCCCCGCGCTGTTTCGCTGGGGCATCGGGCGCCTCGAGGCGGCCGGCCGCCCCACGGTCCTCTACGTACACCCCTGGGAGATCGACCCCGATCAGCCCCGCCAGTCGGTGGGTCGGCAGATCCGCGTCAACCACTACCACAACCTGCACGCCACCGAGGCGCGGCTGGGCGGCCTGCTCGAGCGCTTCGATTTCGACGCGCTCGGCGCGGTGCTCGACGGGCTCGAGGCGGCCGGCCGGCTCTCGCGGTATCGCTTCCCCGAGGGAAGTGGTATGCTTTCGGATTAGTTCGAATTTGTTCGATCATTTTCGTCACCTTTCGGTGCACACGGGATACTCTCAGAAAGACGGACCGAACGACCGCCAACCGGCGGTGTCGGAATCCTCTGCCCTTCCGAGGTTCGGGCCAGGAGCGGCGCGATGAGTGATTGGGAGGCGGCCGGGCCCGCCGGATTTCAGCTGGACGACGCGCTCGCGATTCTCGAACGCTGGAAGTGGTGGATCCTCACCGGCGCGCTCGTGGGCGCCGTGTTCGGCACGGCGCTGACCTTCGCGCTGCCGCCGGAGTACGAGTCGACGACCACGATCCTCGTCGAGCCTCAGCAGATTCCCGAGGATTTCGTCCGCAGCACCGTGAACCAGGACGTGGGCCATCAGGTCAACTCGCTGCGCCACCGCGTCACCGGGTTCGCGAGCCTCAACCAGCTGATCGAGAACATCGGGGCGAATCGATTCGATCCCGAGGGCACGCGCACCCGCGAGCAGCTGATGGAGGAGATCCGCGGACAGCTCAACGTCGAGATCGAGACGGGGTTCCATCAAGCGCCGCTGTTCAAGATCGCCTACTCGTCCGCGGATCCCGTGCTCGCGGCGGACGTTGCACGCGCGATCGCCGAGCTCTTCATCAGCGAGAACATCAAGGACAGGACCCGACACGCCGACGCGACCGCCCAGTTCCTCGATCGGGAGCTCGATCGGATCCGACGCGAGGTCGCCGAGCACGAGGAGCAGCTCGGATCCTTTCGCCAGGAGCGAATGGGCGCCCTTCCCGAACAGCTCGACGCGAATCTGCGCGCGCTCGATCGCTACAACTTCGAGCTCGCCACCAACCTCGAATCCCAGGCGGCGATCAATCAGCGCATCGCGCTGCTGCGCCGGCAGGCCGAGGGGGCGAACGCGGGCGCTCTCGGCCTGTCCGCCCCCGCGAACCTCACCGATGCGCTCGCGGACACCCGCAAGCGGCTCTTCGACGCGCAGCGGATCTACACCGACGAGCACCCCAACGTCCAGCACCTCCAGGCGGAAGTCGAACGGCTCGAATCCGAGATCGCCGAGGCGGCCGCTCGGTCGGGCGGCGCGTCGGAGTCGGCGATCGCGGATCCGAAGTCGATCGCGCTCCAGCGCGAGATCGAGGCCGCGCAGTTCGATCTGGCGGCGCGGAAGCGCCGAGAGGATCGCATCCGCTCCGAGATCGAGGCGCTGCAGGCGAAGGTCGACGAGACGCCCGTGCGCGAGCAGGAGCTGCGCAACCTGACGCGCGACTACGCGAATCTGACCGAGACCTACCACACGCTGCTCAGCAAGAAGTACGAAGCCGCGATCGCGCGCAATCTCGAGCAGGCCCAGCAGGGCCAGCAGTTCAAGCTGCTCCGCCCCGCCCGCGTGCCCGAGAAGCCCGCCTGGCCCGATCCGCTGATCCTCGTGCCCGCGGGCATCGGAATCGGCCTCGCGATCGTCGGGCTGCTGATCGTCATCGGAGAGATCCGCTTCCCCGCATTCCGCTCGGTCAACCGGATGACGCGGATGATCGGGCTGCCGGTGTTCGCTTCGATTCCGCGCATCGACAACGACGTGATCTACGAGCAGCACCCGACCGGCGACGTCGATCCAAAACTCGTGGTTCACACCGCGCCGGATTCCTCGCCGGCCGAGCAGTACCGGGGGTTTCTCCCGGTCGTGCTCGGAGCGGAGGATTGCCGGGTGATCCTCGTGACGAGCGCGACCCGCGGAGACGGCAAGACGCTCACCTGCATGAACCTCGCGGTCAGCCTGGCCACGGACCTCAACAAGCGGGTCCTCGTCATCGACAGCGACATGCGCCGACCGACCGTCCACCGCCTCGTGCGGATCTCGCGGCTGAACGGGCTGTCGCGGATCCTCGAGGGCAAGGCGGAGTTCGACGACTGCGCGGTCAATTCGAAGATCCCCGGCCTGGCCGTCCTGCCGGCCGGCCCGACGCCGCGCAACCCGCTGACCCTGCTCACCGGCAGGCGATTCCTCGAGCTGATCGAGTTCGCGAAAGCGCGCTACGACCTCGTGCTCATCGACTCGCCGCCGCTGCTACCGGTCGTCGATACGCGCATCGTGCGCGAGATGGCCGACATGCTCGTATTCGTGATCCGCGCCGACGCGACCCCGCCCCAGGCCGCGGTGCGGTCGTTGCAGAACCTGCGCGACGTCGCGGGCGTGATCTTCAACGGTGTGAGCCCGGGCTCATTCCGGCGTTACTACTACTACGACGCCTACTCGCGCTACGCGTACGGAGACGACGTGATGGATGACGACGAGGAGCCGAGCCATGTCGAACGATGATCTCTTGACCACCGCGCAGGTTCTCGACTTTCTCAAGATCGGCCGCACGAAGCTCTGGGGCCTGGTTCGCTCCGGCGCGATCTCGGCGTTTCGCATCGGCGACGGCCCCAACGGAAGCCTTCGCTACCGACGGATGGACATCGTGAACTGGCTCGAGGGCCAGCGCGTCGTCGAGCGGCCCACGGTCGAGGACGAGGAGCGCTACGGCTGACGGCTCTCGCCTTCCGTCACAGCTGGCGATCGACGCGAACGCGGCGCCCGGCGCCTACATCGTAGTGTTCAGGGTGTCCGCGGGCGCTTCGCTCGTGCGCGCCGGCCCTCGATCCACCCGACGCCCGCCAACGCGGTGACCCACCACAGGCCGTGATCGAGCCAGAGATCGGCGATCTCGCTCGCCCCGGCCGCCAGGAGCAGCACGGCGAGCCCGACGGCGGCGAGCTGGATCGGCGCCGCGAGCAGCGCGAGCAGTGCGCTGCGGGCCAGCGCGACCGCCGGTGCGAGGCCGCTTCGCACCGCGGCGTACCACGACAGCTCGGTCAGTAGGAAGACCAGATGGATTCCGCTGTGGTGTGGGTCGAGCTCCATGCGCTGCGCGCCGCTGCGCAGCAGCGGCCCACTCGCGCTCCCGTCGGCGCCGCGCGCGCCCACCGCGCCCGCGGCCCAGCGCGCGTAAGCCGACTCGAGACCCGGGGTGGTGAGTGCGTAGAGAGTTCCCGGAATCGGCAGCACCCAGAGCGCGAGCAAGGCCGCCATCGCGCGCGGCGCACCATTCCAGAGCGAGAGTCCGACCACCGCGATCGGCAGCCCGAGCCTCGCGGCGCCCGGCGATCCGCCCGCGAGGCCGATCAGCTGGACGAGCAGGCCGGCGATCAGCGCGAGCGCCCCCCAGCCCCGCCGCGGCGGCGCGCCGCCTCCCCGACGCGCGAGCGCCGCGCACAACAGCGCGGGCGCGAGCAGGAGGCTCCAACCGAAGGGGGCCTCGGGAATCGCCCGGGCGATCTGGCTCAGGACGGGACTGAATGCACATCCGAGCGCGACCCAGGGTAATATCCGCATCGATCGCTGGATCGGATACTCCTTTCGCTCACGGGATGCCCCCCCGAGCGCGAAACGATTCGACCGCCGCGGGCCTCCAAGATCCCGCGGCGACCCATGCTAGCCGCATCGAGTCGCTCGC
>JBFGGA010000242.1:0-4575 GCA_041579295.1 Myxococcota bacterium | reverse complement strand
CGGCGAGGCCGTAGATGTCGTTGTCGAGCTGATTCAACACGCGGTAGCCGAACGAGCCGCCCCCGAGCCGCGCCGCGTCTTCGATGACCGCCAGGTCGCCCTCGTAGCGGACTTCGCCCCTGGTGCGCTCGCTCGCCTTGCAGCCCGCGAGGCTCACGGCCGTCGTCACCGGGACCGCGTCGCCCTGGTTCATCGCCAGCGCGTGGATGCAGCCCGGGTGGATCGGCCGATCGGCGTAGGTGAATGGCTCCGCGGCCGCGCCCGCGCCCGCCGCGAGCAGAACGCCGGCGAGGAACGCGAACGCGCGCGTCGCCTGGGCGAATTTCGCTTGCTTGCACTTCCTTTTTCGGGTCATTTCGAACACGCCTCCCCCCAAGGCGCAAGGGTAGCCAGCGGGGCCGGGGAAGTCAGCGAGTTGCGCACGCGAGGAGGGAGGCGTCGTTCGCTTCGCCCCGCGCGCTGCCCTTCTGCCATCCGCCCTCTCCGATCTACGCGCCCAGGCGCACCCCGGCCGCCAACCCCGCCTCGGCGGCGGCGACCTTCGCCGCCCCGGCTCGTCGCAGCTTCGCGACCGCGAGGCGCGCGCCGCGCACGGCGATCAGCAGCTCGCCCCCCTCGGCGCCCAGCACGGTGCCCGCGGGCGCGCCGCCACCTCCCTCGAGCAGCCGCGAGCCGAACAGGCGCACGGGCTCGCCCGCACAATGTGCGAGCGCGCCGGGCGCGGGCGTGCAGCCGCGGATCAGGCGGTCGATCTGCTCGGCCGGGCGCGACCAGTCGATGCGCGCGACCGCGTCGGTGACGAGCCCCTGGAAGCTCGCGCCAGACTCGCTTTGTGGGGTGAAGGTCGCCGTGCCGTCCGCGATGCCGGCGACGGCCTCGAGCATCGCCTCGACGCCGAGCGGGTAGAGCTTGTCGAAGTAGAGCGACGCCGCGGTGTCGGTGCTCGCGATCTCGACGCCGCGCTTCTGGACCGCGATCGGACCCTCGTCGACGCCGCCGCTCACGCGAAACACCGACACGCCGCTCTCTTTTTCGCCGAAAATGATCTGCCAGGCGAGCGCGGCGCCACCGCGGTAGGCCGGCAGCACGGACGGGTGGAAGCAGAGCGAGCCGTGCTTGGGGTGATCGACGATCTCGTCCGGGAGGATCGCCGTGGTAAACGGCAGCACGTTGAGCTCGGCGCCAAGTTCTCGGTACGCGTCGACGAGCTCGGGGATTGCGACGCCCCGGCGGCGGTAGCGCGCCGGGCGAAAGAGCGGCCAGCCGCGCTCGGCGGCCAGCTCGGCGAGCGGGTCGGGACGCGGGCCCTCGGGCGGCGCGTAGACGCCGACGATCGCGTGCCCGGCGTCGGCGAGGCGCTCGCTCACCTCGCGACCGAAGGCCGCCTGCCCGAAGATCGCGATGCGAAGACCCATGGGTTTCCTCATTCTAGATGACCCTGCTCCTCCGGAATGGTTCGCTCGCAGGCCTCGCTCAACAGGACGAGGTCGTGGCCTCCGAGCGCCGAATACACGCAGGTGTGTGTGACCCGCAGCGCGGTCTGCGAAGCAGGCAGCCGGCAGAATCGCCAGCGCTTGACGCTGCGCAGCGCGGCACCCGAAAAGCTCGCGGGCGCGCGCTCCGCGATCACGTAGGTGCGATCGACCTCGCCGCTCGGGGCGACCTCGATTCCCACCGCGACCCAAGCCGCCTGACGAGACGAACGCGGTTGCTTCACCGCGATCGGCACGTAGAGATCCGAACCTTCACAGATCGGGGGCTCGGTGGTCGCGCACGCCGGTATCGCCCAGCAGCAGAAGAGGAGCGATAGCTGGCGCATCCTGTCGAGCATCGCGGCGTTACCTTGTAGCTCGAAATCAAATTACTGAAGATGCAGCTACTTGTCATGCCGTTTCTCGCCGTTGGTGCCCGAGCCAATGCTCCGCGCAGCAGAGGCCCGGGGCACCCAGCGAGGCGGTCTTCCCCGGCTCGATTGATGTTATCGTATACGCGCGGTGCGGCCGTTGGAGTCCGGCCGATTGATCGCCGCGTGACTCTGCAAGGGAGATAGGAAGCCATGGGATTGGCTGTAACCTCGACCGGCTCGATGCCGCAAAAGATCTTTGATGCGAGGAGCATCGAACTCGAACCGTGGCCCGCCTGGCCGGCCGAAGATTCGCTGGAAGGAAAGGTCGAGCATTCGGGCACGGTACTGGTTCGCGACGCAACGGGCGCGATGAGCGTGGGGATCTGGGAGTGCCCGCCCTGCAAGTTTCGCGATCGCCAGACGTCGACGTCCACCGCACTGATCCTCAGCGGGCGCGGCTACCTGATTCACGAATCGACCGGCGAACGCATCGAGCTCGCGCCGGGGGTGCAGTTCGTCGCGAGCCCCGATGGCAGCGCCGTGATCTGGGACATCCGCGAGACGATCCGCAAGTTCTACGTGCTGCACGAGCCCGGCCACGAAGACCGGTACTATTGATCGCGAGCGCGAGCGCTCGTCGGCATTCGGACGTGAACGGCCGGCGACTCAGACGCGTACGGTCAGTTCGAACCCGCCCGCAAAGGGGATGGTCATCGTCCGAAATCGATTCCGCGGGTCGTTCACGAACGCGAAGTAGTCGACGTACTCGTTCGCGTCCTCCGCGGTGTTGTCGCACACCACGATGGCCCCTTCGCGCAGGTGCGGCGACACGAGCTCGAGGGCGGGAAGCGCGACGTCCCAGATGTCGACGAGCATGAAATCCACCGGCGTGCCCACGTCCCGGAGCGTCTCGCGGAGGTCTCCCTCGCGCAGCTCGATGAACTCGCTGAGCCCTGCCGCCTCGAAGTTTGCGCGCGCGGCCTTCGCCTTCTCGGGCTCATGCTCGGTTCCGATGACCACGCCGTTCTCGACCCGGTTGTCGCGAACCGCGGCCGCCAGGTAGAGGGTCGAGACGCCGAACGAAGTGCCCGCCTCCACGACGCGCCGCGCCCGCAGGGCGCGGCAGAGCTGATAGCAGAACTCTGCCTTGCCCCGGTCGAGCGCGACCAGCTTGTCGGAAAAGAAGCGATGCATCTCGTCGTCGAAGCGGCCCTGCTTGTCCAGCGTTCCCTCGCGCTCCCTGCGCTCGTAGTACGCGTTCGCCTCGTCGACCTGTGCGTCACTCTGGGCGTGCAGACGGTCGAGCAGCGCTCCGAGCTTTGGGTCCTTCAAAGGAGACGCCATGTCTCGCTTCCCCGCGGAATGGGCCATCGAAAACTCGCCCGATCGTGTGTCGTTCGGGCGCCCGGCATCACGCGCTCTTCCCGTATATCGGACACTACCAGATGCCAGCGAGCCCGCAGAGGAGCTGCTGGGTCGGCCGCACCGCGCCCGGACCCCGCCAACGCATTGCGCCCGCCCAAGCAGGCGGCGAGCTGATAGAATCCAGATGGTTGGGCGAACCCCCGCGCAACCAGGGAGAGCAATCATGAAGGCGAAGATTCGAGAACCCCAGGTCGTCAGAGAAGACGACGTCGCGATGGTGGGGCCTGGATACGACGAAGACCACTACATCTCGGTGCCGATCAAGGTGTTCTACGACGTCGAGGACGTGGGACACATCGGCGTCTGTCACATGCAGCCCGGTGACGAGACCTGCGTGTTCGCGATCGAAGCAGAGGACGACGGCACCGCGCCGCATCAGTACGGCCCCTGCGACGAGTTCTACTACATCCTGGAAGGCGAGTTCACGGTGTGGTGGGGGACGGACGCCTCGAGACTCGAGAAGTTCTACAGGCTCGAGAAGGGCGACTGCGCGTACTATCCCACGGGATGGAAGTACAAGGTGAAGAACACGGGCAATTCGCCCGGCAAGTTCTTCTACGTCATGACATCGCCGCCGGGTATCCAGCGACGACTCGACAAGGTGACGTAGAGCGCGGTACGCGAGAACGCTCGAGAGCGTGGCGAAGCGTGAGCCGCGTGATTGCGAGCTTGGACTGAAGCAGCGGACGTCGCGTGTGCCGAGCGACTCCGGCGTTCCGCGAATATCGGAGGGTTTGGGTCTCTTGCACGCAGACCTCGTGCTGACCAACGGGCAAATCCACACCATGGATGCGGCCGGCGCGGTCGTGGAAGCCGTGGCGTGTGCGGGGGGGCGGATCGTCGCGACGGGCGCTGGCGCGGAGATCGAGCCGTTCGTGGGAACGCAGACCGAGCGGATCGACCTGCGGGGCCGCGTCGCATTGCCGGGCTTCATCGACACCCACGTGCACCTCGACTGCGCGGCGACGCACACCAAGCTCGCCACCAGCTGCCACATCCCGCCCGTCGAGTACGTCGATGTCCGCGGCTCTGCCGATTCCGTTGAGGCGATCCTCGGTTGGGTCGAGCAGCGGGCGCAGGAAACGCCAGAGGGGCAGTGGATCATCGGCCAGGGGCGATTCTCGCTCGAAACCGACGGCAATTCGCCGACGAAGCGCCAGCTCGACGACGTGGCGCCCGAGCACCCGGTGATGCTGCGCTACAGCGCGCACGCGCAGCTGCTCAACAGCTGCGCGCTGCGGCAGGTCGGCATTGGGAAGGACACGCCCTCGCAGGCCGAGCTCGACGAGGTGGCCCCGGGCGCG
>JBFGGA010000241.1:0-4605 GCA_041579295.1 Myxococcota bacterium | reverse complement strand
CCCCCCCCCCCCCCCCCCCCGCCCCGGGCAACCAATCCCCGCATAGGGGAGTGCCAGCGTGCATTTCGAACCTAGGGATCGGGCATTGGGCTCGGATCGCCGGTCGGTGTTTCGTCGTCGGCGCTGGCCCTGGTGGCCGGGGGGATGATCAGGCGGATCGCGCAGCCGAGGGCGAGCGCTCCGATGCCGCCGGCGAGGTAGGGGGCGTCCGCGCCGGCGTGCTCGAGCAGCCAACCCGCGCTCAGGTTGGAGCTGATCCCTCCGAGGCTGAGGCCCACCATCGCGAGCATTCCCTGTCCGGTCGAGCGCAGTCGCTCGGGAACCACTGCGTCGATGTACAGCGGGGCGCCGAGCAGCAGGCCGGCGACGGTGACGCCGTGGAGGATCTGCACCGCGAAGATCCAGCCGAGATCCGAGCTCAGCCCGCAGACCAGCCAGCGCAGACCACCCGCGATCACGCCGGTCGCGAGCAGCCCGCGTGCGCCGATGCGCGCGAGCGTCTCGCCGAGCAGCGCGATCACGGGGATCTCCACGATCAGCATCGGGATCCACATCCAGCTGATCCAATCGACGTTTCCGCCGTGGGCGCGCACGAACAGCGGGAACAGGATCATCGGGCCCTGGAGGAAGAAGTAGGCGAGCAGCGCGAAGACGAGCAGCCGCACGAAGGGTCGATGGCGCAGCAGCCGACGCCAGTCTCCGCGCCGCGCGCGCACCGCGAGCGCCTCGGTGTGAGGCAGGCGCCGCGCGATCAGCCCGCAGATCAGCACCAGCAGCCCCGCGCCGAGGAACATGATCTCGAGGCCCGGCTCCGAGGGCCCCCCCTCGACCCGGACCAGGCCGCGAACCGACTGCGCGTAGTGCAGCAGCGGGGGAAAGAGCACCACGACGGTCAGGAAGCCGATCGTCCCCCAGGTGCGCGTGATCCCGAACGCGTGGCGATCCGCATCCTTGGTGAGCGCGAGCGTGACCGCGACGCAGGCCGGGATCAGCGCCGTCGAGAAACACGCCAGCAGCGCGGTGCCGAGCAGCAGCCACGCGAAGCCCTTCCAGAAGTAGAGCCCCGCGTAGCCCACCGCGGTGCCCAGCGCGAGCAGCGCGAGCACCCCCGAACGCGAGCCCGAGCGGTCCGCGACCTGGCCCCAGAAGGGCTGGGCGAACAGCCCGACGAGCGGCAGCACGGCGCAGACCACGCCGACCTGCGTGGCGTCGAGCCCGGCGTTCTCGTTCAGGTAGAGGCTGAAGAACGGAAAGAACAACGCGAGGCCACCGAGGCAGAAGAACCAGATGGCGCCCATCGACGCGGAAGCGGGATATCGCTGCACGGCGGAGAGGATGCCCGTTAGTGGTCGGCGTCGCTCACCCGATCGACGATCGCATCGATCAGCGCGGCGTGGCCTCCGAGGGCTTCGCTGATGCGGATCTCGACTTCCGGGTGCCGCCGCCCCGCGCGCTCGACCTGCGCGGGGATGTCATCGGTGGTGTGGCGCCCGGGGCCGAGGAAGTACGGGTGCACGACGATCCGCGTCGCGCCCCGTGCCGCGCAGGCGTCGATCCCCGCGGCGATGTCGGGCTCGGCGATCTCGAGGTGCGCGACCTCGACGATCCATTCGGGCGCGCGCGCACGGACCTGTTCGGCGACGTCCTCGAGCAGCGCGTTCGCCTCCGCGCGGCGGCTGCCGTGATCGACGAGCAGGATTGCGCGCTTCACCGCGCCCTCGCGGCGCGCTCCAGCGCCTGCGCGAGGTCTGCGCAGAGGTCGTCGGCGTGCTCGATGCCGACGGACAGCCGCACGGTCGCTTCGGTGATGCCCTTGGCGCGCTTGGCCTCGGGCTCGAAGGCCCCGTGGCTCATCGTCCATGGGTAGCCCACCAGGGATTCCACACCGCCCAGGCTTTCGCCGAGCGCGAAATAGCGGGTGCTCTCCGCGAACGCCTTGGCGCGGGACTCGCCGCCCACCAGGTCGATCGTCACCATGCCCCCGAAGCCGCGCATCTGGCGCTTCGCGAGCTCGTGGCCCGGGTGATCGGCAAAGCCCGGGTAGTGGACGCGCTCCACCTCGGGCCGCTCGCGGAGGAACTCCGCCACCCGCCTCGCGTTGGCGTCGTGCTCGCGCATCCGCAGCGCGAGCGTCTTGAGACCGCGCAAGGTGAGCCACGCGTCCCAGGGGCCCGGCACGCCCCCGCTCGCGTTTCGCGCGAAGCCGAGCCGCGCCGCGACCTCTTCGTCGTCGACCACGAGGGCCCCGCCGATGACATCCGAGTGTCCGCCGATGTACTTGGTGGTGGAGTGCGCGACCACGTGCGCGCCGAGGGCGAGCGGGTTTTGCAGGTAGGGGCTCGCGAAGGTGTTGTCGACGACGAGCATCGATCCGCTGCGTCGCGCGATCTCCGCGCAGGCCGAGACGTCGATCATGCGCAGCATCGGGTTGGTGGGTGTCTCGATCCAGATCATCTTCGTCGCCGCACCGATCGCCTTCTCGACTTCGTCGGCGTTCGTGGCGTCGACGAACGAAAACCGGATGCCAAAGCCGGTCATCACCTTGGTGAAGAGCCGGTAGCTCCCCCCGTAGAGATCGTCGCAGACCACGACGTGATCTCCCGCAGACAGCAGTTGCATCACACCGTTGATCGCCGCCATCCCCGACGCGTAGGCGAGTCCGAAGCGGCCGCCCTCCAGCGACGCCAGAGCGGCCTCGAGGGCGTCGCGCGTGGGGTTTCCGCTGCGCGAGTACTCGTAACCGCGGTGGGTGCCGACCGCGTCCTGCGTGAACGTCGCCGTCTGGTAGACGGGAACGATCGTCGCGCCCGTGGCCTCGTCGGCGTCCTGCCCGACGTGAATGGCGCGGGTTTCGAAATGGGGCTCGTCTGCCATCGCCTCTCGCCTTCTGCCGACGCGCGGACGGGCGTCTCGGTTCGCGACCCGCGCGGGCATCGCGCCAGCGGCGGATCATACGCGACCGCGGTCACGGGTCAAAGCGCCCCGGCATCCGCCGAAGCTCGTCGAGATCGCGCCATTTGGCCGCCACCCCCGCCTTCGATACCTTCGCGCGGTCATGCCTACGGCCGGAATTCTCGTCATAGGAAACGAAATTCTCTCCGGCAAGGTCGTCGACACGAATTCGCCCTACCTCTGCGAGCGGTTGCGCGGACTCGGCGTCGACGTCGAGCGCATCGTCACGATCCCCGATGACGTCGAAACGATCGCTTCCGAAGTCCGGGCGATGAGCGGGGCCTACGACTACGTGTTTACTTCGGGCGGGATCGGCCCGACCCACGACGATCTCACGATCGAAGGCGTCGCCGCGGCGTTCGGGCGCGGCGTGAAGGTGGACGAGAAGCTCGAAACCATGCTCCGCGCGGCGCTCGGCGACGATCTGAACGAGAGTCAGCTCAAGATGGCCATGGTTCCGACCGGGGCGACGCTGATCGATGCGAGCGACAAGTGGTTTCCGCTGGTCGTGGTCGAGAACGTGTACATCTTTCCCGGCATTCCCGAGGGACTGCATCGGAAGTTCGAATCGGCGGTCGATCGCTTCAGCGGCGTTCCCTACGTGCTGCGGCGGGTGTACGTGAAGCGCAACGAGAGCGAAATCGTCGAGACTCTCAATGCACTGCTGGAGGCCTTCCCGGACCTGATCCTCGGTTCGTACCCGAAGCTCCGGGAGGCCGCGTATCGGGTGCTGCTCACGCTCGAATCCCGCGACCAA
Source organism: Myxococcota bacterium (assembly GCA_041579295.1). GTDB lineage: Bacteria > Myxococcota_A > UBA9160 > UBA9160 > SMWR01 > JACZVU01. Next base: position 896 of record JBFGGA010000241.1, on the reverse strand, counting down.
GACTACGTTCAGCGCGCCCTGGATCGGCTCTTGGCCGATCTTCCGGAGAGCGCCATACACAAGGTGGAGTGACTGGATCCCGCCACCCGCGACCCGCTGATCAAGCTGTACGCCTACGTGCATCCCCTGTGGATGGTCGCGAGCCTCGGCGTCGTGGCCCTCGCGCTGCGGGCCGGACTGCGCCTGCGCCGCAGCCGTTTCGGGCGCGAGAGGAGGACGCCGGACCTGCTCCGCGCCCACGTCCGCCTCGCGAAGCCCGCGGTCGCGCTCGTCTGCGTGGGCTTCCTCTTCGGGTCGGTTTCCGCGGTCTGGCTGCGAAACTGGGACCCCTTCTCGACCTTCCACGCCTGGCTCGGCGCGCTGGCGACCGCGCTGTTCCTCGCGGTCGCATACCTGGGGTGGCGGCTCGAACGCCGCCGGGGTCGCCCCGTCGACGCGCACGCCGCGCTGGCGGGTCTCGCCGTGCTCGCGGCCGCGGTCGCGGTGGTCGCGGGCCTCGTGCTGCTCCCGTGAAGTCGGGCGGACCCCGACGGTCCCGCCTATAGGACGTCCACGCTGCGCTGAAGCAGCCAGTGGTCGGCGAGCACGAGGCAGACCATCGCTTCGACGATCGGCACCGCGCGCGGCAGCACGCAGGGGTCGTGGCGTCCCTGCGCCTCGAGCGTCGTCGGCTCGCCGTCTCGCGTGACGGTTCGCTGCGCCTGCGCGATCGTCGCCGTCGGCTTGAAGCCGACGCGCACCACGATCGGCTCGCCGTTGCTGATCCCGCCCTGGATCCCCCCGGAGCGGTTGGACTCCGTGTGCGGCCTGCCGTCCTCGCCCGGCACGAACGGGTCGTTGTGCTCGATCCCGGTCAGGCGGGTGCCCTCGAAGCCGCTGCCGACCTCGAAGCCCTT
>JBFGGA010000240.1:0-4623 GCA_041579295.1 Myxococcota bacterium | reverse complement strand
CGGCCAGGGGCGGCACGTCCTCGAGCTCGCGCGGCGAGGCTTTCGCAGCGTCGCGGGGCTCGACCGCTCTCGAACGCTGATCCGGCTGGCGAGAAGCCGCGCCCGTTCCGAGGGGCTCCCGGTGCGCTTCCACGAAGGCGATGCCAGGCGCTTTCGCTTGCCCGCGGCGTCCTTCGACTGCGTGACGATCCTCGGCAACTCGTTCGGCTACTTCGAGCGCGACACGGACGACCTCGCGGTGCTCCGCTCGGCCGCGCGGGTGCTGAGGGGCGAGGGCACGATCCTGCTCGACCTTCCCGACGGCGACTGGCTGCGCAAGAACTACGAGCCGCGATCCTGGGAGTGGATCGATCAGGAGCACCTCGTGTGCCGCGAGCGCGCGCTGGCGGCGGACGGGGAGCGACTGGTGTCGCGCGAGGTCGTGATCGAGGCCGAAAAGGGGGTGATCGCGGATCAGTTCTACGCGGAGAGGCTCTACACGCCCGCGCGCATCGAGCGCCTGTTCGTGCGCGCGGGATTCCGCGACGTCGAGATCCTCGGTGGAAGCGAGACCCGCTCGGACCGCGGCCAGGACCTCGGAATGATGGCCCATCGGATGCTCGTGCGAGCCACGGCTCGCGCGAGGGAATCGAAGGCGCCCGCTCGGCCGACCTTTCCGAACGTCACGGTGGTGCTCGGCGACCCCGCCAAACCGGACGCGGTCAAGCGCGACGGACAGTTCAACGCGGAGGACTTCGAGACCCTGGAACGCCTGCGGGCTGCGCTCGGCGAGCTGCCCGGCTACCGCTTCCGCTACCTCGACCGCCACGACGACCTGATCGGGCAGCTGCTCGCGCAGCCACCGGACTTCGTGCTCAACCTCTGCGACGAGGGCTTCGGCAACGACGCCCTGAAGGAGCTGCACGTACCCGCGCTGCTCGAGATGCTCGGTGTCCCGTACAGCGGCGCGGGCCCCGCGGCGCTCGGCCTCTGTTACGACAAGGAGAGCGTCAACGCGATCGCGCAGTCGTTGGAAATCTCGGTCCCGGAGCAGACCTGCTTCGACCCGGCCGATCGCAGCGCCACGATTCCGAGCGTGTTCCCGGCGCTCGTGAAGCCGGCCTGCGGAGACAGCAGCATCGGCATCACGCAGCGGGCCGTCGTCCACGACGCGGAGTCGCTGATCGATCGCCTGACGGCGTTGCGCGAGCAGCTCCCCGGGGTTCCGATCCTCGTTCAGGAGTTCCTGAACGGCGCGGAGTACACGGTGGGCGTGATCGGCAACCCGGGGCTCTCCCACGAGATCCTGCCGATGCTGGAAGTCGACTACGACCAGCTCGAGCCCGGGCTGCCGCGGATCCTGTCGTACGAATCCAAATGGGAGCCCGAGTCCCCGTACTGGAACCAGATCCGCTACGTGCAGAGCAAGGCTCCGGTCGAGATCAAGAACCTGCTCTGCGACGCCTCGGTGCTGTTGTTCCAGAAGCTCGGCTGCCGCGACTACGCGCGGTTCGATTTCCGCGCGGATGCAAACGGGGTTCCGAAACTGCTCGAAGTCAATCCCAATCCGGGCTGGTGCTGGGATGGCAAGCTCAACCTGATGGCGGAGATGGCGGGCTGGTCGTACGCGGACCTGCTCGCGCGCATCCTCGAAGCCGCGCAAGAGCGCGTGCTCGCGAGCCGGGAAGCGCACGGCGACGCGCGGCGCCCCGGCGTGCCGACCGCGCGGGTCTCGACGGCCTCCGCCGCCGACCCGAGGGCTTTCGGCGCATGAGTGACGCGGCTTCGCTCGACGCAGCGATCGACAAGGGCCTCGAAGGGGTCGTCGCGTGCTCGACGCGCATCAGCACGATCGACGGCACGACGCTGCTCTATCGCGGATACACGATCGAAGACCTCGCCGAGCACGCGAGCTTCGAGGAGGTGATCCACCTGCTCTGGGAGGGCGAGCTTCCCGATGCGCGCAGCCTCGCCGCGCTTCGCGAAGGGCTCGGCGAGAGCCTCTCGCTTCCCGCCGAGATGCGCATGTGGTTGCTCGGCCTGCCCAAACGGGTTCACGCGATGGACTTCCTGCACGCGGTCGTCGCGGGGCTCGCGCTCCACGACCCCGACGCCAACCTGCTCGGACGCGACGCGACGCTGCGCAAGGCGACGAGACTCGCGGCGCGGATCGGCACGATCATCGGCGCTTACGAACACGCGCGGTGCGGAAGATGGCCGATCGAGCCGGACCCCGCGCAAACCCTCGCGTGGAACCTGCTTCGCGGGATTCGAGGCGGCGAGCCGGACCCCGGGCACGTCCGCGACCTCGACGTCTGCCTCGTCCTGCACGCCGACCACGAGCTCAACGCCTCGGCGTTCTCCGCGCGGGTCACGGCGAGCTCGCTCTCGGGCCTGTACTCGTCGGTGATGGCCGCGATCGGAACGCTCAAGGGCCCGCTGCACGGCGGCGCAAACGAAGCCGTGATGCGGATGCTCGAGGAGATCGGCTCGATCGAGAAGGTGGACGCGTACGTGGCCTCCCGACTGGAGGCGGGCGAAAAGATCATGGGTTTCGGGCACCGCGTCTACCGAGAGGGCGACCCGCGCGCGAAGATCCTCAAGCAGATGAGCGCGCGTCTCACCGCGGAGATGGGCCGCGCCGAGCTCTACGAGATGAGCGTGCGCATCGAGTCCATCATGGCCGAGCGCAAGCGATTGATCCCGAACGTCGACTTCTACTCGGCGAGCGTCTACACCGCGCTCGGAATCCCGAGCGATCTCTTCACGCCGATCTTCGCCGCGAGCCGCATCGCGGGCTGGTGTGCGCACGTGCTCGAGCAGTACGAGAACAACCGCATCTACCGCCCGAGAGCGCGCTACGTCGGCGAGCGCGGGCGGACGATTCGCCGCGCGGGCTCAGCGGCCCACCAGTAGGATCGGATCAGCGCTTACCGACCTTCTCGAAGAAGGGGCGCAGCGCGGCCTCGTCGAGCGTTTCCTTCGCGAGAAGCTCGGCCGCACTCGCCTCGAGCACGCTCCGGTATTGGGTGACAATCGCCTTCGCGCGCTCGAACGAGGCATCCACGATGTTTCTGACGGCGAGGTCGATTTCGCGCGCCGTCTGCTCGCTGTGGGTGCGCGGCGAGAACCCGCCGGGCAAGCCCAGAAAGTCCTCCCGATGGTCGCCGTAGGTGACGCTTCCGAGCTCGGGGACCATCGCATAGCGCGTCACCATGCTTCGCGCGATGTCCGTCGCGCGCGCGAGATCGTCCGAAGCGCCGGTCGAGTAGTGGCCGAACACCAGGAACTCCGCGGCGCGACCTCCCTGGAGCACGGCGAGCTTGGCCTCCATCTCCTCTCTCGTCATCAGGTAGCGATCCTCGGTCGGCCGCTGCAGCGTGTATCCGAGCGCGCCGATTCCGCGCGGAATGATCGACACCTTGTGGACCGGATCCATCCCCGGCAGCGCTGCCGCCACGAGCGCGTGCCCCATTTCGTGATGCGCGACGATCTCCCGCTCTCTCGGGTTCAGCAGCCGGTTCTTCTTCTCGAGCCCCGCCACGATCCGCTCGATCGCAACCGTGAAGTCGCTCATTTCGACCGCGAGCGCGCTGCGGCGCGTGGCGACCAGCGCGGCCTCGTTGACCAGGTTCGCCAGATCGGCGCCCGTGAAGCCGGGCGTCAGCGCGGCGATCTGCTCGAGATCCACGTCGGGTCCCAGCTGAACCCGCTTCACGTGCACGCCGAGGATGGCGGTTCGACCGACGCGATCCGGTCGATCGACCAGCACCTGCCGGTCGAAGCGCCCGGCGCGGAGCAGCGCGGGGTCGAGGATCTCGGGGCGGTTCGTGGCGGCCAACAGCACGATGCCCGCGCGCGGGTCGAACCCGTCGAGCTCGACCAGCAGCTGGTTCAACGTCTGCTCCTTCTCGTCGTGGCCGCCGAATCCGGCCTGCGCGTTGCGCGCCTTCCCGAGTGCGTCGAGCTCGTCGATGAAGATGATGCACGGAGAGCGCGCGCTCGCCTGCTCGAAGAGATCGCGCACCCTCGCCGCACCGACACCGACGAACATCTCCACGAACTCCGAGCCGCTGATCGAGAAGAACGGCACGCCCGCCTCACCCGCCACCGCCCGCGCCAGCAGCGTCTTGCCGGTCCCGGGCGGTCCGACCAGCAGGATGCCCTTCGGCATCCGCGCTCCGAGCCGGCCGTGTGATTGCGGATCCTTGAGGAAGGCGACGACCTCCTCGAGCTCGACCTTCGCCTCGTCGACGCCCGCCACGTCGTCGAAGGTGACGTGCGTGTCGGCTTCGACGTAGACCTTGGCCTTGCTCTTGCCGATCGAGAGCAGACCGCCCCCCGCACTTATCTGACTCGCCATCCTGCGAGTCAGCAGCAGCCACACGCCGAAGAAGATCGCGATCGGCACCACCCACGACAGCAGCGCGGGCAGCAGCTTGCTCTCCGGGCGGCTCGAGAAGACGACGCCGCGCTCGGCCAGGCGATCGGCGAGCTCGGGCTCGACCCGCTGCGTCACGAAACGCTGCTTGCCGCCTTCGAGCGGCTCCTTGAGCGAGCCGCGGATCGAGCTTCCCTCGACCACGACCTCTGCGACCTGGCCACTCTCGAGCAGCTGCTGGAACTCGCTGTACGGCAGCGGCT
>JBFGGA010000239.1:0-4700 GCA_041579295.1 Myxococcota bacterium | reverse complement strand
GGGTGGGCATCGGCGGCGAATCCTCCGGATTCGCTTGCTGCGACGGGCCCATCGGCCTGTCTCGGCTCCACCCCCATGCCCCCCTCAACCCTCCCGTCACCCCGCCCGAGAGAAGTGTCCATCCGAGAGGACCCTGACGACGATGTTCCCGTTTCACGCGAAGCAACCAATCCTCCGGGAAGCCGAAAGGAGGGGGGAGTTCTGCTCTCCGCGTAGCAACCAGTTCTCTGGGGAGCCGCGAGGAGGGGGAGGGTCCTGGCCCGAGCACACCATCTATGGTTGCACCGGAGCCGCACTGGCCGGGGCCCAGTCGCCGGGTCGGATGGGGTTGGAGCGAGCGGCCCTCCCCCTCCCCCCGGCTCCCCACGGCACAGCGCCACGTGCCGAGGCGCTCGCTGAGCGATCAGTTCTCGAATCGGAATCTCGGCAGCGGACCGTCGAACGCTCAGTCGCTGCCCTTGCTGGCGCTGCGGCGGATGTAGCGGCGGCCGATCGGAGAGGTGTCGTGCTTGGGCACGATGCACTCGATGATCACGAAGCTCCGCATCGCGTGCGCACCGCGCAGCGCGGCGCGCAGCTCGGCGGGGTTCGTCGCGCGGATGCCGACGCCGCCCCAGGATTCGGCCAGCTCGGCGAACGGCCACGGCGGCAGGTCGAGCAGCTCCTGCTTCGGCGTCACCGGTCGGAAGATCCCCCAACCGCCGTTGTTCACGAGCACCACGATCGGCGAGAGGCCGAGCCGCGGCGCGTGCGAGATCTCCGCTCCGGTCATCTGGAAGCCGCCGTCGCCGCAGAGGATCAGCGGCCGGCGGCCGGTCCCGATCTGGACCCCGAGCGCGGCGGGAATTCCGAATCCCATCGATGCGTAGTAGCCCTGGGCGTAGTAGAGGCCGCCCTTGCGCGGTCGGATCTCGAGGCCGCCGAAGAGCATGTCCCCCGACTCGGCGAACACGTCGTAGCCCTCGTGCTCGTCGAGGAAGTCGTTGACCTCGACGAGCATGTCGTTGATCGACAGCTTCTTCTTTCCGCTGCGATCGCGGCGCTTCAGGTTGTCGTGGTAGGAGATCTTCTCGCGGATCCTGGGCAGGCGCTCCGCGACGAGGCCCTCGACGAAATCCTTCAACATCACGTCGGTGTAGCTGTGGAACGATACGTTCACGCGATTCGAGGTCGCCCAGACCGAGCGGTCGCGATCGACCTGCTGCTTGGTGGCGCCGAGGTTCAGATCCGTGAGCTGCGTGCCGAGCGCGAGCACGAGATCCGCCGCGCGCACGCGTCGGTTGATCGGTTCGGCGCTGAAGGTTCCGACGTGAATCCCCATGTGCTGCGGGTGATCCATCGGGAAGACGCCCTTGGCCAGGATCGTGGTCACGACCGGGGCGCCGAGCTTCTCGGCGAGCTTGCGAAACGCGCCCTCGGCGCGGTCTCGATACAGCTCGACGCCGCCGATCAGCATGGGCTTCTTCGCGCTGCGGATGCGCTCCGCCACGTCGGCGACCGCTTCCTTCAACTTGTGAACGTCCGACCTCGGCGGCTCGAAGTGACCGTCCCACTCGACGATGTTCTTCGGCACCGGGATGGGCATGTCCACGAGATCGCGATGGATCTCGAGGTAGCCGGGGCGGCTCTCCGCCCAGATCGTGCCGACCAGCTCGTGGATCTCCTCGGCGGCGCGATCCGCGTGCTGCATGATCTTCGCCGAGCAGGTGACCTCCGAGAAGATCCGGCACTGCGCCGCGATGTCCTTCACCTGGTGGTGAACGCCGGCGATGCTCGCCTCGGCCGCGCCCGGACCACCGGATACGACGAGCAGCGGAACCTGCTCCGCGTAGGCGCCCGCGATGGGATTGACGATGTTGTGACCGCCCGCCCCGTAGGTGACGCAGACCACCCCGAGCCTGCGGGTGCTGCGCGCGTAGCCGTCCGCCGCGAAGCCGACCGCGGGCTCGTGGGAAAACGTCACGACCCGGAGATCCCGCGCGCGGCCGAAGCGGTGAAAGAGCCCGAGGACGAGATCGCCGGGAAGCCCGAAGATGTGGCGGACCCCCGCGCGCCGCAGGTAGGCGACCAGGAAGTCGCCCAGCGGCATGCGCGAACGCATTCCCGATCGCTTCTTGGCTGGTGACGTCTTGGCCATGGCGCTCGAGCGGGACACTAGCATGGCGACGCGCCCGGCCGGGCCGAGCGGACTGCTAGCATGCGCCCGCAGCGCGGAGCCACCGTCCCGGCCCCGGGGCGGATCGCACGGCGGCCCGAAGCAAGCCGGCCGCGCTCGGAGACGCGATTGAAGAGCTCGCCGCAATTTCGCGCGATCCAGCAGATCTTCGCGAGCATCAATCCGCGGACGATCTACCTCTACTCGGTCGTCATCGGGCTGTTCTCGGGACTCGGCGCGATCGTCTTCAACGAGCTACTCCACGCGGCGGTCGAGATCACGATCGAGACCTGGGCGCGCCTTCCGCTGCCGCCGATGTACGGCGAGCCGCCCGACCCGGCGCCGCCGACCGAGCCTCCGCGCCGCTGGCTGCTGCTGGTGCTGCCGGCGGCGGGCGGCCTGATCGCGGGCCTGCTCGTCAAGACCTTTGCGCCCGAAGCGGAGGGGACCGGAACCGACAGCTACATCGACGCGTTCCACAACAAGGCTGGCTCGATGCGGCGCCGCGTGCCCCTGGTGAAGTCGCTGGCCACGCTCGCGACGATCTCGTCCGGCGGCAGCGCGGGAAAAGAGGGGCCCATCGCGCAGATCGGCGCGGGAATCGGATCTGCGCTCGGCCGCTACCTGAAGATGGGCGCGCGCGCCCGCCGCACGATGATGGTCGCGGGAGCCGCCGGGGGGCTCGGCGCGATCTTTCGCGCCCCGCTCGGCGGCGCGCTCACGGCCGTGGAGGTGCTCTACAAGGAAGACCTCGAGACCGACGCGTTGATGCCCGCGATCCTCTCGTCCGTCACCGCGTACACGCTCTTCTGCTCGGTCAACGGATTCGATCACGTATTCGCGTACGCGGGCGAATCGTTCCACACCCCCGTGCAGCTGCTCTTCTACGCGGTGCTCGGCCTGGCGTGCTCCGCGGCCGGCTACCTGTTCGTCCATTTCCTCCACGGCTCCAAGCGCGCCTTCTTCGACCGACTGCCGGTCAACAAGTACCTGGTTCCGCCGATCGGCGGCCTGTTCGTCGGAATCGTCGGGTACAGCTATCCGCAGGCGATGGGACAGGGATTCGGCTACGTGCAGCAGCTGATCCTCGGCCAGCCCGTCGGCGGGATCCAGGCCACCGCCGGATTCCTCGCCGCGCTCGCGCTGCTGAAGATCGTCACGACCTCGTTCACGATCTCGTCGGGGGGCTCCGGCGGCGTCTTCGCACCCAGCCTGTTCATCGGCGCGATGCTCGGCGGCTGCGTCGGAACGGTCAGCCACCAGCTCTTCCCGGCGCTCGTGCCCGACGTGACGCCGTTCGTCGTCGTGGGCATGGGGGCGTTCTTCGCGGGTGTGGCGAACGCGCCGATCGCCTCGCTGATGATGGTCTGCGAGCTGACGGGCGCCTACGAGCTGTTGCCGCCGCTGATGGTGGTCGCCATCGTGGCCCTGGTGACCTCCCGGCGCTGGTCGATCTACACCACACAGGTGGACAACAAGTTCTCCACCCGAGCGCACCTCTGGGAGATGAATCCCAACATCTTGAAGCGCGTGACCATCGGCGAAGCGATGCGGGGGGTCTACGGTCGATCGGCCGTCGTCTCTCCGGATCTCCCGCTCGCGAAGCTCGAGTCCATCGCGCGGGAAACCGGCGAGAGCGATCTGCTGCTCGAGAACGCTCGCGGCGAGCTGTGCGGGCTGGTCTCGCTGAGCGATCTCGGAGAGCGCGAAGACCTCGAGCAGCTGGGCTCGCTGGTGCTCGCCCACGACCTCGTCAACCGGCGGACCCAGTTCCTGAGCCCGGACGACAATCTGATCCGCGCGCTCGAGTTCTTCGGGGAGCACGAATTCGGCAAGCTCCCGATCGTCGAGACCAGCGACGGCCGCAACCAGCTCCTCGGGCACGTCAGCTACCGGGACATCATCCGCTTCTACCAGCGGGAGCACGAAGCGTCGGACGCGCGGTAGCGGCCATCGCGCGCCGCGCGGCGGCTCGGCCGCACCGCGCACCCGCGCGCGGCGGGACGGCGCCCGTTCGCGCGGCGCCTCGTGGCTCGTTCGCGGGGGCGAGCGGGATGGCCGGGGATGCGGCGCGGTCCGAGGATCCGGCTAGAGCACCTCGTCGATCAGCAGCGTCACGCCGCGGTCGCCGGGCGCGTTGGCCGCTTCGGACGAGCCCTGCAGATCGCCGGGCGTGCGGGTCATCGGGTTGCCGTCGCCGTCGACGCGGGCGCTGATGCGCATCTCGCCCGCGAACGGCAGCGACTGATTCATCCGATTTTCGGGGCCGATCGAGAACGGCATCGGAAAGCTCGGGTTGTCGACGCGCACGACGGCGATCGGCGGCCCGCCCTGCGCGGTGCGCGCGATCAGGTAGAGCACGGCGCGCGGCGGGACGCGGCCCGCGAGCTCCGGCGCGAGCTCGAGGATCCCCTCGATCGCTCCCGAAGAGGCCTTGGCCGGCGGCGCGGCGGCGGGCGGCGGCGCGGCGGCGGCGGCGGCGGGCGCTCCGTTCGCCGCGGCCTGCGGCGCGATCGCGGTCGCTTCGTCCTGAACCTCGGAGATC
>JBFGGA010000238.1:0-4709 GCA_041579295.1 Myxococcota bacterium | reverse complement strand
GCTCAAACCGGGCATGCGCTCGACGTGCTGGTAGAGGGGGTGCTCGTAGCTGCGCTCGCTCTCGTCTACTGCCACTTCAGCGCCCCCTTGCGCAGCGCGTAGCCCCATCCCAGGAGCAGCACGAGCACGAAGATCAACATGTCGACGATCGCCAGCCCGCCGAGCTCCTCGATGGCCAGCGCCCACGGAAACAGGAACACGGCCTCGATGTCGAACAGCACGAAGACGAGCGCCACGAGGTAGTAGCGGGGGTGGAACTGCAGCCAGGCGCCGCCCTCCGGCTCCTCGCCACATTCGTAGGTCATGTGCTTGAGCTTGGAGTGCGAACGGGCCGTGACCGCGACGAGCTTGGCGGCGACGAGCATGCCCACGGGCACCGCGACCGCGATGGCGAAGAATCCCGCTGCGGCAACCCACTCGTCCAAGCGACGACCCCCTACCCCGTCGCCCGGCGTCCCGAAACTACGAAGCCACCTGACCGCCCGGCGCGAACCGCGCCGGCGGCCTGTCGCCGTCCGGCGCGCGCTGACGACCCGGTGACCGGACCCGGGCTCGGGTCTCGCAGCTGCAACAGCGAGAGCAGCGCGTTCAGCTTATCGAGTCTCGCGGCGCATTTCGAGTGCAGTCGCGCTGCCGAATCGGTCCAAGTTGCGGAATCTTCCCGGGCGTTTCGGGCGCGGTCAGCCGCTGCCCCAGCCGCGGGGCGCGGCGCTACAGCGGGCCCGCACCCGCCCGCGCGACCGGCCCCGGCGGCGCGAGCCCGGCTGCGGCCCGCCCGGCTCGCGCGCGATCGCGGAGCCGCCGCCCCCTGCGAACGCGAGGCCGGCCCCGCGCGCCAGGGGGGCGACTGGCCCGCCACCGCGAGCCCCACGCGCAGCGAAGGCCTTCGCGACTGCGCCGCGCGACCCTTGGGGCGTGAGGGGACAGCTGCAACGCCGCGTGGGGCAAGCGCGCCGCGGAGCGGTAGGGCCCCGTGCGCCCACCGCGCGAAGCGGGGCGACACTCGACGGATCACCGCGGAATCATCGCTTGCTCGCGCGATTCTGCTTGCAAAGCCCGGTCGGGCGGCGCGACAATTGCCGCATCGGGACCGCGGTCGAGCGTGTGGCGATTGGCCAGGCACCCAGTTTCACGCCCCCGCACACCCTCGCGCACCTCAGCCGTCGACTCACGCGTCGCACGCGCCGTGCGCTCCTCTGGCGATGGGCCGATGGACGACCGGAAGCGCGAGCGAGCGAGGCATCGCAGCATGCTCCAATCACACGCACCGCGGATCACCGACAGCACCTCGGACGCGAGCTTCGCGATCGACCAGAGCGGGCGGATCCTCAGCTGGAATCGCGGCGCGCAGCAGCTGCTCGGCCATCGCGCGTGCGACGTCATCGGCAAACCCTGCCACGAGGTGCTCTGTGGAAGCGACATCTTCGGCAACCGCTACTGCAACGCGGACTGCCCGCTGCTCAAGATGATCCGCAGGGGCGAACCCGTTCACTGCCTTCAACTCGACGTCGTCGACGCGTCGGGTGAGCGCGTGCGACTGAACGCCCATTCGTTGGTAATTCCGGGCGAGCGGCCGTCCGAATTCACAGTGCTGCAGATCCTCACGCCGCACCGCGCCGCGGCCGCGACCGCGTCGACCTTCGGGCGCGAGCTCAGCAACCGCGAGCGCGAGGTCCTCGACCTCCTCTTCACGGGCGCCGACACCGAAGAGATCGCGGTATCCCTCTCGATTGCGGTCGCCACGGCGCGAACGCACATCCAGAACTTGCTCCGACGGCTGAACGTACACAGCCGCGCGGAGGCGGTCGCGCTCGCACATCGCGCCGGTTATCGCTGAACGCGCACGCGTCCGGAACACGGCCGCGATCTCCGACGATTGCCATCGCAGACCTTCTACAGCATGTGCATCAATGAATTAGTCCGTAGGCAGTAGTCGGCTGTAAAAACCCACGCGACTACGCGATTGCGCGTTGCTCGGAAACGCGCCGAGTGAGTACGCTACGCCCCACGGTGCGGAGGCCGGAGCCCCGGCTTCCGGGATGGCGATCGATGCCTCATCTCGCCGGAAAACCCATACAACCCAGCCGATACGACGCGATATACCAGCAACCCGGGAGAGCGAAAATAGGTCGGAGATTCGCGAGTTCCTAAATTACACTGGTCAGTTTCGTTTCGTGTGCGTTCCTGATCGCGAGCGCCACGGCGAGCCGCGCGCGGGACGAGCACCCACACCTCGTGGTGACGTCCGGGCCGACCGCCCTCACCTTCTACCCCTCTGCGGACGCGATCATCAACCAGTGCCAACCCACCCGCAATTACGGCTCGTCCTCGATGCTCAAGACACGCAACGAGTTCGGCGCGGGCGGCGGCTCGGGCTGGGCGTGGCAGGACCTGATCCAGCTCGACCTCAGCTCGATCCCGCCCGGAACACCGATCGCCTCCGCGACGCTGCAGCTCTACTACTAAGAGCGCTGAAACCACGATCCCGCCGGAAGCGATCTCGAGCTCTACGAGGTGACGGCAAGCTGGGACGAGGCGACGGTGACCTGGGACACCCAGCCCACGTACGATCCCGCGAGCGTGATCGGGACGGCGCAGGTTCCGGCTTCCGTCGAGACCTGGATGGAGTGGGATGCCACCGGGGAACCCAGGTCATCGTGAACTCCCCGTCCTCCAACCACGGCTGGCTGTTGATCGACCCCGACCCCTTCAACCAGGCGAACATCCCGATCGCCTACTTCCGCTCGAGCGAGACGGCGTTCGACCTCACGGCGGTCGACCACTACAAGGCGTACGCGCTGCAACCCGAGCCCGTCTTTCTTCTGCCCCTCGATTTGAACGATCCGTTCGGCTTCTCGACGGTCGACCTCGCCAACCTCGGAAAGCTCGGCGTCCCGGTCGTCAAGGCGATCGATCCGGACCTCCCCTCGGGCACCCCGATCCGACAGAACGAACACCTGACGTGGTACGAGTTCATCGACCCGCAGCCGCTTCGCAGGCTCGAGGTGACGAACCAGTTCGGGACGCAGAATTGGCGGGTCCGCGACGGTCGCTTCCTGCTGGTGCCCGCGATCAAGGACGGCATCGGGATCATCGAACTCAACCAGCATCGGAAATGCTACGACGCCGTCACGCGGTTCGACCCGAATGTGATCGTGAACCTCGCGGATCAATTCCACTTCGAGAACGACGTCTTGGTGGGGCCGGGGCGCTATCTCTGCAAACCGGTCGATAAGAACTTCGAAGGCCCCCCGCCGCTCCCGGAGGAGCACCTCGCTTGCTACGAGATCTTCGATTCGCCGCTGGGTCGATTCCACAGCTTCGAAGACCAGTTCGGACTCAATCCGCTGCTGCTCGTCGAAGCGCCCGAGGTGCTCTGTCTGCCCTCGCTCAAGTACCTGCCAGAGCCCCGGACGCTGTTCTCGCTCGGCGCGGGTTGGACGCTGCTCGGCTGGCTGAACGAGCGGAAGAAGCGACGCGCGAACCGCATCTGAACGAGAGGTGAGCGCCCCCCCGCTACCGCGCCGAGCGGCGTCAGGCGGGGGGGTGTTCTTCGGCCAGAGGGATCCTTGGGGGGTCGGGGCCGCTGGTCGCGCGCGGAAGCCGAGCAACGGGCCGCGGGCCGATCGATGCGGAATCGATCGACCCAGCAGCTCGCGCCTGAGCCGCTCCTGAACGGGTCGATCGCCGATCCAGATTCCGAACAGCGCTCGCTTGAACGGCACCTTGCATGCGATCGTCGCCGCGGGAACGCCGTTCTTGCGCACCTTCAGCCCGTCGCCGGGCAGATAGACGAGATCGAAGCGGTCCCCGTCCTCGATCTCCGCGTCGAACGCGCCGATCAACGCGTCGATCTTCTCGCGAAATGGCGCGGTGTTCCCGCGAGTCGACTCGCGGAACCCGTCCTCGATCGATTCCCGCATCGCCTCGCGCGAGATCAGGCTCGTGACGATCCGGAGCTGGATCGCCATCGGCTCGTCGGCGTCGAGGATGACCTCCGCGTCCGCGCTCTTGCGCTCCAGATACAGCGCAGCCGCGTAGAGGTCGACGAAGAATCTCGTGCGCACGCCCGCCCCGTTGAGCACGAGCGCCACGCCGTCGCCCTCGAAGCCGTCGGGAAACTCGACGCCCGCCAGCTGCCGCGCAGCTGCGCCGGGCGCGGCCAGCGCGAAGATCGGCAAGAGCGAAATCAGCAGCCGCGGGGTCGTCCTGCTGCGGCGAGCCCGCACTCCTCTACGAGCCGACCGGACGCCACCGGTCACGCGATCATCCCGGCGGACGATCAGCGGCCGTCCCGCAGGATCTCCAGCGCGCCGAGGCGGCCCGGCCCGCTCGTGATCCCACCGCCCGGGTGCGTCCCCGAGCCGCACTGGTAGTAGTTGCGGATCGGCGTGCGGAAGTCCGCCCAACCCGCCGCCGGCCGGAAGAAGAACAGCTGGTCGAGCGTCAGCTCGCCCGCAAAGATGTTCCCCTCCGTCAGACCGATCTCCTGCTCGATGTCCCACGGCGTGAGCACCTGCTTGTGCAGGATGATGTCCTTGAGGTTCGGAACGAACTCCGAGAGCGTGTCGATCACCGCGTTGCCGAACGCCTCCCGCTGCTGCTCCCGCGTGCCGTACTCCGGCATGTCGTAGCTCGCGTACTGCACGAAGCACGACATCACGTGCTTGCCCGGCGGCGCCATGCTCGGATCGACCATCGTCGGGATG
>JBFGGA010000237.1:0-4723 GCA_041579295.1 Myxococcota bacterium | reverse complement strand
TCGCCAAGCGGCGTGCGCGGGCGCGATGGCTCGGGCGCGCGCCGCGGCGCGCGCGGGCGCGATGGCTCGGCCGCGGCGCGCGACCGCGGCGCCGCGCGCGCAGGCGTCGCGCTGCGCGGCTTCGGCGCGTCCGAGCGCGGCCCCGGGGACGCGGCCCGCAGCGAACCGGCTCGAGATGCGCGCCGCGCGCAAAGCGACGCGGTGGCGCAGCGATCGCGCGCGCCGCGTCCATTGACAAGCGCTCGTTCCGTTGGTTGCATCGCCGCAGCGGACTGCCGGGCGTAATCCGAGGCGCGCTGGCCGCGTGGGAGAGCGTGATGATCGTCGGCGTACTGCGCGAGGTGAAATCCGACGAGTACCGCGTCGGTCTGCTGCCCGTGGGCGCCGAGCTGCTCGTGCGCAACGGTCATACCGTGTTGGTGGAGACCGATGCGGGCGGGGAATCGGGCTTCGACAACGACCGCTATCTGTCGGCCGGCGCGAAGATCGTCGGATCCGCCGAGGAGATCTGGGGCGAATCACAGCTCATCGTCAAGGTCAAGGAGCCGCAGCCCAGCGAGATCCCGCTGATGCGCCGCGGGCAGGAGGTCTTCACCTACTTTCACTTCGCGGCCGACGAGGCGTTGACGCGCGGCTGCCTCGACCAGGGCATCACGGCGATCGCCTACGAGACCCTCGAGGGTCGCACCGAGCACGGTCGGGCGACGCTGCCGCTGCTCACGCCGATGAGCGAGGTGGCGGGGAGACTCTCGATCCAGGAGGGCGCCAAGTATCTGGAGCGACCCCAGCAGGGGCGCGGCGTGCTGCTCGGGGGCGTGCCGGGCGTCGAGCCCGGCGAGGTCATGATCATCGGTGGCGGGGTCGTGGGCGCCAACGCCGCGTTGATGGCCGCGGGACTGGGCGCCTGCGTGACCATCCTCGATCGCGACCTCGACCGGCTGCGCTTCCTCTCGGAGATCCTGCCCCCCAACGTCACCACCATCTACTCCGATCCCCACTCGATTCGCGAAGGGCTGACGCGGGCCGATCTCGTCGTCGGCGCGGTCTTGATTCCGGGAGCCAAGGCGCCGCACCTGATCCGCCGGGCCGACCTCGCGGCGATGAAGCGCGGCTCGGTGATCGTCGACGTCGCGGTGGACCAGGGCGGTTGCGTGGAGACGACGCGCGCCACCACGCACGCCGACCCGACCTACGTCGTCGACGGCGTCGTCCACTACTGCGTGGCCAACATGCCGGGCGCGGTGAGCCGCACGAGCACCCAGGCGCTCACGAACGCGACGCTGCCGTGGGTGCTGCGGCTCGCGCGGGAAGGCTCGGAACGCTTGGCGGCGGCCGACGACGGATTTCGCGCGGCGGTCAACATGCGCGACGGCCGCCTGCTCAGCCGAGCCGTCGGCGCAGCGCACGGGATCCAAGTCTCCGACGACTAGCCGCGCTTCCCCGTCGCACTGGGGGCGCGAGGCGCGCGCGGCTGCGCGCGAAGCGGCAAGCGGTGAGCCCGCTGGCTACAGCGAGCGCGCGGTGTCGGCGAGTGCGCGCTCCAGCGTCTCGAGTACGCGCGCGCACTCCTCCTGGCTGATCACGAGCGGGGGCTGGAGCCTCACGACGTTGCCGAGCGAGCCCCCGACCCCGACGAGGATGCCGGCCTCGCGGCACACGCGGCGCACCTCTCCGGCCTCGGCCGCGGCGGGTGTCTTGTCGGCGTCCTTCACGAGCTCGATGCCGATCATCAATCCCTTGCCGCGCACGTCGCCGACGAGCTTGTTGTTCGCCTGGATCTTGTCGAGCCCGGTCATCAGCTGGGCACCGCGGGCCGTCGCCTGCTCGGGGAGCTTCTCGTCGAACATGACGTCGATGTTCGCGAGCGCGGCCGCACAGCTGACCGGATTGCCGCCGAAGGTCGACAGGTGGCTGCCCACCGTGAACGCGTCGCCGATCTCGGGCGTCGCGGTGAACGCGCCGAGCGGAAAGCCGTCGGCGATGCCCTTCGCGGTCGTCATGATGTCGGGATCGACGCCGTAGTGCTCGATCGCGAAGAGCTTTCCGGTGCGCCCGAAGCCGGTCTGGACCTCGTCGCAGATGAAGAGGATGTCGTTCGCCTCGAGGATCTCCTTGACGAGCTTGAAGTAGTTCGAGGGCGGCGTGATGATCCCGCCCTCTCCGAGGATCGGCTCGGCGATGAAGGCGGCCACGTTGTTGGAGGTCTGGTACTTGATGGCGTCGGCCACGAAGCTCGCGGCGCGCTCGCCGCACTCCTCTTCGGTCTTGGAGCCGAACGGGCAGCGGTAGAAGTGCGGCGCGGGTGCGAACGCGATTCCGGTGAGGAACGGGCCGCCGCTGATCTTCCGCCCGCTGTTGCCCGTCACCGAGAGCGTCGCGTTGGTGCGTCCGTGGAAGCTGTGGGTCAGGGCGACGAACTCGTTCTTGCCCGTGTGGTGCTTCGCGAGGCGCATCGCGCCTTCGATCGCCTCCGCGCCGCTGTTGCCGAAGAAGCTCTTCTTCAGCCGGCCCGGCGAGATCTCGGCCATCCGCTTGGCGAGCTCGCCCGCCCTCGGGCTGTAGTAGACGTAGGTGCAGCAGTGGACGAGCTTGTCGATCTGCTCCTTGGCGGCGGCAACCACCTTCGGATGCCCGTTGCCCGCGTTCGTGACGGAGATTCCGCTGAAGCAGTCGAGGTACTCGCGGCCATCGGTGCCGTAGTACTTCGTACCGCTGGCGCGCTCGACCTCGACTGGCGCGAACCCCGGAACCATGCTGGTGATCAGGTACTCGTCGTAGAGGTCCTCGGTCGCGCTCATGGCGGGCTTCTTCCTATGACGGTCTTTGGGTGTACAGTTCCTCTCGCGGCTCGAACCGCTCGTAGGCCTGCTTGACGATCTCCTGCGGGATGTCCCAGACGACCTTCTCCGGCCCGATCGGATCTTCCTTCATCGTATCCGGCATCTCGTCGTCTTCGGGACCGAAGCCCGCGCGTCGGTTGAACTCCCACTCCTCCTGCATGCACTGCCAGGCGATGTCGGCGATCTGCTCGCGCGACACCTTCTCGCCGACGAAGTGGCTGTAGAACTCGCCGATCTCCTCGATGGTGGGCATCAGGAACTGGCAGAAGCCCGACGAATCGATCGCGGTGTTCAGGATCTGCGCCTCCTGCGACGCGCGCGCGATCTCCTCGATGGCCTGCCCCGGGTCCACCACGAGGCCCGCGGTGTGGTCGGCGCCCATCGGGCTCGTGCAGTAGGTGATCCCCGCGGCCTTGAGGGGGCGCGGGTCCCAGGCGGGCAGCGCCTGGCCCTTCACGGCGCCCACGCGCTTGTGCTTCTGCCGGCGGCCGACGGCGACGGCCCCGTTTCCGATCGCCTTGCCGACGTCCGTGCCCTCGGCGATCTCCTCGAGCAGCTTCTTCGCGCCCTCGGCGTCGCCGAACTGCATCGCGCCCGAGTCCATGTAGACCGCGATCGCGGCCCCGGTTTCGATCGTGTCGAGCCCGATCTCGTCGCAGAGGCGGTCGAGGTCCGCGACGTCCTCCCAGCTCGCGATCGCGCAGTTCGAGCCGAGCAGCGTCAGCGTCTCGAACTCGAGCGCCGACGTCTTGTAGTTGCCGTCCTTGTCATGGACGATGTTGCTGCATCTCACGATGCATCCCGTCATGCAGTTGTGCATGCCGCCGCCGCGGGTCTCGAACGACTCCACGATCCGCATGCCGTCCAATGTCTCGACGTCGGGCGAGCGCCCCTCCACGCGGTTTCGGTGCGGGAACGTGTAGATGTTGTTCGCCTCGCTCACGATTGCGCTGGTGCCCCACTTCGGAAACGGCTCCTGCCCGGGGCCCTCCTGGAAGTACTTGGTGTACTTCTTCGCGAGCGCGTAGAACTCTTTGGTGCTCCCGGGCTTGCGCGCGGGTCGCTTGCCGGCGTCGATCGCCATGTACTTGATGCCCTTGCTCCCCATCACCGCGCCGAGCCCTCCGCGGCCCGCGTGGCGCGCCGGGTGGCGCGACTGCTCGGCGTCGGTGCAGGCCACCGAGGCGCCGCTGAGCTTCATCTCTCCGGCGGGTCCGATCGAGATGAAGGACGCGCTGGCCGGGTAGCTCTTCGCGAGGTCTTCGATGAGCTTGTAGTTCCACTTGCCCTTGTGCTCGTCGGCGGGCTTGATCTTGACGTCGTCCGCGGTGATCTCGAGCGCGTAGCGGCGCTCGGGGTCGGCCGGTTGCCCCTTCACGATGATGCAGCGGTAACCGAGCCTCATCAGATCCTGGCCGGGGTTGCCTCCCGCGTTGGCCTCCTTGATGCCGCCGGTCAGCGGGCTCTTGCCGCCCACCGAGATGCGCCCGGAGGTCGGCGCGGAGGTTCCCGCGAGTACGCCCGGGGCGATCACGAGGATGTTGTCGGGTCCGAGCGGGTCACAGGTGGGGTCGCATTCGCTGAGCAGGATACGCGCGGAGAGCGCTCGGCCGCCCAGGAGTTTCCAGTCCTCCGGATACGGCTCGATGCTCGCGGTCTGGTTCGTCATGTCGACGCGGATCATTCGATCGCCTGTCGGACCACCCATGGGGGAACCTCCTCGTTGTTTGGATGCGGCGAGCTTACCAGAAACGCGAAGTGCTGGGGATACCGTCTCGCCGAGATCAGCCCCCCGCGGCGGGCGCCAGCACCGAGACGACGTCGTCGCCGGAAACCTCCGTGTCCAGCGCGTCGCGGTCCAGCAGCTCGCCGTTCAAGAAGAG
>JBFGGA010000236.1:0-4745 GCA_041579295.1 Myxococcota bacterium | reverse complement strand
ATCGAGGTCGGCGACGGCTCGGCGCTCGAGCAGGCGGTCGCGCGCCTGCGCAAGACCGTCCCCAGGGAGGGCACGAGCCTGCACGCCGCGTTCTCCGTCGCGGCGACCCTGACCCCCCGGCCGGACAACGTCTACCTGCTGGTCGACGGCCTGCCGACCCACGGCGCGTCGCCGCCGAGGGGAACGATGGTCTCGGGCAAGCAGCGGCTGCAGAACTTCACGCGAGCGGTTCGAAACCTCCCGCGCGGCGTGCCGATCAACGTGATCCTCTTCGCGATGGAGGGCGACCCCTACGCGCCGGACTCCTTCTGGAAGCTCGCGCGCGCCACCCGCGGCTCGTTCATGAGCCCGTCGTTGGATTGGCCGTGAGCGCGCGTCCGCGTCGAGAAGTCGGCGCCGCGGGGCTCTCCTTCCTCGACTGCATCTGTTGCGGCTTCGGCGCGGTGATCCTGCTGCTCGTGATCGTCAAGGTGCACGACCCCGTGCTGACCGAGGAGCAGCGCGCGGGGCTGCTCTCGATGATCGAGGGGCTGCGCGGGCAGATCGTCGACGTCGAGCAGGAGGCGCAGAGCGTGCAAGAAGAGCTGCTCTCAGCCGCGAGCGAGGCCGAGCAGCTGGAGTCCGACGCGCGGGCGCTCGCCGCGCGCCTCGCTCGATTGCAGGGCAGCCTCGACGAGACCCGGAGCGAAGCCGAGGTGATCGCCGCGCTGCAGGCGGCCGCGAAGCGCGCCGAACAGGAGCTCACCACCGAAGCCGAACGGCTGCGCCGATATCAGCGGGCCTCGCTGGAAGAAGCGGTCGGCGGCATCCCGGCCGACAGCGAGTACATCATCTTCGTGATCGACACCTCCGGGAGCATGCAGAACTACAGCTGGCCGAAGGTGATCCGGAAGGTCGCGGAGACGCTCCAAGTCTACCCGAAGGTCCGCGGAATCCAGGTCCTCAACGACATGGGGAACTACATGTTCGACGGCTACGCCGGGCGCTGGATCCCGGACTCCCCGCGGCGCCGCAAGCTCATCCTCGAGCAGCTCGCCAGCTGGCGCGCGTTCAGCAACAGCAGCCCCGTCGAGGGGATCGAGAAGGCGATCCGCACCTTCCACGACTGGGACAAGGAGATCAGCATCTACGTGTTCGGCGACGAATTCACCGGAGAGTCCGCGCAACTCGTCATCGACCGCGTCGCGCAGCTCAACCGCCCGGACGCGCGCGGCCGGCGCCGGGTGCGCGTGCACGCGGTCGGCTTCTCGATCGACACCCTCGACCCCGAGTTCCAGCGCACGAGCCGCCGCTTCGCGTCGCTGATGCGCCGCCTGTGCGTCGAAAACGGCGGTACCTTCGTGGGGCTGTGAAGCGGGCGCGCGCCCGCAGCCGGAGAGCCATGACGATGCGAGATGCGATCGCCGCGCGGGAAGCGGCCCACCGCAACGCTCCGAGAAGCCCGCTCGCGGCGCTCTGCCTCGCGCTGGGCGTCGCGCTCGCGGGTGCGCCCGCGGCGCGCGCCGACGACATCGAGGGCGACGCGTCGAGCGGCGGGCTTCCCGAGGATGCGCAGGTCCTGGTCGTCCTGGAGGGCGGGCTGCGCTACGAGGGCAGCGTCCGAAACCGCAGGATGCACGGCGTCGGAAAGCTCACGTGGCCCGACGGGCGGGCCTACGAGGGGCAGTTCGCCAATGGCCGGATCGAGGGCGAGGGCACCTACACCTACCCGGACGGCCGCAGCTACGTGGGCGAGTTCCGCGACGGCAAGCGCAACGGCTACGGGATCCTGCAATTTCCGAGCGGGGAGATCTACGAGGGACACTGGCGCGACGACCAGAGGAGCGGGCAGGGGATCGCAATCTGGCCGGACGGAGAGAAATACGCGGGTGGCTTCCTCGAGGGCGAGATGCACGGCGAGGGCGTCTACACCTACGCGAACGGCCGCGTGCGCGCGGGCGTCTGGTCGAACGGAAAGCTCGTGCGCGAAGCCCCCGCGCCGACACCTCGCTGAGCGAGCCCTCCCCTCGCGTCGGCGGGCGGACGCCGCCGGCCACGCGCTCCGCCCGGCTCCGGCAGCCGCTGGCCCCGCCGAGCGGCTCGAATCACGGCGGCGCGGCGGATAGTTGGTCCCAGCGCTCGGCAAGCGCCGCGAACAGCCGCGGATCCTCGGCGCAGATGCCGATCTCGCGGTTGAATCGGTAGGACGGCTCCGACCAGTTGA
Source organism: Myxococcota bacterium (assembly GCA_041579295.1). Classification (GTDB taxonomy): domain Bacteria; phylum Myxococcota_A; class UBA9160; order UBA9160; family SMWR01; genus JACZVU01. The sequence goes on along the minus strand of JBFGGA010000236.1, from coordinate 2,542 downwards.
AGCTGCCGAAGATCACCTGCTTCCGGTGGGCGCCCTCGACCAATGCGAACTTGTCGTGCATCGGGATCCACTCGTCGGCGACCAACCGGCGCACGGAGATTCCCGCATGCACGAGCCGCTGCTCGGCATCGAGCGGCACGCGGCGGCGCGTCGATTCCGTCACGATTTCGATCGCGACGCCGCGCGCGGCGAGCGCGCAGAGTCCGTTCAACGACGAGGATCCGCTGATGTGCGAGGCCGCGATGCGAACCCGGGATCCGCGCTCGAGATCGAGCAGAGATTTCATGATCGGATGGCGCCTAGCGCACGGCCAGAAATAGACCGAATACCGCCCGTGGCGCAGCGTCCGGTTCGCGCTCGCGGCGAAGCGATCCGAACAGCCGTGCCGCGCGGCGTGCAGGCTTCGCGCGTGGCCGACGAGATCGCGCGCGAGAGCGGGATCGCGCAGCTCGACGAGCAGGTTGTGGGCTCGATCGTGGTCGCCGATCACCTCGATCACGCCCGGATCGATCTCTGGAAAATCGCCCGACGGGTTGAAGGAGCCGACGAACGCAACCGGGGTGGGATGCGAGAAGCAGTAGAGCTTCTCGTGCAGGCGCGGTCGCGAGATCTTGCCGAGCGCGGTGCCGTCGAGCCGGCCGCGCACCACGCGAAGCCCGTCGCGCAGGCCGGACTCGAGGATCGCGATCACCGCGTCGTTCGCGTGGGGCGTCCGCGGGTGACCGTCGAGCGTCACGCGCACCTCGACGCCGCGCTCGCGCGCCTCGACGAGCGTATCCGCAAGTCTGCGATCGCGAAAGTAGTAGGTCACCCAGTCGATCGAGCCGCCCGCCGGCACCCGTGCCACCCGCTCCGCGAGCAGATCGCGCAGCGCGCCGACCGGCCGATCGGGCCCCCCGAAGTGCACCTGGCTGTCGCTCATCGCCGCTCTCGTGGGGACGTGGGTGAACCTTCACCCGCCGCGAGGAGATCCGACCCGCGAAGCTTCACCAACGTTCCCGCCAATCGGAGGGTGGACATTCACCAACGCCCCACCGCCCGCCGCTCAGCCGCCGATCTGGTACATCTCGATCTTGGCCTTGCGGGTGGACGGATCCTCGCTCTCGGCGAGCGCCGCGCGCTCCTCCGAGTACCGGTCCGTGCGTCGCAACCAGACCGCGTCGATGAGCCGCCGGAGCTTGTCGTCGGAGGCGCCCGCGCGCAGCGGCGCGCGCAGATCGGTGCCGTCGGAGGCGAACAGGCAGGTGACGAGCTTCCCCTCGATCGTCAGGCGCGCGCGCGTGCAGCCGCCGCAGAACGGCTCGCTCACCGAGGCGATGATGCCGATCTCTCCCGCTCCGTCGCGGTAGCGGTAGCGGTTGGCGACCTCGCCCGGGTAGTTGGGATCGACGGGCTCGATCGGAAACTCCGCGGCGAGGCGCGCGACGATCTCGGCCGCGCTGACGACCTGCGACAGGTCCCATCCGTTGAGCGTCCCGACGTCCATGTACTCGATGAAGCGCACGATGTGACCGCTGCCGCGAAACGCGCGCGCGAGATCGACGATCGTGTGATCGTTGACGCCGCGCTGCACCACGCAGTTGATCTTGATCGGGCGCAGCCCGATCCGATCCGCCGTTTCGATTCCCTCGAGAACCCGCTCGGGACCGTACGCGCGGCCGCACATCCGCGCGAAGACGGCCGGGTCGAGGCTGTCGAGGCTCACGGTGACGCGCCGGAGGCCCGCGTCGCGCAGCGCGGCGGCCTGCTCCGCGAGCAGGTAGCCGTTGGTCGTCAGCGCGAGATCCCGCAGGCCCGGGATCGCCGCGAGGCGCTCGATCAACCGCGGCAGCTCGTGTCGGAGCAGGGGCTCGCCACCGGTGATCCGCAGCTTCTCGACGCCGAGATCGACGAACAGGCGCGCCAGCCGCTCGATCTCCTCGAAGCTGAGGATCTCGGCCTTCGGCAGGAACTGGTAGTTCTCGCCGTAGAGCTCCGCGGGCATGCAGTAGGGGCAGCGGAAATTGCAGCGGTCGGTGACGGAGATCCGGAGATCGTGAAGGGGTCGACCGAATTGGTCCGCGGAGGGGGGCACGGTTTCCTCGTTCATGCAGCGGCCGATCCGCTAGCCGCTCGGTGAGATGGGGATCCGGACGGAACGCGTTCGCCGCCGGTCAGAAGAGCGCCCCGGGTGAGCGAGAAGCTCGGACGCCGGAGCCGCTGCGGTCGCGCCGGCGGCGCCGTCGCATGCGCAGCTGGAGCTGACCGCGGCGCGCGGTGATCTTCTCGCGTGAGGCCTTCGCATCCTTTCCGCGGATGAGCTTGAGCGCGCTCGCCCGGTACTGGCAGAAATCGTCGTAGGCCTCGATCTCGTGCTTCAGGTCCCGCACGACGAGCTCGATCATGATCGCGTCGTCCAGGTAGCCGAGTCCGGGGATGCGATCGGGAATCAGATCCTCGCCCTCGGCGAAGTACGCCAGGCCGTCCGCGACCCGCGCGCGATCCTGCCCCTCCATGTCCCATTCTTTGTCCTCGAGCATCTTGACCATGCGCTCGAGCTTCT
>JBFGGA010000235.1:0-4765 GCA_041579295.1 Myxococcota bacterium | reverse complement strand
CGAGCGCGACGGTTCGGCGTGGCGGTCATATGAAGAGCCGCCCGGATCGGTCCTTGTGTTGTCTCGATTTGCCACCGACGTGCGCAATGCATCGCAAGCTAGCGGCGGGAATTGCTCGGCGGCCGAGAGGATGCCTTGCACGATCCGGGAAGAAATTTGCCTACCGTCGGCCATGGCACCCGCAGCTCTACCGTCGCAACGGACCATTACCACACTATTAAGTTTAAGTCAATCGAATCGCGACAATTTTTATACACATATGTATTTGCTGTGCGCATCGTATACCAAGGTGGGGCACGATTGCGAAAAGAGCTGGGGCAGATTGGATCGACGGTGCGATCGAGTGGACGGAGCCTGCGATGCAGCCGCGTGGGCGGTGCTCGCGATGTCAATTTGGGACAACTCGGATCGATCGATTGGGGCAGATTGGATCGGCGGCCCGGAGTGTTCAGATGAGTGCTGTCGGCTGGATGCGATCAGACGAAAAACGGCGCGAGGCTCTCGACTCCCAGCGGACGCAACGCCCGCTTCGAGTGCTCATCCGAGCCGCAACCGACCCTTCGACGGCGCGAAATGGACCTTCCTGCCTCGGGCGCAGGGCCCGGCGAGCCAGCCCCGCCGCCTCGAGCGGGCCCGGCGCGCGCGACAGCAGCCCGGCTGGACGGGGGACGCGACGTGCAAGGGCTGGCGTACGCCCGCGAGGAGCATCGCGAAACCGCGGCAACGCGGATGGGGCTCCCCGTCATGAAGCGACACGCCACCCGAGGCGTGCCGCCGTGAGCGCAGCGCGGCCCCGCCGGGCGGTTTCACCGCGGCTCGAGATCCGCGGCCAACAGCTCCGTCAACCACTCCGCGATCAGCGCGTGCCCCGCGTCGTTGGGATGGATGTCGTCGTTCGGGAGCAGGAGCTCGGAGATGCTCCGGCCGGGAGACCGATCGTAGGCCTCGAAGCGCGCCGAGACGTCGACGAGCGGCACGCTTTTTCGGCGGGCGACGTCGCGCACGCGCTGCGCGTAGACGTCGAGCAGCCGGTTGATGCCGCGCGGATCCTCGGCGTCGAATCCGAGCTCCGGATGGTCCCAGTACTCGCGGCCGTAGAATTCCGACCAGCGCATCGGATTGGGCGTCATCAGTATCGGCCTGGCGCCATCCGCGCGCAGCGTCTCGATGATCGCGCTCAGCTGCGCGTCGAATTCGTCGACGCTCAGGCGCGGATCGGTTCGCCCCTCGTCGGCGTCGATCCAGGAGTCGTTGATCCCGAACTGGACGATCACGTAGTGGGGCCGGTGGCGGCGCACGTCCGCGTCCAGGCGCTCGACGGCCTGCTCGCTCGTCGTACCGCTCAGCCCCGCGTTGATCACCTCCACGTCGAATCCGCGCGCCTCGAGTGACGCCTCGAGTCGCTCCGCGTAGACGATCTCGGCGTTGCCCTCCCAGCCGGCCTCGGTGGTCGAGTCTCCGAGCGCGACGATTCGGATCGGCTCCGGCGCGCTGGCCCTCGCGGGCGATCGCTCGCGTTCGCCCGTGCAGCCGCCGAGCGCGATGGCGCCCGCGAGCACGGCCGAAGCCAGCGCGCGCTTCGAGGCTCGGTACCGGTTCATCTGCTCGCCCCCAGCGTTCATCCGCGCGTTCCGTTGCACTCGCATCGAAGCATCGCCGCGCTAGACGTAGACGGCAAATCGCGCGACCCGCGAAGCCGCCGACCCCCCGGCCGGCGCCGCGTTCTCGAAACTCGAAGCCCCGGCCTCGCCCAGCCGGCCCGACCCGACGCACACCAACCGGGTGCGAGATGCCCGCGCGCCTCGGCGAGCGGCGCGTGGTTCCCGGCGGCGAGCCGGGGCTACCTTCCCGCGGTGCCGGACAGCCCTGCCCTCCACCACGCGGCGACCTGGTTCGAGATCGGCCTGGGCGTGGTCACCTGGATCGCGCTGACCTTCGTCGTCGCGCCCTACGGGCGGCACGCGCGCGCGGGCTGGGGGCCGACCCTTCCGGCGCGCCGCGCGTGGCTGCTGATGGAGAGCCCCGCGGTGTGGGCGTTCCTGGCGATCTACTTCGCGGGCTCCGCGCGCTTCGAGCCGGTTCCGCTGCTCTTCCTCGCCCTCTGGCAGCTCCACTACGTAAACCGCAGCGTGATCTTTCCGCTGCGCATGCGCGACCCCGCGCGCCCGACCCCGCTGCTCATCGCCGCATCCGCGATCCTCTTCAACCTCGTGAACGCGTACGTCAACGCGCGCTGGATCTCCGAGTTCGGACGCTACGAGACGAGCTGGCTCGCAGACCCGCGCTTCGCACTCGGCGCTGCTCTGTTTGCGCTGGGCGCGTGGATCAATCTCGACGCCGACGCGCGCCTGCGCGGCCTGCGCGCTCCCGGCGAGAGCGACTACCGGATTCCCCGAGGCGGGCTCTTCGAGCGCGTCTCGTGCCCGAACTATCTCGGCGAGATCCTCGAGTGGGTGGGCTGGGCGATCCTCACCTGGTCTTGGGCCGGCTTCGCGTTCGCGTTCTACACGGTCGCCAATCTGGCGCCCCGGGCCGCAGCCCACCACCGCTGGTATCGGGAGCGCTTTCCCGACTACCCGACGCGGCGGCGCGCGCTCGTGCCGTTCGCCTGGTGAGCTAGACGCGCCGTGCGGCCGCCCGATCGCGGCCAGGGCTTTCGCTCCGGCAGCTCGATCGCGGCCACCGCCCGCTCTCTGGCCGCGAGCCGCGCTCGGGTCCGCGTTCGATGCGCCCGCGCCGCGTGCCGGCCGGCGCCCCGTGTCCGCTGGCGCTCACCACGTGACGAGCGCGCGCGCGCCGATCGTGCGCGGGCGATCGTAGGCGTCGACGAGCGGCGAGCCGAGCAGGCTCGAACCGACGATCTTGGTCGTGGCCACGTCTTCGTCGAAGACGTTGTCGACGAAGAGATCCAGCCCCAGGCGGCGGTTCTCGCTCTGCCACATCAGGTGGAGGTTCAGCAGGAAGTAGGCGTCCTGGGCGTCGGCCGCCTCGTTGGTCGGGCGGAAGAAGACCTCGTCCGAGGCGTAGATCTGCGCGTAGGGCGTCACGCGGCCCAGCAGATCGAAGTCGAAATCGTAGGTCGCGGTGACGCTGCCCGAGAAGCGGGGCGCGCGCGTGAGCTGGTTTCCGCTGCAGTCCTGCACCGAGAAGTCCTTCGCGTCGATGCAGTCCTCGTAGTCGGTGTAGGTCGCGTCCAGGAACGAGAACTGGGTCGCGAGCGTGAGCGGATCGATCGGGCGCCAGGTGGATTCCAGCTCGATGCCCCAGATCCGGGCACTCGCCGCGTTCTGCACCATGTGCTGGACCTCGAACAGCTGGCTGACCTGCAGGTCGCGGTACCAGTAGATGAAAGCGGCGCCGTTCAGCAGGAGTCGATTGTCGAGCAGCGTGTTCTTGAGGCCGGTCTCGATCGCGTAGATGTACTCCGGATCGGCGTTCTCCGGCGAGAAGATCCCGTCGCAATCCGGCGCGTCGGGGTCGGGGTCGCAGTCGGGATCGCCAAACTCGTTGCCGATCGGAGCGATGTCGTTGTTGAGCGTGCCCGCCTTGTAGCCCGTCGCGAGGCGCCCGTATGCGCGGGTGCGGTCGGTGAGTCGGTAATCGAGGCTGACGCTGCCGGTCGGCCTGCCCCAGTCGTCCGAGCGCGGGTCGTCGATCGCCTGGAAGAGCACGAAGGTCGTCGTGTCGAGAAGGATGGTCGGGCTCACGAGCGCGGATCGCTTCCAATCGTGGCTGTAGCGGGCGCCGGCCTCGAGCCGGAGCCGGTCGGTGATCCGATACCAGCCGTTCGCGAAGCCCGCGACCGAGTACGCGCTCGATTCGAAGTCCTGGTGAAAGGGCACGGGTATGTCGATCCGTGTGCCGTTGGGCGCGACGATCGGTATCGTCGAGGGCGCGTCGACGGAGTTGTCGCCCTTCGTCCCGAGATGAAAGATCCCCAGAAGCCAGCCGCCTTCTTCGCCGTAGTCGGAAGACCAGTTGATCTCGCCCACCCACTCGTTTCCGGTCCACGCTTGCGTGGCCGCCGCGAGCGGCAGGTCCGAGTAATCCTGGTCGATGACGCTGAACTCGTCGAAGTCGGTGAATGATCCGAGAACGTGCAGCGTGGTCGCACCGAAGAGTGGAAGCTCGGGCACGCTCATCTCGATCTCGGCATTGACGCCGACCGTCTCGTCGTCGATGCTGCCCTTCGAGTCCAGGTAGACCTGGCGCTCGTCGTCCGGGTTGGGGGTGGCGCCGTCGTAGATCGGCTGTTGACCGAGAAACGGAAAGTCGACGAACTCGGGCAGCGCTCCATTGCGCTTGAGCGCGTAGCCGATGCCGCTCTTGCGCGCGTAGTTGAGGCGCATCGTCATGTCGAGCGACTCGCGCGGCGTGAACCGCATCTGGGTGCGGATGCCGATGTCATCGGCGTCGTCGGCGTCCGGATTGGAGCCCGAGAAGGCCCGGTTCTCCTGGTAGCCGTCGCGTTCCTCCCAGTAGCCGCTCAGACGCATCGCGGCGACGTTCTCGACGATCGGAACGTTCAACACGCCGCGGCTCATCTTCTGGTGGTAGTTGCCGAGCTGGAAGTCGCCGAGCGCCTCGAAGTTCGGGCTCGGTGGCTTCGAGATGATGTTCATCGCGCCACCCGTGGCGTTTCGGCCGTAGAGGGTGCCCTGGGGACCGCGCAGCACCTCGACGCGTTCGACGTCGAAGAAGGTGAGCGCGGTGAGCGATCTCGCGCGGTTCTGATAGACGCCGTCGACGTGCACGGCCGTCGACT
>JBFGGA010000234.1:0-4771 GCA_041579295.1 Myxococcota bacterium | reverse complement strand
GGGGAGGGTTCGAGCGACATGGGGTTGGAGCGAGCGGCCCTCCCCCGCCCCCCGGCTCCCAGGCAACCACTGCCGTGAAAGCCGAGGCTTGCCCGAATCGGCATCGCCGCGGCGGCGGAATCGAAAAAGAGCGAGTGGCGTGACCGGTGCTGTCACGGGAGGTGGTCAGAGTGATCGCCCATGCGCTCTGGAAATGCATCGAGATTCGGGTTGCGCGGCGAGGCGCGCGATGGGTCGGGGGGGTGGCGGAGGTTTGGCGGCGAGGTGGCGGTGACGCTCGCGATCGCGGCGGGCTTCGTCGCGGCGGGGCTGGGCTGGGCGGGCGTCGAGTCCGCGCTGGCGCGGCCGCGCGAAGCCTGCGCGCCGATCGCCTACGCTTCGTCCGCGATGACCGGCTGCGCGACGAAGATCTGGCTCGTCGACGGGTACAACGTGCTCCACGCGGGCGTGCTCGGCGGCCGCGATCGCTCCGAATGGTGGACGGGATCGCGGCGGCGCGAGCTGCTCGAGCGCGTGTCGGGCTTCGACGCCGACGCCGAGGTCTGGGTCGTCTTCGACGGCCCCGAGGATCCCAACAACGGCGCTGCGCCGCGCGGGCCCCGCTGCGTGTTCGCGGCCTCCGCGGACGATTGGCTGCTCGAGCGCGTCGCGAAGGCCGAGGATCCGGGCCAGGTCGCCGTGGTGACGGCCGATCGCAAGGTCGCGGGGCGCGCGCGCGGCCGCGGGGCCCGCGTCGTCTCGCCGCGGGATTTCCTCGCCCGCTGCGCGGGCTGACGGGACGCCCCGCGGCGCGCGCCCCAAACGCGCTCGGGCCGGCTAGGGTTCTCGGGTGGCGTTGGGGGATGCGGCGAGCGATGCCGGACCGAGACAGACGCGAAGCCTGCGCGTCGCGCGCCTGGTCGTACGCCATCGCGGACCGGTCGCGCTGCTGCTGCTCGCGATCAGCGCCGGCTTCGCGTATCCGATCCTGAACACCGCGCTCTCAAGGATGGCTCGGCCGCTGCCCGGCCCGATCGTCCGAATCGACACCGATCCGCGCGATCTCTTCCCCGATCACCCGTACATCCGCGCGCAGGATCGCTTTGGCGAGATCTTCGGCGGCACCGCGACGATCGCCGTCGCGGTCACGGTCGAGGATGGCACGATCTTCACGCGCGAGCGGCTGCGCGCGATCCGCGAGGTCACGCGGCGGCTGGACGGCGAGGGATTCGAAAGCCGCGTCCACGAGCGGCGGGCGCTGCGCGATCGGCTCGAGGCGCAGGACGCCCTCTCCGTGCGGGAGATCCGCGATCGGCTCGACCGCGAGTTTCCCCCCTACCCCGTCGACCACGACCGGGTCCGATCGATCGCCCACTCGAGCGCGCGGGTCGTGCAGGTCGGCGCCGACGGCGCGATCGCGGCCGTCGCGCTGATGGAGGGGGAGCTCGACACCCGGGAGCAGATCGAGGCGCTGCGCCGACGGGTGCGCGAGAACGCTCCGCTGATCCTCGGCCGTCTGGTCTCGCGCGACGAGAAGGGCGCGCTGATCACCGCGGGCTTCGTGAGCGAGCGGCTGCGCAACGCGAGCGTGTACCGGGCCGTCTTCGACCACGTGCAGCAAATCAAACGAGACCTCGAGCGCGACGGCATCCAGATCCACGTCTCGGGCGATCCCATCCTGAAGGGCTGGATCTTCGCGCACGCGTTCGAGATCACGCGCTACGTGATCGCCGCGATCGCGCTGGTCTTCGCGCTGCTGTGGCTCTACTTCCGCCGTTGGCACGGCGTGCTGATTCCCGCGCTCTCCGCGCTGATGACCGTCACCTGGGGCCTCGGCTTCGCGGGCTGGCTGGGGATCAACTTCGATCCGCTGATCCTCGTCGTCCCGATGATCATCACCGCGCGCGCGGTCTCGCACACCGTCCAGATGGCCGAGCGCTTCTTCGAGAACTACGAGCGCTGCCTGCCCCGCCTCGGCGATCCCAAGCGCGCCAAGGTGGAGGCCGCGACGGTCTCGATGGGGGAGCTGATCGTTCCCGGCACGCTCGGCGTCGCCACCGACGTCGCCGGGCTGCTCGTGGTGCTGATGACCACGATTCCACTGATGCAGAAGCTCGGGATCGTCGGCGCGTTCTGGGTGGCGTCGATCATCGCGACCGTCGAGATCCTGCACCCCGTGATGATCTGCTACCTGCCCCCACCGCGGCGACACCAGCACTTCGTGCCGAGGTCCATGGCGCGCTTCACGCGCTGGGTCGGCGACGCGACCACCCACCCGCGCGGGAAGTACGCGATCGCGGGTGTGACCGTCGCGCTGTTCGCGCTCTCGCTGCACGTCACATTGAGCCGCGCGACGATCGGCGAGGCCGCGCCGGGCACGCCGCTGCTGTGGCCCGAGCACGAGTGGAATCGGGCCACGGCCGAGATCGGCGCGCGCTTCGGCGGCGTGGACTCGCTGGTGATCTTCGCGGAGGGCGATCGCCCCAACGCGAACGCCGATTCCCACCCGATCCGCGCCACCGAAAGGCTCGAGCGCGAGCTTCGCGCCAACACCGAGCTCGGCGCCTCCGCTTCGCTGGTGCCGATCCTGCGCGACTACTGGATGAACAACCACTACGGCGACCCGAAGTGGAGCTTCGTGCCGGAGGATTCCGGAGCGGTGCGCGCGATGATCTTCCAGCTTCGACAGGGCGGGGCGCCCGGTCTGTTGCGCCCCTACCTCACCGACGACGGCCGGCTCGCGGCGCTCTCGCTCTTCTATCCCGACCACCGCGGCGAGACGATCGCGCGCGCGCGCCACTTCGCGGAGCGATTCATCGAGCGCAATCCGCTCGGCGAGGTCTCGATCCGCCTCGACCGCGACGCGGCGCGCGCGGACGCCGGCCCGTTCGACCGCGAGCGCTGGATCGACGCGGCGTACTACGTGCTGGGTCCGGTCCTGCCGCCCCGGCACCACACGCTTTCGGTTCGGGTTCGCGACGCGGACGGGTCGCACCGCCCGGTGGAGGTCCGCGCGGCGCGCGAGGGCCTGCCCGCGTGGATCGACGACTTTCGCGGCCGGGCGCTGGCCGCGCACGCGCTGCGCGCGGGTGCGGCCGAGCGCGCGCCGTCTTCGAGCGCCGCGGGCAGCGCGAGCTGGCCCGCTCGCCTCGCGAGCTGGTCGAACGAAGACGTCGATTCCTGGTGGGAGAGCCGCGAGCTCGGCATCCGCGTCGTCGCGGTCCGCGGCCTCGATCTGCTCGTCGCCGACCTCAAGGCCGTGGATCCAACTCCCTCCCATCAGCCGACGGGCTCGTGGACGCGCGGCGTGCGCTTCGCAATGGCGGGCGGAAACATCGGCCTGCTCGCCGCGATCAACGAGGAGGTCGAGCGCAGCCACGTCGCCAACATCGCGCTGATCTTCTTCGCGATCTTCGCGCTCCACGCGCTCACCTACCGGTCGCTCGCGAGCGGGGGCATCGTCCTGCTGCAGATCGCGACCGCGACGCTGATGTCCCTGGCCTACATGGGGCTGCGAAACGTCGGCCTCAACGTCAATACGCTGCCCGTCCAGGCCGTGGGCGTGGGCATCGGCGTCGACTACGCGTTCTACATCGTGGACCGGATCCGGCAGGAGGCCGTCGGCGCCGCCGATCTCGACGCCGCGATCCGGCGCGCCATCCGCACCACCGGCATGGCGGTGACGTTCACCGCGACGACGATCGTCGGCGGGGTCGCGCTCTGGATGTTCTCGACGCTCCGCTTCCAGGCAGAGATGGCGCAGCTGCTGGTCGTGCTGATGGTCATCAACATGCTCGGCGCGATCACGGTCGTGCCGGCTCTCTACTCGATCTTCCAGCCGAAGGTCGCCACCCGATTGCGCCGCGCCCGCCCGCGCTGACGGGCGAATTCTGCGAATTCGCGCTTGCTGCGACGGAACCTGCCGGTTCCGTCTGGTCGGCGAATTCTGCGAATTCGCTTGCGGCGACGGAACCCGCCGGTTCCGTCTGGCTGGCGAAGCCCGCCGGTTTGCGCCGGGGCGTCGTTGACTCTCAGGCCGGGCGTCGGCACCCTCCGTGGCCATGCCGTACGAACCCAAGCGGATCGAGCCGAAGTGGCAGGCCCACTGGCGCGAGCACGCGGTCTTCGCCGCGAAGCTCGATCCCGACAAGCCCAAGTTCTACGTGCTCGACATGTTCCCCTATCCATCGGGGGCGGGTCTGCACGTCGGCCACCCGAAGGGCTACATCGCCACCGACGTGCTCTCGCGCTACAAGCGCATGCGGGGCTTCAACGTGCTCCACCCGATGGGCTGGGACGCCTTCGGGTTGCCCGCCGAGCAGTACGCGATCGAGACCGGCACCCACCCGCGCGAGACGACCGCGCGCAACATCGACAACCTGCGCCGCCAGCTGCAGGTGCTCGGCCTGGATTACGACTGGTCGCGCGAGATCGATACCACCGACCCCCGCTACGTGCGCTGGACGCAGTGGATCTTCCGCAGGCTCCACGAGCGCGACCTCGCCTACCTGGCGGAGGTCCCGGTGAACTGGTGCCCCGCGCTCGGAACCGTTCTCGCGAACGAGGAGGTGATCGACGGCAAGAGCGAGCGTGGCGGACACCCGGTGGTGCGCGTGCCGATGCGGCAGTGGATGCTCCGGATCACGGCCTACGCGGACCGCCTGGTCGACGACCTGGAGACGGTCGACTGGCCCGAGTCGATCAAGAAGATGCAGCGCGACTGGGTCGGCCGCTCCGAGGGCGCCCGCATCCTCTTCGAGGTCGAGGGCGGCTCCGGAACGATCGAGGTCTT
>JBFGGA010000233.1:0-4825 GCA_041579295.1 Myxococcota bacterium | reverse complement strand
CGGCGTGCTCGTGGTGCGCAGCTTCGTGGTGTCGGTGACCGATGGCGCCCTCGACCTCGCCCTGGTGACCGACGCCGCCAGCATCGACGCGAACGCCGCCCTCAAGGCGATCAAGGTGGTCGCCATTCCGCCTTCTCCCACCGGCTGTGCGAATCCGCCCGCGGGCGACCTGGACTGCGACGGCCTTCCCGATGGCGCGGACCCGTGTCCGGAGCAGACGCTCAACATGTGTGGCGGGCTGGCGCTGGCGACCTGTTCGGCCGCGGGCGGCAACTGCGGCGCGGCGAGCGAGGCGATCCTCTACGACACCGGCCCCACGGGAGCCACCACCGCCTGCGACGGCTTCAACTGGGCGGCGGAGGCGGGGCCGAATCTCGGAAATTCATTCGCCGGGAACGTCGCGGTAGACGGCACCTCCGTGCAGAACAGCTTCGGCTGTACCAACGCGGCGACCGAGGCGATGCTCGCGTCGGAGGCGTGGAACAACCCGCTCGTGCGTAACTACCCTGTCGCCCCCGGAAAGTACTTGGTGAATCTGCTGTTCATGGAGGCGTTCCAGGGAGCTTGCGACGGCGGCCCGGGCTTCCGTGTCTTCGACATCAGCCTCGAGGGCAACCTCGTCTACGGAAATTTCGACCAATTGGCGGCGGCGATCGCGGAGAACCCGGGATCAGACGGCTGCGGCGTACTGGTGGTTCGCAGCGCCATCGTCGACGTCTTCGACGGCTCGCTCGACATTTCGCTGGCGGCGAGCGCCGACAACGCAGCCCTCAAGGCGATCAAGGTGATGGCTCTCTCATCCCCGACCGGCTGTGAAAACCCATCGGCGGGTGACGTGGACTGCGACGGCCTCGCCGACGGCGTCGACCCCTGTCCGTTCAACGCGCTCAATGCGTGCGATGGTCTGGCCCCGGCAACGTGCGCGGCAGCTGGCGGAAATTGCGGCTCGGCGGGCGATGAGCTCCGCTACGACGGCGGCCCGACGGGCCCGACCACGGCCTGCGACGGTACGAACTGGGCGGCAGAGACGGGACCCAATCTCGGAAACTCGTTCGCGGGAAACGTCACGGTCGATGGCCAGTCCGTAGAGAACATCTTCGGCTGCACGGATGTGGCGACCGAGGCAATGGTCATGTCGGAGGCGTGGTTCAACACGTTGGTGCGCAATTACCCCGTGGCCAATGGAAATTACGTCGTCGACATGCTCTTCATGGAGGCCTTCCAGGGCGGTTGCGACGCCGGTGTCGGCTCCCGCGTCTTCGACATCACCGTGGAAGGAAACCTGATCTACGACGATTTCGACCAACAGGCGGCGGCAATTGCGGAAAACCCCGGGTCGGACGGCTGCGGCGTGCTCGTCGTGCGAAGTGCACTCGCCACGGTGTCGGACGGGTCACTCGACATCCAGCTCGGACCGGCTAGCGTCGATAACGGCGCGCTGAAGGCGATCAATGTGACCGCCCTCCCATAGCTCGGCGCCGAGCGCCGCAGCCCCCGGCTCGAGAAAATCGAGAAGCTCGGCTTCCCAGAACCACCATCCCACCAGCGCCAAGATCCTCTCGCAGTTCGTTGGGACCCAGGGCGAGGAGCGCTCGCGATCGGCCGCGCGCGGAGAGAAACAACTGGTATTCTCGTCTGCGGGGGGCCGGCATGTCCGATTCCAACCAGGTGCACGTGGGCATCAAGTGGATCGGCGCTTCTCTGGCGTTCAGCCAACTCGTCCGCTTCCTGACGACGGCCGTCCTCGCCCGGCTGCTCACACCCGAGATGTTCGGCCTCGTGGCGATGGCCCACGTGGCGATCCAGCTGATCAGCGTGGTCCGCGAGGTGGGGATCGGCGCCGCTTACGTGCAGCGTCAGGACAGCGGACCGAAGGAAATGATCGCCGCGAACACGACCTTCGTCATGTCGTTGGCCCTCAACGCGGCGCTCTTCGCGCTCGCCTGGTTCGGAGCTCCGCTGATCGCGCGCTTCTTCGAGGCGGCCGAGCTGCTCGCCGTGCTTCGCGCGATGTTCGCGCTGTTCATCATCGACGCCTTCGACCTGACGCCGGCGACGATTCTCCAGAAGCGCCTCGCGTTCGACAAGATCGCGCGCGCGGAGATCGCCGCAGCCGGCGCAAACGCGCTCGTCGCGATCGGCCTCGCGGCGGCGGGATTCGGCGTCTGGAGCCTCGTGGCGGGCCAGCTGGCCGCGCGGCTTGTGCGGACCGGCCTCGTCTTCGCGCTCTCGCGCTACCGCCCGCGCCTGCAGTTCGACCGCGCGATCGCGCGCGCGCTCTTCGACTACGGGCGCTACCTGTGGGCGTTCACCGCGCTCTCCGCGATCGGGGGGACGCTGGATCGGCTGATTCTCGGGCGCGGGCTGGGCGCCGCGAGCCTGGGCTTCTACAACATGGCGCACAACCTCTCGAACCTGCCGGCCACCCACATCAGCCGACTCGTCAACCAGATCACCTTTCCTTCCTTTGCGCGCATGCAGCACGACCACGAGCAGCTGCGCAGCGCGCTGCACAAGACGCTCCGCCACGTCGCGCTGCTCGCGGTTCCGCTCGCGTTCGGGATGCTCGCCGTCGCCCACGATCTCATCCTCACCGTCTACGGCGAACAGTGGCGGCCGGCGATTCCGATCGTCGAGGTGCTCGCGTTCTTCGGCTTGAGCCTCTCGGTGTCCTCGATCACCGGGCCGATCCTCAAGGCGATCGGGAAGCCGCAGATCCTGCTCTACTCGAGCCTGCTGCACCACACGCTGCTCGCCGTGCTGCTGCTCGCACTCGTGCGCCACGGCGTCGTGGCCATCGCCTACGCGGTGCTCGTTCCGATGCTCGCCTCGGCCGCTCTCTCGTACGGGCTCATCGTCCACTACATCGCGTTTCCGCTTCGAGACCTGCTCGGGCCGCTCGCGCGCACCGGCGGCCCCGCGTTCGCGATGTACCTGATCGTGAAGGCCTTCGACGCGCGCTTCGACGCCGCCGTCGAGCCCGCGGCGCCGGTCTCGCTGCTGGCGTCGGTGGCCGTCGGAGGCGCGGTCTACCTGGCGCTCTCGGCGCTCGTCAATCGCGCGGATCTACGGGAGCTCCTCGCGACGCTGCGGCGCGCGTTCTTCAGCCGCCGGCAGCCCGAGCGAATCGCCGAGCTCGACTGACGCCGCACCACCCGGCGCGCGCGGGATGTCGTAGATGTGGATCGTGTGGCCGATCGTCTCGACCGGCTCGTGATCGAGCAGCCAGCCGTAGGTCGGCGCGAACAGCCTCCCGACCCAGCGCGCGCCCTGGATGAGCGTCACGCTCACCGCGAAGCGACCCGAGGGCCGAGACTCGTCGCCGACCCGCTCGGGGTCGATCTCGTACCACCAGAGCTGCCCGGGCTTCTTGGGGGCGAGCCCGACGGAGGGCAGGTAGTCGTAGTCGATCCCGTAGTAGCTGGCGTCGGCGCTGCCGAAGTACCCGAGCGCGATGCGGTCGATGCCGTTCTCGTCCATGTAGCGCTCGAGCCCCTTGAGATCCTGCCCCCAGTCCAGATTCGACTCCGCGAGCAGCCGGTAGCCGTTCGCGGGTCCCCCGGCCAGCTCGTTGAAGTAGGCGAGGTAGTGGGGGTGGATCGAAAGCGCCCCCGCGAGATACCAGAGCGACAGCGCGCCTCCGGCCGCGCACGCGAGGCGCGGCTTCGCGAACGCCTCCGTGGCGAGCCGGCCGATCAGCACGAAGGCGAAGGGATAGATGGGGAGCACGTAGCGCAGGATCGTCCCGAGGTTGTTGAAGACCACGAACAGCCCCAAGAAGACGCCGATCGCTGCGACGATCAGCAGCTCGCCCTCCCGGGCGCGCCGGCGCATCGCGACGCGGGTCGCGGCGACGGCCGCGAGCAGCAGCGTCGGGACGGGCGTCTTGAACAGAATCGTCGGGAACATGATGTACCAGAGGCTGTCTTCGTAGATCCTGCCCGCGAAGTAGACGCCGCCGTACGACGAGAGCCGCAGCTGGTAGAAGATGGAGCGCTGGAACGCCGAGGGAATCAGCGGCGCGCCCGTGAAGCTCCCCTGGAAGCCGTAGCCGAGGTTCACGACGGCCAGGGCCACGCAGCCGAAGATCGCGCCGATCCACGCGGCCGTGAGCAGCTGCTGGCTCCGCGCGCGTTGCGCGCCGAGCCGAGCGACCCCGGGGAAGCGGTCGTCGATGCCGAAGTCGCGCGATGCGAGCGACGCGGCGAGGTAGTAGAGGCCGAAGACCGGCGCGAGGAAGCCGGCCGTCGTCTTGGTGAGGATCCCACAGCCGAAGAGCGCCGCACTCGCGAACAGCGCGGCGAGCCGACCGCGCGTCGTGTAGCGCCAGAAGCAGTAGCTCGCCGCGAAGACGAGCAGCGTGACGCCGAGATCCTGGGTGGTGAGCCGCGTGTGCGCGAGGAGGTTCGGGCTGAATGCGTAGAAGAAGAGCGCGAGCAGGCCCGAGCGCGGCCCGTAGAGCGCGCGGGCCCAGACGAAGACGAGCGCACCCAGGATCAGGCCGAAGAAGACGAAGGGAAGCCGCGCGGCGAACAGCATGCGATCGGCGTCCACCCGATTGCCGTAGAAGAAGCGCCGCGCGTACTGCCACTCTTCGATCGCGTTCCAGCGGTCGGGATCGCCGTCGATTGCGGGCAGCGCCGGGTCGAGCAGCAGCAGGGGCAGGGCGGCCGCCAGCTTCGCGAGCGGCGGGTTGGTCATGTTGTAGTGGAAGTCGCCGGTGCGCAGGTGGTAGTAGCCCGCGGCGATGTAGGTGATCTCGTCGACGGTGACCGACTTCTGCCGCATGCTGACCACGGCCTGCGCGGCAAAACACACGAGCAGG
>JBFGGA010000232.1:0-4850 GCA_041579295.1 Myxococcota bacterium | reverse complement strand
TGACGGCCTGACGCCGATCCATCGCCGCTGGCTGCGTTGCGCTCCCTGCGCCGTAGCGCCCGCTATGGCTCGGTCGCGCGCCTTGCCAGCGGCGCGTCTCGACGCCCGGCCTTCCCACGCCAGTCCTGGGTCAGGCTCCTAGTCCCCGAGTGTATCGGCGCGCACCGGCAGGCGCACGCCGACGACGGTGCCCCGTCCGAGCTTGGAATCGATCGTGATCTCGCCGCCATGCTTGCGCACGATCTGGTGGGCGATCCCCAGCCCGAGCCCGGTCCCTTCTCCGACCGGCTTGGTGGTAAAAAAAGGATCGAAGATGCGATCCATCAGCGCGGGCGCGATCCCGCAGCCGTCGTCCTCGATCCAGACCATGACGCTCTGGCCGCTCGGCTCGGTGCGCACGCGAATCGTCCCGCTGCGGGCGATCGCCTGGCCCGCGTTGAGCACCAGATTGAGGAACACCTGCTGCAATTCCTGGGGCGCGCACGCAACCAACGGAAGCAGGCCGTACTCCTTCTCGACGACGGCCGTCATCCTCAGCTGAGGCGACGCCATGCGCAGCACACCGTCGAGCAGCTCGTTGATGTCCGCCATGGTGCGCTCGCCGCGACCCGCGTGCGCGAGCCCCTTGACGTCGCGAACGATCGCCGACGCACGGTCCACCCCCTCGAGCGATTCGTCGATCATCTCCGCGCCTTCGGCGATCACTTCCTCCCACGATCCGGACGCCCCGCTCTTCTCGAGCTCGGTTCCGAGCGACTCCCAGTGTTGCCGCAACAGACTGAGATTGGCGCGCACATAGGCGAGGGGATTGTTGATCTCGTGGGCGATACCCGCGGCGAGCTCGCCCACGGCCGCGAGTCGACCGGAGACCACCAGGCGGCCGCGCAGCGCCTCCAGCTCGCGCAGATCGCGGGCGACGAGCACGATGCCGATCGGCGAGCCGTGGCGATCGCAGATCGCGGCAGACGAGAGCGAAATCGGAACCGATTCGCCTCCGCCCGCGTTGAGCTCGCACTCCACCTCGGTGAGCTCGTCGATCAGGTGGCCGCGCAGTCCCTGGATCAGCTCCCGGACGTCGAGCCCGTCGAGCTCCGAGGTCGAGCGCCCGAGGAGCTTGGCCATCGCGCCGTTGCCGTAGCGGATGCGGCCGTCGAGTCGCAGCATGGCGACGCCGTCGGGGAGCGTCTCGAGGATCTCGCCCGCGAACAGACCGGGCGCGAGCAGTGGATAACCCGAGCGGTAGAACGTCCAGGCGACCGCGCCACCCAGCGAAGCGTGCACGATCGTCCCGAGGTGGGGGACCTGGATGCCAAACATCGGGAGCAGACCGTCGGTCGACCCGGCGAGCGCGAGGGAGCCGATGAGACCGCCCCCCACCCAGCACGCGTGATATCGCTCCCGGTCGCTGTTCATCCGCCGATAGGCACTGCGCCCGAGCGCAAAGGCGAGCCACATGCAACCGAGCGCGTAGAGGAGAAACGACGCGAACGCGGGGCCGAGCTCGTAGCCCCAGCCCCATCGCGTGCGCACCACGGCCGTGTGAAACCAGGGCGTGAACCAGTCGAGCAGCAGGAACAGGGCGCCGCAGGCGACCAACAGCGGCAACGCCCGACGAACCCGCGGCGCTTCCTCGCCGGTGATCGACAGCGCGAGCGAAACGCCCAGCGGCCCGATGAACGCCCAGCCGAGCGCGGAGACCTTCATGTACGCGAATGCGAAATCCGGATCGCTGCGGCTGTTCCAGAGCACTTCGCAGGCGGCCCAGAAGGAAACGCCGCCCAGCAGCAGGGCGGCGTCGCGGCTCGATCGATCCCTCGGGCCCCGGCAGCAGACGATCGTCGCGAGGATCGAGGTGGAGATGCAGGCTAGGAGCGGTAGTACCAGATAGATCGACAATCCCGCATCCGATGATCAATCGGGGGCTAGTAGGCGCCGAGCGTGAAGAACTTCAGGGCCGCCGTCGCCGCGGCCTTCAGCAGCAGCGCCATCTGTCGCTCGGCCTCCTGTTGCTCGTCGCGCGCGGAGTAGGACGGGCAGCGCTCGTCGAGTTGCGCCTCGAGCACGTCGACGTGGCGCTGGGTCTTCTCCGCCCAGTCCGCGCGACCCGCCGCCTCGGCGCGTGCGACCATGCCCTCGAAGTGGTGGATCCTGTGCATCAATCGCCCGCAGTCCGACGGGTCGGCGGAAGCGGCCGCGGGAATCAACACGCCGATGGCCAGCGCGAAGACGAGTGCCGATTTCATTGCGCAATCCCCTCCCGGCGCGAAGCGTCGCGCCCTCTGGATATCGGCGCTTCGGCAACCGAGGTGTAGCTCCCCGCGGGGAAATCAGCCCTGCTGGACGATGTGCTGGGCGGAGCGGTGGGCGAGCGCCATCGCGGTCCACATCGGATTCACCGAGGGGCTCTGGGGGAAGATTCCGGTGTCGACGATGTAGAGGTTCTCGAAGTCGTGACAGCGCGCCATCTCGTCGACCACGCCGAGCCTCGGATCGCCGTGCATGCGCGTGGTGCAGAAGACGTGGTTGCCGGCGAGGACGAGATCGGTCGCCCGGAGCGGCCGATCCCGCAGGATCTCCGCCTCTTCGAGCGAGTGCAGATCGGGCGCAATTCCGTGAACGCCGGGAACGATCTTGCGCGCGCCCGCCGCGAAGAAGATCTGGGCGAGGACCCAGAGCGCCTGGGCGAGGATCGGGACGTCCGCCGGGTGCAGTTTCCAGCTGAGGATCGGGTCGAACGAGCGCCGCCTCGCGCGGACGCGTCCGAGGGAGCGATTGCAGGTCGCGATGCCGTCCCAGATCGCCGAATACGGGATGTCGGCCAGGCGATTCTTCAGGGCCATTCCCGAGCCGGGCAGGCGAACGGCGGTGATCGCGGGCGGTGCCCAGAGCGTTTCGAGCTTGAAGCCCTCGCGCAGGAAGTGGCGCGATTGGTAGCCCTGGGTGGCGCCGAAGCGGGGATGCACGGGATCCGGAAAGATGCCCATGATCGCGACACCGGGGTGGAACTGCAGGTTCTCACCGACCTGACCCGATCGATTCGCGAGATTGCCGCTCTTCTGGAGCAGCACCGGCGTCGCCGTGCAGCCGGCGGCCAGCACGACGAACTTCGCGCGGATGCGGACGTGATGACTCGGGCTGCCGACAAACGGCTTGACGACGCGCCCCGCGACGCCGGTCGTGCGCCATCCCTCGCTGAGCACCCGCTCGATCCGAACCGACGTGAGCACCCGCGCGCCGCCGCGTAGCGCCGCGGGGATGTAGCTGATGTCCATCGATTGCTTGGCGCGGCTGCGACATCCCGTGAAGCACTCACCGCTGCCCCGGCAGCCGCGGACGTTGCGAAAGATGGGCTCGCAGTGGTAGCCGAGCGCGTTGCAACCGTCGCGAAACAGCAGATTGCGGCGGCCCAGCACGTTTTCCGGTGTCACGCCGATGCCCAGGAACTTCGCGACCGCCTCGTAGTGGGGATCGAGGTCGGCGCGCGTGGTGCGCTCGAGCTCGAAGTCGCTGCACCAGCGGTCGAGCACGAAGGACGGTGCGCGGGTGCAGATCGCCGAGTTCACCAGCGAGCCGCCGCCGAGCGCGATCGCCTGCATGGTGGGCATGATGGTGCCGCTCGTCGTGCGCAGACCGCCCTCCCGCATGGTCCGCGCCATCGACAACCCGCCGTCGAACTCGTACTCGGAGGGCACGAACGGCGGCCCCTCCTCGACCAGCACGACGCGCTTGCCCGCGTCGGTGAGCTCCTTGGCGACCACCGCACCCGTCGGTCCCGAGCCCACCACGACGACGTCGCACTCGAGCGCGAGATCCCGGTCGTACTGGGCGAAGACGCACACCGCTCCGGGATCCACGGACCTCAACGTCGCGACTCGGCGAAGCCCGGGTGGAGGGGTCCGTCCAGCGGAAGCGGAACCCCCTCACTCGGCGGGCTGAGGTCGGCGGCCGTCAAGCCGATGGAATCCGGCCGCTCGCCGATTCGCGGGTAGAGGAGGTCGGCCTCGCAGATCGGGGACTCGATCGCGAGCGGCGCGAGCCCGAGCTGCCGGACCACGGGCGGGTGCGCGAAATATCCCATCGTCAACACCGCGCGCAGGCTCGTGAACACCACGCGGCGGAAGAAGATCGTGCTCTCCGCCCAGCCGTCGAGCGCGGCGACCCGCTGTTCGACGCGCTGAGAGGAGAAACGGCGCATCCCCCCTCGCCCCGGTGTCGGGAAGACCAGGGTCCCGTGCTCGACGAGGAAGAAGAGCACGTGAAGCAGCAGCCGGGTGTGCAGGCGCGAGGCCGCCATCAGGCGCTCGATGTAGCCCGGGAGATCGGCGTCGAGGCCCGAGCTCGAAATCGGTCCGCCGGCCGGATACATGGCCTCCGCGGCGCTCGAGATGAACGCCACCTCGCCGCGCCCGAGTCCGCGGTGCTGGCGGCGGGGATCCGGGTAACCGAGCGCCAGCCGCGATACCGCGTATCCGAGAGCGAGCGCCCATAGGATCGCCGTGACCATCGATCTGCAAATATAACGGCAACCCGGAGCCGACCCACGGGCGCGCGCGTGCCACGCGGGTCGCGCGCTCCGGGCGTTGCGGGCGGCGCGCCGGCGCGGCGCGGCGAGCGCTCGCGCGCCAGAGCGCGGCGGGTGCCTGCGTCGGCTCGGGTGCGGGCCGCCGGCGCGACGGAAATGCGCAAGATCGCGGGCCAAACGGCAACCGCCCGTGGGTTTCCAGCCCTCAAGCCCCGGCGCGAGGAGCCCGATTGGATCTCCATGGAAGCGCAGGGGAGGAGCTGGTGGCGCGGAGTCGCCCCGTGGGCGCTCGGCCTCGCCGCGGCGGTCTTCGTCGCGCTTCGCATCG
>JBFGGA010000231.1:0-4866 GCA_041579295.1 Myxococcota bacterium | reverse complement strand
TCCACCGGGGCAAGGCGCCTCCGGGTCTCGGCCGAGATAGGGCCTCTCCGGCTCGGCGTCCAGGCAAGGCATCAACGGATCCCCGTCGCGGCGCTGGCGGTCGTAGTTGGCGAGCAGCTTGTCGCACGCGCGCCCGTTCGCGTTGGGGCAGTCGCGCCGCTCGCAGTAGTTGACGCAGAGCGCCTGGAGGCCCGGCGTCGCGTACGCGAGGATCTCGCAGATGCCCGCGTCGGACGCGGATGCCTTCGCACGCTCGGCCGCGCCCGTCGACGCGAACAGCGCGACAGCTGCGAAGACGGCCGCGATCATCGCATCGCGGGCGATGCGGTTCGAAAGTCTCATCTCGATTCCCCCTGTTTCGCGCCCCCCACCGCTTTTTTCATTCGAGTGACCGACCACCCGAAAGGCTCACCGATTTTCGACGGCGCGCAAGCGATTCCCCTAGGGGGAAGGGCCGCCGGGCTTGGGTCCCACCTCGACGACGCTGCGCTCCAGATCCGCGCCGGCGCCCGCGAGAGGTTCGCGCACCGACTACCGCGAGCGGCCCGTGCGCTCCGAGATTCGCGAGACCCGGCTTCGGCCGAACACCCGCGACCCAGACGCGGCCTTACGCGATCGCCTCGCTGTTGTACGCTCCGGCCCTCGCCTCGGCGCAACCGAAGACGAACGGAATCGGCCCGGGCAACGACGAGCCGCAGGAGACCGACGCTCAGAGATCCGAGGCGCGCGGAACGGCGGCGCGCCGTTCACACAGGAGGAGCCCCCATGCGAAACCCGGACTCGCAGTCCATCGCCCTCGCGGCCGCGATCTTCGCGATCGCGCTCGCCACCCCGTTCGGAGCCGGCCGCGCGAGCGCGGAGAAGGCCGAGAAGAAGCTGCTCGACCTCAACGCCCGACGGCTCGGAGGGCCGGAGGAAGCGCTCTCGCGCTACCGCGGCGAGGTCCTGCTGGTCGTCAACACGGCGAGCGAGTGCGGGTACACGCCGCAGTACGCCGGCCTGCAGGCCCTCTACGAGCGCTACCGCGAGCGGAAGTTCAGCGTGCTCGGCTTTCCGTCGAACGATTTCGGCGAGCAGGAGCCCGGCGACGACCGCCAGATCGGCGCGTTCTGCAAGTCGAACTACGGCGTCGAGTTCCCGATGTTCTCGAAGGTCCGCGTGCTGGGCGACGACGCGCATCCGGTCTACGCGTACCTGACGTCGCTCCCCAAGCCGATCGGCGGCCCCGTCGAGTGGAACTTCCAGAAGTACCTGGTCGATCGAAACGGTGACGTGGTGGCGCGTTTCGACTCCGAGACGGAGCCCGACGATCCGCGGCTGGTCGCCGAGGTCGAGCGCCTGCTCGGCGAGACGAGCGGCGCGACGAAGCCCGCGTCGGACCCCGCCTCCTAGCAGCCTGACCCAAGACGGGCGCGACGGTCGGACGCCGAGCGATCGCCGCGCGGATCTCGCTTGGGCCGGGTGCGGCGCGCGCGTCAGCCGGGATGCGAGAAGGGGCCCGGCGGGCGCGGAGCGACATCCGCGCCGGGCGCCCGCGCCTGCGAGAGCCGCTCGAGCGCCGCGTCCGCCGCGTGCTCGAATTTTGCGAGGGTCTCGGCGAGACAGAGTTCGTTGTGGGCGCTGGAGACGAACCACGGTCCGCCGACGTCCGCTCCGCAGAGAATTCCGAAGCCGCGCAGCCGCGGCGAGAGCTCCGCGCCGAAGCGCTCTGCGGCGGCGCTGCGATCCTCCGCGTCGCGCGGCGTCGATCCGCCGAAGCGCAGACGGCTCATCGAGGGCGGCCCCACGAAGGCGTGGGCGATGCCGCGGCGCGAGAGCAGCTGGCTGATTCCCTCGCGCATCCGCCAGCCGTACTTCGCGATGCGCTCGACCGCGTCGGTGTCTTCGATGATCTCGAGCGTCGTGCGGGCGGCCGCGAGCGAGACGGGATCGACGGCGCTCGGGGCCGGCGAAGCGGCGCGGTCGCCGATCGCGCGCACGATCTCCGCGCGTCCGGCGAGCGCGGCGAATGGGAAGCCGTTCGCGGCGGTGCAGCCGAGGATGCAGAGGTCGGCGCGCACGCCGACCACCTGCTGCGCGCCGCCGCGCGCCGCGCGGAAGGCCGTCACCACCTCGTCGACGACCAGCACGACCTCGAAGCGGTCGCAGAGCGCGCGAAGGTCGCGGAAGTACGCGATCGCCGCGGCGGTCGACGCGTAGTCGACCGGCACCGGCTCGACGAGCAGCGCGCCGATTCGATCGCCGCGGCTGCGTAACAGCTCCTCGAATCCGTTGGCGTCGTTGGCCCGCAAAATGTGGATCGTCGGTTGCGAGGAGCGGCGAGGTCCGCGCTTGCGGCGCGCTGCGCCCACGGCGCGCGGAGCCGCTCGTCGCCCGGCCCGCGACCGAGGCATGCCGGGCAGCCCGTGGAATCCGCCCTCGACCACCGCGATCGCGCCCTTGCCGGTGAAGGCACGGGCCGAGTGCAATGCGTCCGATACGGCGTCGGAAATGCGACTTGCGAAGCGCACGCGCTCGGCGCACGGAAGCAGGTGCGAAATCCGCTCCGCGACCGCGAGCTCGAACTCGCTCGCGCGCCTTCGCGCGCCGTCGGCCTCGATCCCGCCGCGCACGGCCTCGGCGATGCGCGCGTCCGCGTAGCCGAGGATCACGGCACCGCCCGCGAGCCGGTAGTCGATGTACTCGTTGCCTTCGACGTCCCACAGGCGCGCGCCGCTGGCGCGTCGGACGTAGGGGCTGCCGGCCGCGCCCCGGTAGCCAAAATCGGCCGCGACGCCCAGCGGCAGGCGTTCCAGGGCCCGTTCGTATTGGAGGTTGGCGCGCTCGAGGGTCCAGGGCACGGTGCGGCGACCTCCGGCTCCAGCTTCGCGCATGTTCGCCGCCCAAGCGCCCGA
This sequence comes from Myxococcota bacterium, assembly GCA_041579295.1. Taxonomy (GTDB): domain Bacteria; phylum Myxococcota_A; class UBA9160; order UBA9160; family SMWR01; genus JACZVU01. Next base: position 1,972 of record JBFGGA010000231.1, on the reverse strand, counting down.
AGTCAACGATTTTTTGCTGAATATTCAGCTAGTCGGATATTCCAATCGTCGGTAATAAAACGTTATTATGTGGTTTTTCACGAGTTGGCCAACCGGCAACTGGGGAGTCGAATGCTAGACCGTCAGCCTCGCACGACGCCGCTCAGCCGGGCGGAGGGGAAGCGGCGAAGCCGCCAGAAGCTCATCACCGCAACGATCAACTCGATCGCGAAGCGCGGCTTCGCGGACACCACGCTCGCGCGGGTTGCCGAAGGCGCCGGGCTCTCGCGGGGCATCGTGAACTTCCACTTCCGAACCAAGGACGCGCTCTTCCTGGAGACGCTGAAGTTCATGTCGCGCGAATATCGCGAGCACTGGCTGCGCGCCTTCGACGAGTCGGGGCCGAGCGCCGCGGAAAAGCTCGAGGCCGTGCTGATGGTCGACTTCGAGCCGCCGATCGGCAACCGCAATCGGGTCGCCGCGTGGTTCGCGTTCTACGGCGAGGCCAAGTCGCGCCCCACCTACGTGAGCACCTGCACGGAGAGCGACAAGGCCACCGACGACGCCATCGCTGCGCTCTGCCGCACCATCATCGAAGAGGGGAGCTACGAAGATCGCGACCCCGAGCTCATCGTCCAGGGCCTGATCGCCATGGCGGAGGGGCTCTGGCTGGATCTCCTGATCGGTCCAGACACCCTCGACACCGCGACGGCCAAGCGTATCATGAAGAGCTTCTTGCGATCACTGTTTCCCAAGCACTTCCCGATCGCGAGATGCGCGGATCGGTGACGGCGACGCTCGGGCTCGCGCGCGCCGAGGTCGCCACGAGCCCGATCGAGTCGGGCTGCGGACGCTTCCGACCGCTCAGGCGATCCGCTTGTCGGATTCGCCGAACTCTCGACTCCGCAACACGAACTTCTGGGTCTTGCCCGTAGAGGTCTTCGGAAGCTCCGCGAACTCCACGTACTTCGGGCACTTGAAGTGGGCCAGGCGCTCGCGGCAGAAGTCGATGAGCTCCCGCTCGCTGACCTGCGCGCCGGGCTTGAGCGAGACGAAGGCCTTCGGAACCTCGCCCCATTTCTCGTGCGGCGTCGCGACGACCGCGCACTCCAGCACCGCGGGGTGCTGCACGATCGTGTGCTCGACCTCGATGGTGGAGATGTTCTCGCCGCCGCTGATGATGATGTCCTTCTTGCGGTCGCGCAGCTCGATGTAGCCGTCGGGATGCACCACCCCGAGGTCTCCGGAGTGGAGCCAGCCGCCCGCGAACACCTCCGCGGTGGCTTCGGGATCCCGGAAGTAGCCCTTCATCACGTTGTTGCCGCGCATCAGCACCTCGCCGAGCGTCTGGCCATCGGCGGGCACGTCGCGCATCTCGTCGTCGACGACGCGCAGGTGCGTGACGGTGTGGTAGGGAACGCCCTGTCGCGACATCACCCTGGCGCGGCCGGCCACGTCGAGGTCCTCCCATTCCGGCTGTAGCTCGCAGTAGACGTGGGGGCCGTAGGTCTCCGTGAGCCCGTAGAGGTGGATGACGTCCACCCCGAGCTCCTCGAGCCTCGCGAGCAGCGTCGGGGAGGGTGGAGAGCCCCCCGTCGCCACGTGGATCGGCGGGTCGAAGCGGATCCCCTGCGCCTCGGGCGCCTCGGCGAGCATCAGCAGGACGGTCGGAGCGCCGTTGAAATGGGTGACCTTCTCGCGCCGAATCAGCTCGATCATCGTCGCGGGATCGATCGCGCGCAGCAGCACGTGGGCTCCGCCCACGGCCGTCACCGCCCATGGAAAGCACCAGCCGTTGCAGTGGAACAGCGGCAGCGTCCAGAGAAATACGGAGTCCCGCTCGAGCTTGTGGACGATGATCTCCGCCAGCGCGTTGAGGGCGGCGCCGCGGTGGGTGTACATGACGCCCTTGGGGCGGCCCGTCGTTCCCGACGTGTAATTGATCGACGTCAGCGATTGCTCGTCCTCGATCGAGCCGGCGATCGGCACCACC
>JBFGGA010000230.1:0-4873 GCA_041579295.1 Myxococcota bacterium | reverse complement strand
CTCGCACGGCTTCCTGGTGCCGCTGGTTGCGTACTGGGCGGCCGTGCGCGGCGGCGCGCGCTTCTCGATCCTCGCGGGCCGGGAGCGCCGGGCGATCGCGCTCGCGATCGCCGTGCTGCTCGCGTACGCGCTCGGGCTCGCGACCGGAAGCGTGTCGCTGCAGGGGCTGTCATTCGTCGCGGCGGTCGCAAACGGCGCGTTCTACCTGGGCGGCGCGCCCGGGGTGCGGGCGCTCGCGTTCCCGCTCGCGTTTCTCGTCTTCATGGTGCCGCTGCCGCCGCACTGGCTGATGCCGCTGATCCTCGACCTCCAGCTGCTGGTGAGCTCGGCCGCGGTCGGCCTGCTGGGCTGGCTCGGCTCGGGCGTTGCCCAGAGCGGCAACGTGATCCAGCTGCCCGCCGGCGATGCGCTCTTCGTCGCCGAGGCCTGCAGCGGCATCACCTCGCTGGTCACGCTCACGCCGCTCGCGATCGTGCTCGCGCACTTCACGGAGAGGACGCTGGCGCGCCGCACGGCGATCGTCCTCGCCGTCTTCCCCGCGGCGTTGCTCGCAAACCTCTTGCGGGTGGTCGTCACGGTGTGGGTCGCCGAGCGCTACGGGGCCGAGGCCGCCACCGGGAACTGGCTCCATGAGTCGGCCGGGCTGATCACCTTTGCGATCGCCTGCCTCGCGCTGATCGCCCTCGGCTCGCTGATGCGGCGCCTTGCGCCGGCTCGCGCGTGAGCGGGCACGCGGCCGAGCCCCGCACGCTCTCCGACCGCACCAAGGCGCTCGCGCTGGCGGTCGGTTTCGATCTCGCGGGCATCGCCGAGGCGGCCCCGCGCCCCGAGACCGAGTTCCTGCGCGACTGGCTCGCGCGCGGCTTCGCGGGCGAGATGCGCTACCTCGAGCGCCGCGTCGAGGAGCGCGTGGACCCGCGGCGCGTGCTCGTCGGAGCGCGCAGCATCGTCACGGTCGGTCTGATCTACGACTCCGGCCACCGCATCCAGGGCGCGCCGCGCACGGCGGCCATCGCGCGCTACGCGGGTGGCGACGACTACCACGACGTGATGCTCGATCGCCTGCGCGCGCTCGAGTCTGGCGTCGCGGCGCTGGTCGACGCGCCGGTTCGCAGCCGGGCCTACGTGGATACCGGGCCGGTGCAGGAGCGCGTCTTCGCCGCCTACGCGGGGCTCGGCTGGATCGGCAAGAACACCTGTCTGATCCATCCGCGGCACGGCTCCTATCTCTTTCTCGGCGTGCTGCTGACCGATCTCGCGCTTGAGCCGGACGCGCGCGAGCCCGATCACTGCGGCAGCTGCACGGCCTGTCTCGACGCCTGCCCGACCGACGCGTTCGCAGCGCCCTACGAGCTCGACGCCACGCGCTGCATCTCGTACGCGACCATCGAGGCGCGCGGGCCGATCCCAGACGCGATGCGCGCCGCGCACGGAAGCTGGGTGTTCGGCTGCGACGTCTGTCAGGAGGTCTGTCCGTGGAATCTGCGCGAGCGGCGCACGCCGCCGCCGGACGCGGCCGGGCTGCGCGCGCGCATCGCGCCGCGCGCGCAGTGGGTCCGGCCGTCGATCGCGTGGATCCTCGAGCTGGACGAAGACGCCTGGCGCGCCGCGACGCGCAAGACCGCGCTGCGCCGCTCGCGCTACCGCGGCCTGATTCGCAACGCGCTCGTCGCGGCCGGCAACGCGCGCGACGCCGCGCTCGAGCCGGCGATCCGCCGCCACCTCGCGAGCCCCGACGCGATGATCGCCGAGCACGCGCGCTGGGCGCTCGCCCAGCTCGCCCCCGCGCCCTAGCGCCGCGCGCCCGCGCGCGCGGTGATGCGGGCGACGTGGGCGGGCTCGGCGCCGCCGCTGACGCCTTCCCAACGCTCGAGGATCTCCAGATCGGAGAACAGCCCGGGCAGCTCGCCGGGGCGGAGCAGGTGGTCGGGATTGCGCGGGCCGGCTCCGAGCGCGCGCTGTTCGGTCGTGAAGGTCTCGTAGACGAGCAGGCCGCCCGGCGCGAGCACGCGCCCGATCGCGGGGGCCAGCGGGCGGTGGAGGTAGCGGAAGACCAGAACGGCACCACAACAACCGCTTCGCAGCGGAATCTCGGCCGGATTCTCGATGTCTGCGAGGATCGTCTCGACCGCGAGCCCGCGCCGCGCGGCGGCCTCGCGCAGCGCGGCGAGGTGGGCGCGGTTGCGATCGATGCCGATCACCGGAATGCCCGCCTCGGCCGCGGCGAGCGCGTGTCGCCCGCGCCCGCACGCGAGGTCGACCACCGCGCCCAGCTCGGCCGCGGCCCGGATCCGGTCGAGCTGGCCGAGGAACAGCTCGGACGGCGGCGAACGTCCCGGCATGCGCCTACGCGTCGCCGCGCCAGTCGCCGATGACCCGTGCGAGTCGTCCCGGGAAATCGGTGATGATGCCGTCCGCGCCGAGCGCGAGCAGGCGCCGCATCTCGGCCGGATCGTTGATCGTCCACACGTCCACCCGGACGCCCCAGGCGTGCGCGAACTCGATCAGCGCCGCGTCGACGAGCGGTCGGCCGCCGAACTCCGGCGGGATCTGCAGGGCCATCGGGCCCGGCGGGGGCCTGGTTCCGGACGTCGCGCAGCTCAAGAAATCGCGGATGTCGCGCTCGCTCGCGCCCTGGGCGATCGGGTTCGCGAGATCGCCGAGGCGCACGCGAAGCCGCTCCATGATGCCCTCGTCTCCCGCGGTCATCAGCGTGATCGGCTCCCGGCCATGCGCGGTGACGAGATCGAGCGTCGCTTCGACGAGCCCGCGGGAGGGCGCCTTGATCTCCAGGTTGAAGCGGGTTCCCGGGAACTTCGCGAACGCCTCTTCGAGGCTCGGAATCCGCACGCCCCGGCCCCGATACGGATGCGAGCGCCCGCCGTCGGCGCTGAAGCGGTAGCCCGCGTCGAAGCGCCGCAGTTCGTCCGCGGTGAGATCGGCGACGCGCCCCGAGGCCTCCGTCACGCGGTCGACGGTCGCGTCGTGGATCAGGATCGGCACGCCGTCGCGGCTTGCGTGCACGTCGCTTTCGAGCACCGCGGCGCCCTGCTCGAGCGCGCGCTCGAACGCGACGATCGTGTTCTCGGGCGCCTCGCCCGCGCAGCCGCGATGCGCGATCGAGATCGGAGTTGGAAGATCGAAGTACGGGTGCGCCACGGCGGGTAGGGTACCATCGCCTGCCCGATGCCCGTGCTCACCCGCGACGCAATCCTGGCGGAGATCGCATCCGGTCGGCTGAAGATCGACCCGTTCCTCCCCGAGCAGCTCGGCGCCGCGTCGATCGACCTCACGCTGGGCGAAGAGATTCGCGTCTTCGAGTCGCGCGATGGCCCGATCGACCTTCGCGAGGAGGCGGACTATCGCGATCACACGCGCGTCCACGCGCTCGCCGAGCCCTACGTGCTCGAGCCCGGCTGCACGATCCACGGCATCACGCGCGAGCGGATCCAGCTGCCGGGCGATCTCTGCGGCTTTCTCGAAGGCAGGAGTCGTTTCGCGAGGCTCGGCCTGATGATCCACGTGACGTCGGCCTTCGTACAACCCGGCGTCGCAAACCGCCAGGTGCTCGAGATGAGCAACGTCGGCAATCGCCCGCTGCGAATTCACGCGGGCGTTCGGCTCTGTCAGCTCGTGCTGATGCGCACCGAGGGCGAGGCGCGCTACGAAGGCCGCTTCGCCGAGCAGGAAACGCTATAGGTGCGCGCGGTCGTACAGCGGGTCCGCAGCGCGCGCGTCTCGGTTGCAAACGACGTCGCGTGCGAGATGGGCGAGGGCCTGCTCGCGCTGGTCGGGGTGGGACAGGCGGATACCGAGGCATCCGCGGCGGCGCTCGCCCAGCGGATGGTCCACCTGCGAATCTTCGCCGACGAGCGCGATCGGATGAACCGCTCGCTGCTCGACACGGGCGGAACCCTGGGTATCGTCTCGCAGTTCACGCTCTACGGTGACGCCCGTCACGGCAGACGTCCATCCTTCGTGGCAGCTTGCCCGGCCGAGCGCGCAGCGCCGCTGATCGAGGCGGTCGCGGAAGCGGCGCGCGGCTTCGGCGTGCCGGTGGTGACCGGTCGGTTCCAAGCCGCGATGGAGGTTTCGCTGGTGAACACGGGACCCGTGACGATTCTCCTCGATACCGAGAAGCGCTTCTGACGGGGGTCAGCCGGTCGCGGGTGCGCGGTCGAATATGCCGGGGAGGGCCCGGAGCGCCGGGCGGGTCCTCGCTTCCGGGTTGACGTGGGCGATCCCGGCGGCATCATCACGGAGGGGCGACGCGGAGCGGGCAGGGCGCTGATGGAGGCTTCGCGCCGGCGAGCGATCCCGATGGGGATCGCCAATCGAGAGGGGATATCGTGATTCGACTCAACGCATTGCGCGCAGCCGCGACGGTGGGCGCGCTGGTCATCGCACTACAGGCGGCCCCGGTTCGCGCGGACACCGGAGCGGTCGAAGCGGGGACGGGCGCGGCCGCGGCCGTCTCGTCGCTGATCTACGGCCCGGTCAAGATCGTCTATTCGGTGCTGGGCGTGGTGTTCGGGGGGTTCGCGTGGGCGCTCTCGGGTGGGGATACCGACGTGATGACGGCGGTGATCTCTCCCGCGGTGCGCGGCGACTACGTGATCACGCCGAGCCACATCCGCGGGGAGCGGTCCGTCGAGTTCTTCGGCCGGCGCCCCGAGTATCGCGAAGACACGGTGGTTCTCGAAGAGATCTACTAGCCCGCGCAGTTCCCGCGGTGGTGGCGCGCGACTCGGCACTGGCGGGGGCCCAGTCGTTTGCGGTGGAGGCGCGATCGGCGCCGTTCCCGCGGGGGTGGCGCGCGACTCGGCACTGGCGGGGGCCCAGTCGGTTGCGGGGGTGGCGCGATCGGCGCCGT
>JBFGGA010000229.1:0-4879 GCA_041579295.1 Myxococcota bacterium | reverse complement strand
CTCAGTTCCAGTGTGGCTGATCATCCTCTCAGACCAGCTACCCATCGATGCCTTGGTGAGCCTTTACCTCACCAACAAGCTAATGGGACGCGGGCTCATCAACCGGCGATGGCTTTCAAGAAGAGGCCATCTTTTTCCGCGAGGTCCAAGGACCTCGTGGTCTTATTCGGTATTAGCTCCAGTTTCCCGGAGTTGTCCCAAACCCGAAGGCAGATTACCCACGCGTTACTCACCCGTGCGCCACTCGTGTGCCAGTCACTCCGAAGAGTAACCGGCCTTACCGTTCGACTTGCATGTCTTAGGCACGCCGCCAGCGTTCGTTCTGAGCCAGGATCAAACTCTCCAGTTTGAACCGTACTCCGATGTGTGCACTTGCGTATCACACATCGAACTGTTCGGAATTGCCCGGCACCCCAGACACGAGGGTATCGGGGATGCCGTTGTTGCGGAAAATTGTTGCTCCAACCATCCAATCGGGCTTTCCGAACCCGATGGACCGCACGCTATTCAGTTTTCAAAGAGCCGCAGAAGTCCGCGCCTGCCTGTTGCGAGCATCGCAGACAAAAAAGCACCTGGGACCGACGCAACTGCCCGAGGTGCCTACAAAAACTTGCCGGACAGAGAATTTACGTCGCGGCGCGACGGCGGTCAAGGGCTTCGAGCGATCCGCACCCCACGGGGGCGGTCAGATCAGCCGCACCCGGGCGAAGCGCCGCTTGCCGACCTTCAACAGATAGGCGCCGGCCGACAGCCGCAGCGCGGGGTCGGCGATGACCTCGCCGTCGACGCGCACCGCCTTCTGGACCACCAGCCGCCGCGCCTCGCTGCGGGAGACGACCAGCTCCAGGCGTTCCAGCAGCTCGAGCAGGCCGATCTGCGCGTCGCGACCGATCTCGCAGCGCACCTCTTCGAGATCCCTGGGGGTCCGCTTCTCGCGAACGACGCTTCGAAAGTGGTCCGCGGCCTCGCGGGCGGCCTCGGCCCCCGAGAATCGCTCCACGAGCGCCCCGGCCAGCGCGAGCTTGAACGCCATCGGGTCGCCCGCGCCCCGCCCGAGCGCCTCGCGGAGGGGTTCGAGCGCCTCCCAGCGGCCGTCGTGAAGCAGGTCGTAGTACTCGAGCATCAGCGCGTCGGAGATGCTCATCACCTTGCCGAACATCTCGTCGGGTGGGTCCGCAATGCCGATCCCGTTGTCGAGGCTCTTGGACATCTTCGCCCCGTCGCTGCCGACGAGCAGCGGGTGCGTGATGACCGCCTGGGCCGGCTGGCCGTAGTCGCGCTGGATCTCGCGCCCCATCAGCAGATTGAAGGTCTGGTCCGTGCCTCCGAGCTCGACGTCGGCGCGCAGCACCACCGAGTCGTAGGCCTGGACGAAGGGGTAGAGGAACTCGTGGACGGAGATCGGCTCGTTGGCCGCGTAGCGCTTCGCGAAGTCGTCGCGCTCCAGCAGACGCGCGACCGTGTAATGCGAGCAAAGCCGCACGAGGTCCGCCGAGGAGAACTCCCCCATCCACTCGCTGTTGAACCGCACCTCCGCGTCTTCGACGTCGAGGATCCGCCCGACCTGCTCGACGTAGGTCTGCGCGTTGCGCTCCACGGTGTCGGCGTCCAGCGCGGGCCGCGTCTTGTTCTTCCCGGACGGATCGCCGATGCGCGCGGTGAAATCCCCGACCAGGAAGATCGGCGTGTGGCCGAGCTCCTGGATCCTGCGGAGCTTGTTCAGGACGACCGTGTGGCCGATGTGGAGGTCGGGCGCCGAGGGATCCATCCCGAGCTTGACGCGCAGCGGACGCCGCTCCTTGAGCGCGGCGATCAACCGCGGCCGCAGCTCCTCTTCGCCGTGAAAGGCCACCGCGCCCTCTCGCATCGCGTCGAGCTGCCGGGCCGCTTCGCGGGCGAGCTTCTCGTCACTCATCGCAGGCATCCCGAACAATCCCGAATCTTTCGGTCGGTCACGATGGCGTCCATCCGGCGATCCCTGTGGTCGTGGGGAACGGAGTCGACGATCTGGAACTCGTAACCGAACCCCACGAGCGTCGGAGCGTCGCCGAGCTCGGCTGCGAATGCGCGATCGTAGTAGCCCTTCCCGTGGCCGAGACGGTAACCGGCTTCGTCGAAGGCGACCCCCGGCACCACCACCAGGTCGCCGGTCGTCGGGCGGACCGCGCTCCCGCCCCGCGCGGGCTCCAGCACGCCGAACGATCCCGGGCGAAGCTCCTCCCAGCGCTCGACGGCGCAGAATTCGAGCCCGAGCGGCTCCACGACGCGCGGCAGCAGCGCCGCGCCCTTGCGCTCGACGACCGCGTCGAACAGCGGCCGCGTGGGCAGCTCGCCGGGCAGCGCCGCGTAGAGGGCGATCCGCGCGGCCCGACTCACCAGCGCCAGATCGATCAGCGCGCTCGCGGCCTCGCGCCCGGCCCGCGCGGCCTCCGCGGGCGCGACCCCGCGGCGCAGCCGCAACATCCGATCGCGCAGTCGGCGCTTGGCGTCGATGAGCCGGGAGGACATCGCCCCACCATAGAGCGCGCGCGGCGCTAGTGCCCGACCGCCTGCGCTTCGACGGCCGACTCCGCGAGCTCGATCAACGACTCGAGGCGCTCCGGATCGATGCCGGCAGCGGTCGGGGCGCGCGCGTCCCCGCGCTCGCGGAGCTCGACGAGCTCGCGCGCGAGATTCAGCGCCGACAGCAGGGCCAGCTGCAGGGAGTCGACGGTGCCGGTCTTCCGCTCGACCGTGGCCATCGTATCGTCGAGGTAGCGAGCGACCCGCTGGAGCGAAGCCTCGTCGTCGTCGGTCCGGATCCGGAACTCCTGGCCCCGGATGGTGACCGCGACCACCGGTTTGGCGGACACTACTCGCCGGCCCCCAGCAGTTGCTCGTCGAGCTGGTCGAGGTGCGCGATCAGCTCGTCGATCCGCTTGTAGGCGTCCTGTCTGCGCTGGTTCGCGGCGATCAACTCCGCGTCGAGGCTGCGGATGCGCTGGCCGCCTTCTGCGAGCGCGCTGCGCAACCCGGCATTTTCCCGGCGGAGGCGATCGTGCGACTCGACCAGCGCGCGGATCGCGCGCTCGAGTCGGTCGAAGTCGACGGATTTCGAAGTCGCCCTGGAAATGAGGAGCCCCCCGTTGTGTCGCGATCCTACCGAGTAAGCACGGAATACGTCAAGCGATGGTCGAACGACGCCGCGCTCGATCCCGGCGGCGTCGGGCCGCCGATCAAACTGTGTTGCGATCAGTCAAACGACGGCGGGTGTCCCGGGCGCGATGTCTCCAGCAGCTCGCGGAGTCGATCGGGGAAGTTGGTGAAGATTCCGTCGACGCCGGCTTCGAGGCAGCTGCGCACGTCCGCAGGCGCGTCGACCGTGTACGGATACACGGCGAGCCGCGCGGTGTGCGCGGCCTCGACCCAGGGCGCGCTCGCGAGGCCGAACCAGGGGTTGAGCGCCTCGGCGCCCACCGCCCGGGCCCGTTCGATCGGACCCAGCGGCCGTCGCGCGGAGACCAGCACCGCCAACCGCGCGCGGCGAGAGAGCGCGCGCAGCCGACCGAGCACGCCGTCGCAAAACGACGAGAACAGCGTCGATGCGAGCAGGCCGCGAGCCTCGACGGCGTGGAGCGCGGCCGCCTCGAGCCCCGGATACGCGCCCTGCGATCCGGTCTTGAGCTCGAGGTTGAACGCGATCTTCGATCCGAAGCGGTCGAGCACCTCGTCGAGCGTCGGGATCCGCTCGCCGTCTCCCGCGTCCAGGCGGCGGATCTCCGCGAGCTCCGCGGCCCGGATCTCGCGCGCGACGCCCAGGCTCGCGAGGTCCTCGTCGTGGCGAACCACGATCGCGTCGTCGCGCGAGAGGTGGAGATCGACCTCGATCATGTCGGCGCGCTGCTCGACGGCCAGCTGGAACGCGGACAGCGTGTTCTCCGGGCGCTGGCCCGAGGCTCCCCGGTGCGCGATGACCAGCGGTCGCTCGGGCCGCTCCAACGCTAGACCTCTTCCCAATCTCGCGAGCGCTCGACGGCGCGCTTCCAGCCCGCGTAGAGCGCCTCGCGTCGCTCGGCGGGGAGCTGCGGCTCGAAGACCTTCGCGCGCTCGCCGGGCGCCTCGAGCTCCGCGCGATCCGACCAGAACCCCACGCCGAGCCCCGCGAGCAGCGCCGCGCCGAGCGCGGTCACCTCGAGCAGGGGAGGCCGCTCGACGCGCACACCGAGGATGTCGGCCTGGAATTGCATCAGGAAGTCGTTGCGCGCGGCGCCGCCGTCGACGCGCAGCGCGTCGAGCGCGAGGCCGGAATCCGCGCGAACGCAGTCCACGACGTCCCGGGTCTGATACGCGATCGACTCCAAGGCCGCGCGCACGATGTGATCGCGCGTCGTGCCGCGGGTCAGGCCGACGATCGCCCCGCGGGCGCGCTGGTCCCAGTAGGGCGCGCCGAGCCCGACGAAGGCGGGCACCAGGTAGACGCCGCCGGTATCCGCGACGGCCTGCGCGGCGGCCTGCGAATCGCCCGCGTCTCGGATCAGGCCGAGCCCGTCGCGCAGCCACTGGATGGCGGCTCCGGCGACGAACACGCTGCCCTCGAGCGCGTATTCGACCCGGCCGCCGATCGACCACGCGATCGTGGTGAGCAGGCCACTGCGCGAGGCATGCGCCTCCGCGCCGGTGTTCATCAGCAGGAAACAGCCGGTCCCGTAGGTGTTCTTCGCGAGGCCGGGCGCCGTGCAGCCCTGCCCGAACAGCGCCGCCTGCTGGTCGCCCGCGATCCCCGCGATCGGAATTTCGGCGCCCAACCACTCGGCTTCCGCGACCCCGAAGTTCCCGCTGCTGTCGCGCACCTCGGGAAGCATCTCGCGCGGGATCCGCAATTCGCCCAACAGCAGATCGT
>JBFGGA010000228.1:0-4959 GCA_041579295.1 Myxococcota bacterium | reverse complement strand
GGCGCCGCGGCGCCACGTCGGTGAACACGCCCGGCAGCGCGTAGAGGTGGGATTCGATCCGGCTGCGGGAGTCGTAGGTGAGGTCCCGGTCGATCGGCACGGGCTGGAAGCGCGCGCGGCCCCGGGGCGCTCCGACGCGTTCGGAGAGCTCCCCGGGATCCCGATCGAGCAGGCTGCCGAGCGCCGCGAGCGTCAGCGCCCGCTCTCGCAGCTCGGCGGGCATCACGTGCACGCCGAATGCGGGGCGGGTGGTGGCGAGCTCGCGCCCGAAGCGGTCGAGGATGTCGCCGCGCGGCGCCTCCAGGCGAACGGTCCGAACCGAATTGCGCCGCGCGCGGTTGCCCAGGTCCTCGCCCTCGATCACCTGCAGCTGGAACAGGCGCAGCACGAAGACCGCGAAGGTCAAGACGATCAGGACGGCGATGAACACCAACCGGTTGACGATCGAGGGATCGACCCCGGTGGCGAGACGCCCGACTCCGGCCTCGTCGATCGGCATCAGCTGAGGCGACTGCGCGGCCGAAGCGCCAGGAGCTGCTGCCCGGCTTCGGCTTCGCTGAGCCAGTTTGCGATGCGCTCGACGAACCACACGCCGAGCGGCGCGAACGCGCCGTTGATCAGCGCGTGCGGGACGAGCTCGCGCAGCATCTGCGCGTCGACGCCCGGGCCCGCCCCGAAGAAGGCCGTCAGCGCGCCGGTTCCCAGAGCGCTGACAGCGCTCAGCGCCGAGACGAAGATCGCCCGCGGGATCACGCCGCGGAGATTCAGCTGCCGGCTGCAGGCGCGCGCCGCGCCGAACGCGAAGATACGCAGCAGCATGTGCTGCCCGAGCAGCGAGCCCGACAGCAGATCCGCGACGAAGCCCAGCATCGCCGAGAGCACCAGGCCGCCCGCGGTGCTGCGCCAACACAGGCCGAGCCCGACGACCAGCAGCAGGCCGAGATCGGGGCAGTAGTGGAGCGGAATGAACGTGCCCATGGCGCCCTGGATCATCGGTGCGAGCGCGCCGATCGCCAGCAGAGCGAGCGCGCGCTTCAAGGTCCGGACCTCTCCGACGCCGTCTCGGCGAGCAGTCCCTCCCCCTCGCTCGCGTAGAGCATCTCCATCGTGGGGCCCCGTCGCAGCATCACGAAGACCTGCTCGAGCCGACCGAAGTCGACCGCCGGAACCAGCGTCGCGCTCTGCATCAGTGCGGATCCGGGGTCCGACACCGACGCCACCTCGCCGATGCGGATGCCCTTGGGGTAGACACCGCCGAGCCCCGAGCTGATCACGACGTCGCCGACGCGCACGTCGCTGCCGCGCGCGACGAACTCGAAATCCATCTCGCTGGTGCCCCGGCCCCGCACGATCCCGCGCGAGCGGCTGCGCTGGATGATCCCGTCGACGGCGCTCTGGCGATCCAGCACGAGCATCGCCTTCGCGGCGCGCGCCGATGTCGCGGTCACCAGGCCCACGAGCCCGTGCTCCGAGATGACCGGCATGCCGGAGCGCACGCCGTGCTCGCGCCCGCGATCGACGAGCACCGAGCGAAACCACGGAGAGGGGTCGACGCCGACGAGCGCCGACGGGAGCATCGGGACCTCGAAGTCCGCGCGAATCTCGGCGATGCGCGCGAGCCGGCCGCTCGCGATCAGCGCCTCGCGCAGCTGGAGGTTCTCCTCCTCGAGCGCGACGAGCCGCGCGCGCAGCGCCGTGTTGGTGTCGCTCGCGGCGAGCAGCGAGGCGTAGTGTCGCCAGGCCTCCCGGGTGAGGTCGAACGGAAAGGCGATCATCTGCTGGACCGGCGCGGCGATGTCGAGGATCGCGTCGGTCCAGCCCGAGAGCTCGCGGTCCGGGCCACCGGGCGCCGAACGGCGGTCGACGACCATCGCGACGACCGAGAAGGCCACCAGGGCGACCACCAGAGCGGTCACGGACTTTCGGTTGCGAAATTCGGCCATGGCCCCACCCCGCGCGCGGCGCGGCGACCGGGTCTACGAGCGGATCGCCACTTCTTTGAGCAGCGGGATCTCGTCCAGGGTGCGCCCGGTCCCGATCGCAACGGCGGTCAGGGGGTCTTCCGCCAGCATCACCGGCAGCCCCGTGGACTCCCGGAGTAGAACGTCGAGGTTGCGGAGCAGCGACCCGCCCCCGACCAAAACGATTCCCTTGTCGACGATGTCCGCGGCGAGCTCGGGCGGCGTGCGCTCGAGCGCGATCTTGACGCTCTCGACCACCGCGTTGACGGGCTCCGAGAGCGCCTCGCGCACCTCCTCGGACTTGAGCTCGAGCGTCTTCGGAACCCCCGCCACGAGGTCTCGCCCCTTGACCTCCATCGAGCGGACGTCGTCGTCGGCGTACGCGGTGCCGATCGAGATCTTGATCAGCTCGGCGGTGCGCTCACCGATCAGCAGGTTGTACCGGCGCTTGACGTAGTTGATGATCGCCTCGTCCATCTTGTCGCCGCCGACGCGCGTCGAGTTCGCGTAGACGATTCCCGAGAGCGAGATCACGGCGACCTCCGTCGTGCCGCCCCCGATGTCGATGATCATGTTGCCGGAGGGTTCCGTGACCGGCAGACCGGCGCCGATCGCGGCGGCCATCGGCTCCTCGATCAGGTAGACCTCGCGCGCACCCGCCGACATCGCGGATTCGCGCACCGCGCGCTTCTCGACCTCGGTGATTCCCGACGGCACGGCGATCACGATGCGCGGTCGGACCAGGCGCTTGCGGTCGTGCACCTTCATGATGAAGTAGCGAAGCATCGCCTCGGTGATCTCGAAGTCCGCGATCACGCCGTCTTTCATCGGGCGGATCGCGACGATGTTGCCCGGCGTGCGGCCGAGCATCTCCTTGGCCTCTTTGCCGACGGCGCGAACCTTGTCGACGCCGCGCGAGTCGCGCACGACCGCGACGACGCTCGGCTCCGAGACGACGATGCCCTTGCCCTTCGCGTACACCACGGTGTTCGCGGTTCCGAGGTCGATGGCGAGGTCGTTGGAGAACCAACCGAGAATGGGGTCGAGGATCACGTCGCGCTCCTGCAACTGCGTTTTGCGGCGGGCCCTACCGTGTCGCTAAGTGTCTGGATTCACAGGGCGTTTCCGGCCGCCAAAGCGCCCCTTCAGAGTACCAGCGCGACACTTCGCGTACAAGCAAAAAACCTCGCCTCGCGCGGCACTTGCTGGCCGGCGCGCCCGCGCTTAGCCTCGACCCGCCGCTGGACTCACTCATCGACCAAAGCCGCTCGGAGCTGAGTCCGCGAGCGCGGCCCGAAATCGGGGGAAAATCACCATGCTCGGAGTCCTCAGGCACGGCCAGCGCTGGATCACCGGATTCTTCGTGGTCGCCGTGGGCGCGGGCATGGTCTTCTACCTCGGCGTCGGGGGCGGCTCGGCTCAGCGCTCTCCGGGCAGCGTGGTGGTGGTCGGAGAGCAGAGCTACGGGTTGCCGGAATTCGGGCGCGAGCGCGCGCGGCGCGAGTCCATGCTCCAGGAGCAGTTCGGCGATCAGTTCGACGCCCGCGCGCTGAGCGACACCCTCGACCAGCTCGCCGTCCAGTCGCTGATCGAGGGAGCGATCCTCAGCCGGGAGGCCAGCGCGCTCGGGATGGTGGTCGCGAAGAGCGAGATCGAGCGCTCGATCAGCGCCTGGCCGTACTTCAGCGGCGCAGACGGCCTGTTCGACCCCGAGCAGTTCAAATCCTGGGTGGAGTGGGAGTTCGGCAACCAGCGAAGCTTCATCGACGAGCAGCGCGCCGCGATGCTGGTCCACAAGTTCGTGCGCACGCTGACCCAGCTCACCGAGGTATCCGAGGGCGAGGCGCGGCAGGCGGCCCTGCAGCGCATGGAGCAGCTGGAGGTCGACTTCGTGAAGATCGGCGAGCGCGGCCCCGCGGCGGACTTCGAGCCCGACCCGGAGGCCCTCGAGGCCTTCCTCGCGAGCCAGGAGGACGAGATCCGCGAGGTCTACGAGCAGCGGTCGGGCCTCTACAACCTGCCGGAACAGGTGCGCGCGCGTCACATCCTGCTGTCGCTCGGCGCGGGTGCCGGCAGCGAGGAGGCCCAGGAGGTCCGGCGGCGCGCCGAGCAGATCCTCGAGCGGGCCCGCGCGGGCGAGGACTTCGCCCAGCTCGCGCGCGAGCTGAGCGAAGACCCCGGATCGGCGGCCACCGGCGGTGACCTCGGGTTCTTCGCGCGCGGCCAGATGGTCAGCGAGTTCGAAGACGCGGCGTTCTCGCGCGAGCCCGGGACGGTCGGAGAGCTCGTCCGCAGCGAGTTCGGCTATCACATCCTCCGCGTGGAGGAGCGCCGCGAGGCCCAGCAGCGCAGCTTCGAGGACGTCCGAGCAGAGATCGCCGCGGAGATGATGGGCCGGGAGGTCGCGCGCACCGCCAGCCGGGCGATCGCGGACCGGATCGCGCAGGCCGTGCGCGGCGGCGCCGCGCTCGGGGACGCCGCGGCCGCGGAGGACCTCGCGCTGCAGCGCAGCGGCCGGCTGCAGCGGCGCGCCGACGGCTACATCCCGGAGCTCGGATCGAGCCCGGCCGTGATGGCCGCCGCGTTCCAGATGGAGCCCGGCGAGCCCTCCGATCGCGTCTTCGAGGTCGACGGATCGATGGTGCTGATCCAGGTCGCGGAGCGCTTCGCGCCCGACGAAGCCGCGCTCGAGGCCGCCATCGAGCAGGAGCGCGTCGCGCTCGCGAGCCAGAAGCAGCAGGCCTACCTGAGCAGCTGGATCAACCAGGCCCGCGCCGCGCTCGCCCAGGACGGCCAGCTGATCGTCAACCTCGGCGCGGTGCGGGGCAACCGCTAGGAGCCTGACCCAAGACTGGCGCGACGGTCGGGCGCCGATCCATCGCCGCTGGCTGCGTTGCGCTTCCTGCGCCGTAGCGCTGCTATGGCTCGGTCGCGCGCCTTGCCAGCGGCGCGTCTCGACGCCCGGCCTTCCCACGCCAGTCTTGGGTCAGGCTCCTAG
>JBFGGA010000227.1:0-4964 GCA_041579295.1 Myxococcota bacterium | reverse complement strand
GATGAAGTCGGTCATCGCGGGCGAGTAGACGGCGCCGCCCGCGCACGGCCCGACGATTGCCGAGATCTGCGGAATCACCCCGGACGAACGCACGTTGCGCAGGAAGACCTCTCCGTAGCCGCCGAGCGAGACCACGCCCTCCTGGATGCGCGCACCCGCGCCGTCGTTGAGCCCGACCACGGGCGCTCCGACGTTTGCAGCGAGATCCATCACCTTACAGACCTTTTCCGCGAACGCGCCCGAAAGGCTCCCGCCGAACACCGTAAAATCCTGTGAGAACACGAAGACCTGCCGGCCCGCAATGCGGCCGTAGCCCGTCACCACGCCATCGCCGAGCGTCTTGTTCTCCTGCATGCCGAAGTCGGTGCAGCGGTGGGTCACGAACGCGTCGATCTCGACGAAGGTCCCCGGATCGAAGAGCTTGTCGATCCGCTCGCGGGCGGTGAGCTTGCCGGCGTCGTGCTGGCGCCGGATCCGCTCCTCGCCGCCGCCCTGGCGCGCGGCCTGGTTCATCTCCTCGAGTTTCTTGATCTTCTCTTCGATCGACATTCCGCTCGACTCTCGGATCCGGGGATCGGCGCTCGGGCCCGCCCGACGGGGGCCGCGCGTTGCCGGCAGCGGAGTCTATCAGATCCGCCCAGGCCCCGCTGAGCGCGAAATCGCCTGCAATCTGGCGGCGTTGCGTCAGTTGCGCAGGATCTCGCGGGCGATCACGAGGCGCTGGATCTGGTTCGTGCCCTCGTAGATCTGCATCAGCTTCGCATCGCGCATCAGCTTCTCGACCGGGTATTCCTTCGTGTAGCCGTTGCCGCCGAAGATCTGGACCGCGTCGATCGCGATCCGCATCGCGGCGTCCGTCGCGAAGCACTTGGCGATCGACGAGTACTTGGCGGCCCGCCGCCCCTGATCGACCAGCCAGGCGCTCTGGAGGGTCAGCAGGCGCGCCGCCTCGATGTCCTTGGCCATGTCCGCCAGCATGAACTGGATGGCCTGGAAACCGCCGACCGGCGAGCCGAAGGCCTTGCGCTCCAGCGCGTAGGCGGCGGACTCGTCGAGGGCGCGCTGCGCGATTCCGGTGGCGAGCGCGCCGATTGGCGGGCGCGTCCGGTCGAGGGTCCGCATCGCGATCTTGAAGCCCTCTCCCTCGGCGCCGAGCCGCTGGCTCTCCGCAACGCGAACGCCGTCGAAGTGAATGGAGCGGGTGTCGCTCGCGCGCTGGCCGAGCTTGTCCTCCTTCTTGCCGAGGGAGATTCCCGGCAGTTCCGCGGGCACGATGAACGCGCAGATCCCCTGGTGGCGCGTGCTGCGGTCGAGGGTTGCGAAGACGGTGTAGAGATCTGCCTCACCGCCGTTGGTGATCCAGCACTTGGTCCCGTTGAGCACGTAATCCCCGCCGTCCTTCTCGGCGAGCAGCTGAAGGCCCGCGACATCCGAGCCCGCCTCGGGCTCGGAGAGGCAGAAGGAGATCAGCGAAAATTCGCTCGCACAATGGGTTAGCCACTCCTTCTTCTGCTCGTCGCTGCCCGCGATCACGATCGGCATCAGGCCGAGGTCGTTGCAGGTGATCGACGTGGCGAAGCCCGCGCACGCCCACGCGACCTCCTCGGTCACCAGGCAGATGTCGAGGGAGGAGAGGCCGATTCCACCGTATTCGGTCGGGATGGCGGCGCTCGCGAAGCCGAGCTCCCACGCCTTGCGGATGATCTCGCGCGGAAACTCTCCGGATTGATCGTATCGCGCGGCGACGGGCGCGATCTCGTCTCTCGCGTACCGACGCGCCGCCTCCTGGAGTGCGAGTTGCTCGTCGCTCAGCTCGAAGTGCATGGGGGCCTCCGTAGAGGCAATCTACACCGCTCCCGGCCGGTCCGACACGGCCATCGCAAGTCGAGCTGGGATCGGGCCGGAATCGGGCCGATCAGCCCGGCGCGTAGCCGAGCGCGCGCGAGATGCGCTCGGCCGACTCGAGCGCTCGGGGAACGACGTCGCCGAGGAGTGCGTCGACCCCGAGACGGAACGAGGGGCCGGAGACCGACATCGCGGCGACCGCCACGCCCGTGCGGTCGTAGATCGGCACGCCCGCACAGCTCAGACCCTCGTCGCACTCCTCCACGTCGAGCGCGTAGCCCTGGCCCGCGACCGTGCGGACGTGCTCGAAGAGCTTGGTCCGATCGACGATCGTGGCGCGCGTCCGCCGGACCAACGCCCGGCCAGTCGCCAACGCCTCGTCGAAGGCCTCGCGGAAGCGCTCGGGCGCGAGGCCGAGCAGCACCTTGCCGAGCGCCGTGCAGTGGATCGGGAGGCGCTGGCCGACCCGGGACGGGGTGAGGATGGGTTGATGGTAGACGTGGGCGTCGACGTGGATGACTTCGAAGCCGCTCAGCTGCGCGAGGTGGACGGTTTCGCCGACCGCCTCGGAGAGGCCTCGCAGCACCGGCCGCGCCTGCTCGAGCAGCGAGTGGCTCCGGCAGAAGGTCTCGCCGAGCTCGAGGCACTTCGCGCCCAGCCGATAGCGCTCGTTGGCCGAACTCTGCTCGATGTAGCCCCGCTGTTCGAGAGTCGCGAGCAAGCGAAATACATTGTTCTTATGGAGATTTAACCGTCGCGAAAGCTCGGTGACACCCAGCTCGTCTCGCGTGCGGAACTCCTCGAACAGGCGAAGCGCATGGCTGACGGTTTGAATGACGTAATCGCCCTTCGACTTCTTCGGCGGCATGGGTATGTGCCCCTCGGCCCCCACGACGACCAACCATCATCGCTGACAATCCCGACTGCGCCACGCCGGTGCGATGCCCGCGACGGGTGGGGGAGGATCGTCGCGCACCGCAACTCTTCGACTGCCACCGACTGACTGTACTTCCGGTGCCCTGGCTCCTGGACCGCAAGCCCGACGATTGCGGGTCTGCGGTCACGACCGGCGACGGCGATAGCATCCAAACCAACGCAGAGTGAGCACTTCCGTTCGTAGCCAGATCGCCTTCTATCTCAGGTGCGGGACGCTTGTCAACGAAATTTCTCCACCCCGCGGTGGACTTTTTTTCACCGTCGCAATGCGGTGTGGATCTTAGCTTTCGACTCGGCCGACGGCGAACGCAATTTCAATCGATCGGGGGAAAACCCAGCGGATGAAGAATTTCGACCCGACCTCATGGGCCCGACTCTCCGTCGCCCGCCGCCGCGCGCTGCTCGCCTTCGCTCGCGAGCAGCTCCAATACGAGAAGTGCGACCCCGACCACGATCGCGGAGTCCGCGACGTTGAAGTCGGGCCACGAGTAGCCGCGCCAGAGCCGAAAGTGCAGGAAGTCGACGACTTCCTGTCGGAAGATCCGGTCGATCAGGTTCCCGATCGCGCCGCCGAGAATCAGGCCCAGTGCGAGCGCCGCGAGCCGATCCCCGGGGGAGAGCTTTCGATAGAATGTGATGATGATCCCGACGGCGACCAGCGACACGGAAATGAAGAAGCCGAGGCGGTAGACCTGCGGCGCGTCGGCGAACAGACCGAAGGCGGCGCCGGTGTTGCGGACGTGGGTCAGGTAGAAGAACCCCGGGATGACGGGAATCCGGTCCGCGTAGCCGAGGTGGGTGTCGATCGCGATCTTGCTGGCCAGGTCGAGGATCAGCACGATGACGAACGCACTGACCGCGACGCGTAGCTTCGGCGTCATGAGGCCGGGCACGCTATCACACGACCCCCGGCGGGGCTATCGCAGCTCCCCCGCGTCGAGGCGACCGTCGGCCCACACCGAGGGCGCGAGTCGGGCGGCCGCCGCGAGCAGCGGCCCCGCGTCCGCCGGCCGGCCCGCCGCCGCGAGCGCCCAGCCGCGCAGCCCCAGCAGATGGGGCTCGGTGCTCGGGTAGAGATCGCCATCGGGGTCGAGCAACGACTGCGCGCGATCCAGGTGCTGGAGCGTGCGCCCGGGATCGGCGATCGCCGCGTAGTAGCGGGCGAGCGCGAGGTACGCGAAGGGATTGCTGGGGTCGATCTGGATCGCGCGCTGATAACGACTCAGCGCGCGCGGCTGGGCCGAGGCCAGCTCGGCCTCCAGCCCCTCCACCACGAGGCGCGTCGAGGCCTGCCGACGCGCGTCGCCGCGCCGGTCGATCTGCGAGATCCGCAGCGCCCCGTCCTTCGGGGCGCGCGGCGGCGCCGCACAGCCGACGAGCAGCGCCGCGCACGCGCACGCGGTCGCAAGCGCGGCGACGAGCGAACGCAACGCGAAGGCGCCCCGACTCAAAGGTGCTCCCTCAACCACTCGAAGAAGCGCTCGTGGGTCGGACGGTGTCCGTCCCGATCCCAGGCGGCTCCGCTCGGGCAGGTCTCCTCGGGCAACGTCCCCTCGAGAAACAGCTCGCGCCGGCGATCGGGGCAGCCCCGCAGCGCGCGCGCGCCCGTCAAAGGGTCGACGTCCGCGCTGACGACGCTCTGCGGGCGCGGAAAGCGACCGTGGATCTGCCCTCCCGTCACTTCACCGACGAAGCGCCGCCAGATCGGGAGCGCTCCCCGACTGCTCGGAAGGCCGATGCTGCGCGGCTCGTCGAAACCGATCCAGACGACGGCGACCAGCTCGGGCGTGTAGCCGATGAACCACAGATCGCGTTCCTCGTCGCTGGTTCCCGTCTTGGCGGCGATCGGCCCGTCGATGCCCGTCGAGCGAACGCCCGCCGCGGTTCCGCGATGCGCGACCCCCTGCAGCATCGAGGTCGCGAGATACGCGGTGCCGGCGTCGATGACCCGCTCGTGGTGCAGCTCGCGGCGCTCGAGTGTGCGGCCGGTCGGGTCCACGAGATCTTCGATCGAGTGCACCTGCGGCCGGACGCCGCCACCTGCGAGTGTCGCGTAGGCGCGCGCCATCTCGAGCGGAGAGACGTCGGCCACGCCGAGCGCGAGGCTCGGCACGAGGGGCAGCGCGCTCTCGACCCCCAGGCGCCGCGCGACGTCGGCGACCCTGCCGATTCCGATCTCCTGG
>JBFGGA010000226.1:0-4989 GCA_041579295.1 Myxococcota bacterium | reverse complement strand
CGCTGGACACCTTGCTGCTGCCCCCGCGCGAGTACACCTACTTCCCCGATCAGCACGTCTGGTGGATCAACATCGTCTCGTCGGAGCTCCTGCCGCAGCGCGCGCTGCTGCTCGGCGTTCCGCTCGGCCTGCTGTTCCTGATCGCGCTGCGGCGCTACGTCGAGTCTGGCCTCGAGCGCGTGCCCCGTGTGAAGCTCGTCGCGCTCGGTGCGATCCCGGCCGTGCTCGTGATCACCCACATGCACTCCTTCCTCGCCGTCGCGCTGCTGTGCGCGATCTACCTGCTCTACGAGCGCCGGAACTACGCCCAGTGGGCGACCCTGGCGGCCTCCGCGGGCGTTCCGTCGGCAATTCTGTTTGCGCTGCTCTACGCGGGCAGCGGCGCGGGGGGCTTCGTCGAGTGGTATCCCGGCTGGCTCGCCAATCCGGCGCAGCGGCGCGACATCTCGCTGTGGCTCTTCCTCTGGGTCAACTGGGGGGTGTTCCTGCCGATCGCGGCCGTCTCGCTGGTCCGCTTCCGTTACTACCGGGATCCGCTCGTGATGGGCGGCGTGGCGCTGTTCGTCATCTGCTTCCTGCTGCGCTTCCAACCCAATACCTGGGACAACACGAAGCTGCTGACCTGGAGCCACCTGCTGCTCTGCGCGCCCGTCGCGCGCTACCTCGCGCACCTCTGGTCGAAGCCGGCCGTGATCTCGCGCGTGACGGCGGCCGCGTTGTTGGTGTTTGCGATGGCGTCGGGCTCGCTCGACCTGCTGCGCATGACGCGCACCGACCGGGTCGCGAACCGCATGTGGACGCACGAGGAGCTCGCGCTCGCCGAGGATTTTCGAGCGATTTCGGAGCCCACGTCGCTCGTGCTGTGCTCGGACCATCACCACCATTGGGTGCCGTCCGTGAGCGGGCGCCAGGTGCTGCTCGGCTATCGCGGTTGGCTCGCGAGCTACGGCCTGGACTACGGGCCGGTGGTGCGTGACATGCGCGCGATGCTGGGCGGCAGCGAGGACGCAGAGGCGCTGCTGGCCCGCTACGGGGTGGATTTCGTGGTCATCGGACGGTCCGAGCGGCGGGATTTCGGCGCGAACGAGAGCTACTTTGAGCGCAACCACGAGCTGATCTTCGATCGGGCCGGCAACAAGGTGTTCCGCGTGGCGCGACAGTCGGGGAGCGATCGCCCATGAGCGAAGCAGAGAGTCGACGCGCGCAGACGGGCCGCGCCGGATCCCAGGCGCGGATGGGACGGATCCTCGACTGGACCGAGGCCGGTCTGTGGCTGCTGCTGCTCGTCTTCGGCAGCCTCGTCGCGCTCGCGGTGCTCCGCGACAGCGAATCGCGGCACCGGCCCCGCGGGCCCGTCAAGCCCGCACCCACCGGGCTGATCGAAGCCGAAGACCTCCCGGTCGTCGCGAAGAGCCGCGAGTTCACCTTCTGGCTCCAGCCCTCTTCGGGATTCCGGGCCGGAAAGTGGTCGAAGGACGGCCACATGTTCGCCCACGGCACGACCCTCGGCGATTGGATCGAGCTGCGATTGCCCGAGCGCAAGACGGGCCGCTACGCGCTCGAGATCGTCTTCACCAAGGCGGCCGACTACGGGATCGTCGCGGTATTCGTCAACGAGGACCGGCTCGGCAAGTTCGACCTCTGGTCGCCGCGCGAGATCGTGCCCACCGGCCCGCTGCGACTCGGCGAGGTGCAGCTCAGCGGCCGCAAGAATACGCTCCGCATCGAGGTCGTGGGGAAGAATCCGAACGCGGCGCCGCCGTACTATCAATTCGGCGTCGACGGCGTCCGGATCCGCGAGACCGCCCGCAAAGCGGTGGGAGAGCCTCCCAACCGCTCGGCCCGGAAGGTCCCGGACGCACCGCGCGCAGATCCAGAGCGCGCCTCGACGGACGGTGAATAGGCGCAGGGGATCCGCGCCCCGCGCGTGCGCGAACCGCCGATCCATCTCCGGCGGCGTCGAGGATCGCGGCGCGGACGGGGGGCGCGAGCCCGAGCCGAGGAGCTGAGGACCCCAAGATGTCGACCGCGGCGATCGTCATCCCGTGCTTCAATGAAGAGACGCGGCTCGATGGGTCCGCGTTCGAGCGATTCTCCGCGCAGGCCCCCGAGGTTTCGTTCGTCTTCGTCGACGACGGGAGCGCGGACGACACGCGGCGCGTCCTCGAGCAGCTCGCCAGCCGGCTCGCGGAGCGCGCGCGCGTGGTCGCGCTGGAGCAGAACTCGGGCAAGGCCGAGGCGGTTCGCCAGGGCGTCCTGCGCGCGTTGGAGGGCAAGCCCACCTACGTGGGTTTCTGGGATGCGGACCTCGCCACGCCGCTCGAGGTCATCCGGACGTTCACGCAGCTGCTCGACGCGCAGCCCGAGCTCGAGATGATCATGGGAGCCCGGGTCCAGCTGCTGGGCCGGCACATCGAGCGAAGCGCACTGCGGCACTACGCGGGGCGCCTCGCCGCCACCGCGATCTCGACGGTGCTCGGGCTGCGCGTCTACGACACGCAGTGCGGCGCGAAGCTCTTTCGCGCGGACGGCGCGCGCGGCCTGTTCGAGGAGCCGTTCCGCACGCGCTGGATCTTCGACGCCGAGATCATCGCGCGCCTGATCGTCGGCCTCGGCGCGCGCTCGGGCCCCGCGGCCCGAGACGTCGTCTACGAGTACCCGCTGCACGCGTGGATGGACGTCCGGGGCTCGAAGGTCGGGCCCGGCGACTACCTGCGCGCAGCGGTCGACCTCTACCGGATCTACGATCGCTACATGCGGCGCCGTCGGAGCCGCTGATTGTAGTCGGCTCGAGGCTAGCGGTCGTTTGCGCGGCGACGGCGCGTGGCGAGCGCCGTCAGCGCGAGCAGCCCCGCGGCGATCTGCCGCAGCGCACCCGGCTCCGGTAGCGCCGTGATGGTCACCGCAACCGAGTATTCACCGCTTTCGAAGTGGCTTCCGTCGAAGGGAACCGAACTCCACCCGGTGACTCCGACGAAGTAATCGCCGTCGGCGGGGAGCTCGAAGCGGCACAGCGACCCGAAGCCCCTCGGAAGAACGTCGAGGTCGTTGTTGAAGGCGTCGTCGCCGAGGCACAGCTCGGTCCCATCGGAATCGAACACCCCTGCGATCGTATCCGGGCTTTCGAAATGCGGGGAGTCGGTGAGGGGCGTGGTCGAGACGGTCACGACGTCGCCGGCGAACAGGCCGCCGACTCCGATGAAATCGATGTCGCCGGCGCCCGCTTCGAGCGTGAACCGGCCGATGCCGACGTTCACCGCGGCGCTCGGGGTCAGCTGGATGGTGGCCGTCGAAATGCTATCGTTCGACGGTTCCTCATCGAGCAGCTGGGCAGCTGCGGGCGCGGTCGATACGACCAGCGCCAGCACCAACAGGAACGAAATTCGCATCAGTTCACATCTCGAGGCCAATCGCGCAATCGTCGCCTCGAGCTCGTCGGCGAACCCTGCGCATCGCCCAAAAAAACCGGGGCGGTCGGATTCGTCCGCCGCCCCCTCTTGCATGGCTCCCCTATAGTGTAGCGAGACTCGAATCTCGCACAAGATCCAGGGCGCCCCGTCTTGCGGGCAGAGCGCGAGCGCGGAGCGGCTCCGCGCGCGCCGCCGGCGGTCGAGCATCGCCAGGCCGAGCAGACCTGCCCCCAATTGCAGCACCAGGCTCGGCTCGGGGAGCGAAACCGTCACCGTGACCGAGTAGATACCCTGCTCGAAGTGATTTCCGTCGAAGGGAACCGAGCTCCACCCCGTGATTCCGACGTAGTAGTTGCCGGCTACCGCGATCTCGTAGCGGCAGAGCGAGCCGAAGCCCGTCGGGAAACTGTCGAGATCGTTGTTGAACGCGTCGTCCTGGATGCACAGCTGCGTCCCGGAGGAATCGAACAGCCCCGCGATGGTGTCAGGGCTCTCGAAGTTCGGGGGATCGCCCATCGGCGTGGTCGATACCGTCACCACGTCGCCAGGAACCAGGTTGTCAATTCCGACGTAGTCGGTGTCGCCACCGAGCACATCTAACGCGAATCGACCCACTTCGGCGGTTTCGCCGCCGCTCGGAAAGATCTGGATCGTGGCCGTCGTAATGTCGTCGTTGCTGGGCTCCTGGTCCAGCAGCAGCGCTGCCGCGGGCGACGCGATCAGCTGCAGCAGCGCAAAGAGGACGGGGATTCGCACGGTCTTACTCCTCGCAATCCTTCACGCGGCCCTCCCCCCCGCCGACCACCTGCTCGCCGGGCCCTCCACACGAGTCGAATAGCCGAGGGGCGGCGGAACTCTTCGCCCGCCGCCCCTCCTGGTCTAGCTCCGCACCGATCCTGCGATGCCTACCTCTTGCATTGGATTCCCACGGTGTCGTCGTACACGCCGCCATTCGCCGACGCGGTGACGACTAGATTCCCCCTGGAGGTCTGCTTCGGAGGAACAGCCGAGTTCTTGCAGTTCTCGGGACCCTGGTACTTCACCCCGAACTTGATGTGGCTCGTGCTTCCCGCGGTGCACGAGGCGTTCTTGGTCGTGTTGATGACGATGTCGCCGTCGTCATCCTCGATGTACAGGTTCACCGGCGTCGGCGTGACCGTGCCTTCGGGGCAGCTGCCCGGGCTGAACTCCTCGGCGACCAGTTTGACGGTGACCGACCGGGTGATCATCGAGCCCTTCCCGCCCGGGGTCCCCACGTTCTTCAGCGAAACCAGGTTGCCCTGCGGCACCACCTTGGTCGGCACGCAGCGGCAGTCGTCGCCCGGCGTCGGCGTCGCCGTCGGCGTCGCGGTGGCCGTCGGCGTCGCGGTCGGCGTCGCGGTCGGCGTCGCAGTCGGCGTCGCGGTCGGCGTGGCCGTCGGCGTCGCGGTGGCCGTCGGCGTCGCAGTCGGCGTGGCGGTCGGAGTCGCGGTCGGCGTGGCCGTCGGCGTCGCGGTGGCCGTCGGCGTCGCGGTCGGCGTCGCGGTCGGCGTCGCGGTCGGCGTGGCCGTCGGAGTCGCGGTAGCCGTCGGCGTCGCGG
>JBFGGA010000225.1:0-5019 GCA_041579295.1 Myxococcota bacterium | reverse complement strand
CCCGACGGGGGAAGCCAGGTTCACCTGCGCCAGATCCTCGTCGCGGCGGACGGCGAAAAAGATCTGAACGCGGCCTGCGCCGAGGTGGAGGCCGCCGCCGCGCGGATCGCGGCCGGCGAGCGCTTCGAAGCGGTGGCGTCCGAGGTCTCGATGGCCGCGCCCGCGCAGGGCGGCGACATCGGCTGGCTCCACGAATCGTCACTCGCGGCGTGGATGGCGCCGCTCGTGGCGAGCCTCGCGCCGGGCGAGGTCAGCCCGGTCAACCGGCAGCCCTTCGGCTGCAGCCTGCTCGAGCTCGTCGAGCGGCGCGCCTTCGAGCGGGTCAGCTACGAAGCGGCGAAGCCGCAGCTGTTCCGGGAAATCCAGCAGATCATGATGGAGAGCGAGTTCGCGGAGTGGATGGAGGAGCTCCGCAAGCGCACCTACATCCAGCGCTTCGGGTACTTCGCGGACGCGGCCAAGCTCGAGAGCGCCGCCGCCGACTCCGACGAAGAAGAGAGCAGCGCACTGTTCCAGTGAGCGGCGAAGTCTCATCGCTCACACACATCCTGATCCGGGGCGCGCGAGAACACAATCTGGCGGACATCGACGTCTGCATCCCGAGGGACGCGCTCGTCGTCATCACGGGCCTCTCGGGCTCCGGCAAATCCTCTCTCGCGTTCGACACGATCTACGCCGAGGGCCAACGCCGCTACGTGGAATCGCTGTCCGCCTACGCGCGGCAGTTCCTCGAGCAGATGCAGAAGCCCGACGTCGATTCCATCGACGGCCTCTCGCCCGCGATCGCGATCGAGCAGCGGACGGCCGGGCGAAACCCGCGCTCCACGGTCGGGACCGCGACCGAGATCTACGACTACCTGCGGCTGCTCTACGCGCGCATCGGACGGCCCTTCTGCCATCGCTGTGGCAAGGAGATCGCGAGCCAGACCCTGGCGCAGATGACCGACCGCGTGATCGCGCTCGGCAGCGGCACGCGGTTGCAGATCCTCGCCCCGGTGATCCGCGGCAAGAAGGGCGAGCACCGCAAGGAGCTGCTCGCGCTCGCCAAGCAGGGCTTCGCGCGCGTGCGCGTCGACGGCGAGATGCGCGATCTCGCGGACGAGATCCCGCTCGCCAAGACGTCGAAGCACGACATCGACGTCGTCGTCGACCGGGTCGTCGCGAAGCGCGAGGCGCGCCGGCGCATCGCGGAGTCGATCGAGACGGCCGTGCGGCTTTCGGGCGGGCTCGTCGGCGTGGACGTCGGGCCGGGCCAGCAGGAGTGGACGCTCTCCGAGCGCAGCGCGTGCGTGGACTGCGGCATCTCCTATCCGGAAATCGAGCCGCGCTCGTTCTCGTTCAACAGCCCCCACGGCGCGTGCCCGCGCTGCGGCGGCCTCGGCACCACCGACGGATTCGACGCCGCGCTCGTCGTCAAGAATGACCTGCTGTCGCTCGCGCGGGGCGCGATCTCGCCGTGGAGCGGTCGCCGCGTGCCCGCCTACTACCGGCGCCTGCTCGAAGCGCTCGCGGACCACTACGCGATCTCGCTCGACACGCCCTGGTGCGAGCTTCCCGAGGCCGCTCGCGAGGGGATCCTCCACGGCTCGGAAGCCGAGATGGATTTCGCGCTCGAATCGCGCAAGGGACGAGGCGCGGTCAGGCGCCGCTGGGACGGCGTGCTCGGAGAGCTCGAGCGGCGCCACGCCCGCGCGCGAGAGGCCGAGCGCAGGGAGCTCGCGCGCTACCGCTCCGCCCACCGCTGCGCGGATTGCGGGGGATCGCGGCTGCGGATCGAGTCTCGGAGCATTCGCGTCGGCGGCGCATCGATCGCGCATTGGACACAGATGTGCGTCTCGGATGCGGCGCGCTTCCTCGAGCGCCTCGAGCTCTCGGCGAGCGAGCGAGCGATCGCGCAGAAGATCGCGGTCGAGATCCGGGACCGCCTGCAGTTTCTGCAAGACGTCGGCCTCGGTTACCTCACGATTGACCGCAGCAGCGCGACGCTCTCGGGCGGCGAGAGCCAGCGCATCCGCCTCGCGACCCAGGTCGGCGCGAGCCTGATGGGTGTGCTCTACATCTTGGACGAGCCCTCGATCGGCCTGCACCCGAGAGACAACCGGCGCCTGCTCGACACCCTCGAGCGGCTGCGCGACGCGGGCAACAGCGTGCTCGTCGTGGAGCACGACGAGGCGACGATCCGCGCGGCGGACTTCGTGATCGACATGGGGCCGGGCGCGGGAATTCACGGCGGGCGGATCGTCGCGCTCGGAACGCCCGCGGAGATCGCCGCGAGCGAGCACTCGATCACCGGTCGGTATTTGTCGGGGGCGTGCGGCATCGACCCGCGAAGCCGGCGCAGGCCGGCGGGCGAGCGCGCGCTCGTCGTCGAGAACTGCCGCGGCAACAACCTGAAGCACCTCGACCTGAGGATCCCGCTCGGCCTGTTCACCGCGGTGACGGGCGTGTCCGGCTCCGGAAAATCGACGCTGATCAACGACACCCTCTACCGCGCGCTCGCGGCGCGCCTGCACCGGGCCGAGGTGCCCGCGGCGCCATTCGATCGGATCCTCGGCCTCGAAGCGCTCGACAAGGTGATCGACGTCGGCCAGTCGCCGATCGGCCGCACGCCGCGCAGCAACCCCGCGACCTACACGGGCGCGTTTGCGGGCATCCGCCAGCTGTTCTCGCGCGTGCCCGAGGCGCGCGTGCGCGGCTACGCGCCGGGGCGCTTCTCGTTCAACGTCAAGGGCGGCCGCTGCGAGGCCTGCCACGGCGACGGCACGCTGCGCGTCGAGATGCACTTCCTGCCGGACATCTTCGTGCGCTGCGAGGAGTGCGGCGGGCGGCGCTACAACCGCGAAACGCTGGAGATCCGCTACAAGGGCTACAGCATCGCCGACGTGCTCGAGATGACGGTCGAGGAGGCGCTCACCTTCGCGGAGAACGTCCCCGCGCTGCGGCGGCCGCTGAAGACGCTGTTCGAAGTGGGACTCGGCTATCTGCACGTGGGCCAAGCGGCGACCACGCTCTCGGGGGGCGAGGCACAACGCGTGAAGCTCGCGAAGGAGCTCTCGCGACGCGACACCGGGCGCACCCTGTACCTGCTCGACGAGCCCACGACCGGGCTGCACTTCGCGGACGTCGAGCAGCTGCTGCGCGTGCTCGATCAGCTCGTCGAGAAGGGCAACACGGTCGTCGTGATCGAGCACCACCCGGACGTCATCAAGTCGGCCGACCACGTGATCGATCTGGGCCCCGAGGGCGGCGATGGCGGCGGCGAGATCGTCGTGGCGGGCACACCGGAGGAGGTCGCCGCGCACCCGACGAGCCACACCGGCCGGGCGCTGCGCGCGGTGCTGTAGCGCGATCGGCCGCGCGGGCGACGCGAGCCACGCGGCAGGCGTGGAGTGCGGTGCGCGCTGCGTGCGGTGCGCGGTACGCGGCGCGCGCGCTCGGACGCCGAGCCGATGGCGGGCCCTCGCGCGCGGGCTAGATTCGGGGAGCGAGCTTTCGCACGCGGGGGACGGCGGCGTTGCTGCAAGCGGTCTCAGTCGCAATTCCGAGCCTGAACGCGCTGAGCGCGGCCCTGCTGGTGACCGCGCTGATCGCGATCCGCCGCGGGCAGCGCGAGCGACACCGCAACCTGATGGTCGCGAACCTCGCCGCCTCGATCCTGTTCCTCGTCTGCTACGTGATCCAGATCGCGACCGTCGGCCACAAGTCGTTTCCCGGAGACGACTGGGTGCGCTCGGTCTTCCTCGCGATCCTCGGCACGCACACGTTCCTCGCCGTCTGCCTCGTGCCGCTCGCGCTGCGGACGTTCTTCCTGGCCTTTCGCAAGCGCTTCGCCGAGCACCGGCGCATCGCGCGCATCACCTATCCGATCTGGCTCTACGTCTCCGTCACGGGCGTCGTCATCTACTGGATGGTGAACCACCTCCGCCCCCACGGCTGAGCGCCCGCCGGGAGACGGCCGGCGCGGCAGAGCGCGCCGTCGGCGCGCGAACGAGGTTCCGAGCGGAGGCCGGCTGGCGCCGGGACGCGCGGGCGCGGGCGCGCGGTTCAGCCCGCGTCGGGCAGCAGCTGGAAGCGCGGGTCGCCCTCGGCCGCGGCGGCGACTTCGGCCAGGTTCGTCTGGTTCGCCCAGTCGCGCAGCTGTTGGCTCAGCCGACTCCAGGCGCCGTGAAGCGGGCAGGGCGAGAGCTCGTCGCAGCTCCCCCAGCCGAACGCGCAGCGGCCGTCCGAGGGAAACGCGTCGACCGCGTTGAGGATGTCGATGAACGGAATCTCGGACGCGGGGCGCACGAGCGAGAAGCCGCCGCCCTGTCCCTTCTGCGACGCGAGCAGGTCCGCGAGCACCAGCCGCCGCAGGATCTTGGACAGGTAGGGAGCCGGGATCCCGGTCGCGCGCCCGAGGTCGCTCGCGCGGACCCTCTTCCCCGCGGGGACCATCGCGATCGCGGACATCGCGCGGATCGCGTACTCCGCGGTCTGGGAGATGAACATCGCCCCTCCTCGGTCGGCTCGCGCGGCGGCGGCGCCGCGCGCCCACTCCCTATCCCTACCATCAGCGGACTCGCGTGTCGATTGGCGTGGCCCCCGGGCCTTTGCGCGGGGCCGAATCCCGTGCGCAAATCGGCCCGGGAATCGCCGCTGGGGGCTTGACGTGCTCGGCCGAGTGCTATAAACAGATAAACGGATCTAAAGATCTGTTTATCGTTAACCTCCGACGCGGACCGAGGATTCTCCGTGGAGCAGGACCGACGAGCGCGGGCGGCGCACGGTACCCACCGCGACACAGCGGAGCTCCCGATGTCCAGCGCGCGCGAAGCGCAAAACCAGCTCGAGATGCACTGCGCGGGCCAGTGGCTGGGCCTCGCGCTCGGGGTGCTCGCCCTCGCGGGCGTGTTCTCGCTGGTCGTCGTGATCGGGCGCATGCCGCCCTTCGATCGCCTCGTGACGGATCCCCTGTTCTTCAAGCGCGGCCTGGTGGTGCACGTCAACCTAGCGCTGGTCGCGTGGTTCTACTCGTTCGTG
>JBFGGA010000224.1:0-5021 GCA_041579295.1 Myxococcota bacterium | reverse complement strand
GCGGGTCTCGAACGACGCCACGATCCGCATGCCGTCCAATGTCTCGACGTCGGGCGAGCGCCGCTCCACGCGGTTCCGGTGCGGGAAGGTGTAGATGTTGTTCGCCTCGCTCACGATTGCGCTGGTGCCCCACTTCGGAAACGGCTCCTGCCCGGGGCCCTCCTGGAAGTACTTGGTGTACTTCTTCGCGAGCGCGTAGAACTCCTTGGTGCTGCCCGGCTTGCGGGTGGGGCGCTTGCCGGCATCGATCGCCATGTACTTGAGGCCCTTGCTCCCCATCACCGCGCCGAGCCCACCGCGGCCCGCGTGGCGCGCCGGGTGGCGCGATTGTTCTGCGTCCGTGCAGGCCACCGAGGCGCCGCTGAGCTTCATCTCTCCGGCGGGCCCGATCGAGATGAAAGACGCGCTGGCCGGATAGGTCTTCGCGAGGTCCTCGATGAGCTTGTAGTTCCACTTGCCCTTGTGCTCGTCGGCGGGCTTGATCTCGACCTCGTCCGCGGTGATCTCGAGCGCGTAGCGGCGCTCGGGATCGGCCGGCTGTCCCTTCACGATGATGCAGCGGTAACCGAGCCTCATCAGATCCTGGCCGGGGTTGCCTCCCGCGTTGGCCTCCTTGATGCCGCCGGTCAGCGGGCTCTTGCCGCCCACCGAGATGCGTCCGGAGGTCGGGGCGGAGGTTCCCGAGAGCACGCCCGGCGCGAGCACGAAGATGTTGTCCGGCCCGAGCGGATCACAGGTGGGGTCGCATTCGCTGAGCAGGATGCGCGCGGAGAGCGATCGCCCGCCCAGGAGCTTCCAGTCCTCGGGGTAGGGCTCGATGCTCGCGGTCTGGTTCGTCATGTCGACGCGGATCATTCGATCGCCTGTCGGACCACCCATGGGAGAACCTCCTCGTTGTTGGGATGCGGCGAGCTTACCAGAAACGCGAAGTGCTGGGGATACCGGCGCCGGGGTCAGCCCCCCGCGGCGGGCGCCAGCACCGCGACGTCGTCGTCGCCGGAAACCTCCGTGTCCAGCGCGTCGCGGTCCAGCAATTCGCCGTTCAAGAAGAGCTTCGCGAACAGGTGCAGCTCGCCCTTGGCGTTCAGGATCAGCTCCTGAAAGCCCGGATAGCGGGCTTCGACGGCTTCGATGCACCCCCGGACGGTGTTCGCATCGACCTCGATGCAACCCTCGCCTTTCGTGGGGACGCGATAACGGCTGGGAACGTGGACCTGGGGCACGGAAAGCCTCTCTCGGGTTTGCGCGGTTTCCTCGGCCCGGATTGTAGCGATTCCCCGAGTCCACGCCCCCGTCGCGCGCGCTGCGAATCGAGGACGCGACTGTCTGGAGCCCCGCCGGCGCCGCCCGCGAGGTGTGCGCGGGCTGCGAATCGAAGGCGCGACGATCCGGGCCCCCGCCGGCGCCGCGTCTGCGCCGCCCGGGAGGTGCGCGCGGTTTCTAGGCCAACAAACGCTCGTTCTTCGGATCGTAGAGCGGCTGTTCGACGACGGTCGCCGCGCGCCGTTCGCCGAGAATGCCGATCGCCAGCTCGGTGCCGGGATCGCTGTGCGAGACGGGCAGGTAGGCGAAGGCGATCGATTTCTGCAGCACGTGTCCGTAACCGCCCGACGCCGCGTAGGCGATCGCCTCGTCGCCCGCGAAGATCGGCTCGAAGCCGTGGGCGTCCGCGTCCGCGGCGTCGACCACCAGGCAGCTGAGCTTGCGCTCGATGCCCGCCCCCCGCTGGCGCAGCAGCGCTTCGCGCCCGACGAAGTCGCCCTTGTTGAAGTCGACGAAGCGCTCCATGCCGGCCTCCAGCGGCGTCCAGTCGGCGGACATGTCCGACCCCCACAGGCGGTACGCCTTCTCGAGGCGCATCGAGTCCAGCGCGCGGTACCCCCAGTCGACGATCCCGTACTGCTCGCCTTCCTGCATCAGCAGGTCGTAGAGGTGCCGCTGATACGCCGTCGGGTGGTGGAGCTCGTAGCCGAGCTCTCCCACGAACGAGACCCGCAGCGCCCGAACCGGGGTCATCCCGACGCGCAGCTCGCGGCAGCGGAAGAACCGGAGCGCTTCGCTCGAGACGTCGCCGTCGGTCAGCGCCTGCAGCAGGTCGCGCGAGCGCGGTCCCGCGATCGTCAGCGTCGCGAACCGATCCGTCACGTTCTCGAGTCGCACGCTGCCGTCTCCCGGCAGGTGCCGCTCGATCCACGCGTAGTCATGCAGCTCGGTCGCGGCCGCCGAGATGACGTAGTAGTGGTTCTCGCCGAGCTTGGTGACGGTGAGGTCGCACTCGATCCCGCCGCGCTGCGTGCACATCTGCGTGAGCGCGATCCGCCCGATCTGCTTCGGCAGCGCGTTGGCGCAGAGGTGGTCGAGGAAGCGCTCCGCCCCGGGGCCGGAGACCTCGTACTTCGCGAAGCTCGTCTGATCGAGCACGCCGACCGACGAGCGGACGGCCCGGCACTCCTCGCCGACGGCGTCGTGCCAATTGGAGCGGCGAAACGAGTACACGTCCTCCGCCGCTCCGCGCTTCGCGTACCAGAGCGGCCGCTCCCAGCCGAAGCGCGCGCCGTAGACGGCGCCCTTCGCGAGCAGCTTGTCGTAGAGCGGCCCGGTCTTCAGCGGGCGCCCGCTCGGAAGCTCTTCCTCCGGGTAGTGGATCGCGTACTCGCGCTCGTAGATGTCGAGCGCGCGGCTGACCACGTACTTCGACGAGCTCGCGGACTCGTCGAAGCGCCGCACGTCGAGCTCCCACATGTTGTCGCCGGGCTGTCCGTCGACGATCCACTCCGCCGCGTACTTTCCCGAGCCTCCGCCGAAGACGATCCCGAAGATGCTGAAGCCCGCGAGCACGTGGTAGTTCGCGAGTCCCGGAACGGGGCCCATCAGGCAGTGTCCGTCCGGCGTGTAGCCGTCCGGCCCGTTGATGACCCGGCGGATCGGCGCGTCCGCGAACGCGGGCACCCGCGCCGCGCAGCCCGCGAGCGACTCCTCGAGCCGCTCCATCGCGGGCTCGAGCAGGCTGCTGTGGAAGTCCTCGGGAACGCCGTCGACCGACCAGGCGACGGTGTTGCGCTCGAACGGTCCGACGAGCAGACCGCCGCCCTCCTCGCGGATGTAGTACGACGAATCCGGATCTCGCAGCACCGGCAGCTCGACCTTCAGGTCCTGCACGACCTTCAGCGGCTCGGTGATGAGGTAGTGGTGCTCGATCGGGATGATCGGGAGCTCGAGCCCGACCATCCGGCCGAGCTGCCGCGCCCACTGCCCCGCGGCGTTGACGACGATGTCCGCGCGAATCGAGCCCTTGGTGGTCTCGACCACCCAGCCGTCGCCCGATCGCGTCATCGCCGTCACCCGGGTGTTCCGGTTGATCTCGGCGCCGGCCATCGTCGCGCCCTTCGCGAGCGCGGTCGCGACGCCGCCCGAATCGACGTAGCCGTCCGAGGGGATGTAGGCGATCGCCTTGGCGTCGTCGAAGCTCGCGAGCGGGTGGAGCTCGCGCGCGCGGTCCGGGCCGATGACCTCGATCGAGATGCCGAGCGTCTCGGCGATGCCCTTGCGGTTGTGGAATTCGTCGACGCGATCGTCCGAGGTTCCGATCCGCAAGCTCCCGCACTCGTGGAAGTCCACCGCCTGCCCGGTTTCGGCCTCGATCGACTTGTAGAGCTGGAGGCTGTGACGGAGGACCTTCATCAGGTTCCAGCTCGAGATCATCTGTGTGCACAGGCCCGCCGCGTGCCAGGTCGAGCCGCTGGTGAGCTCGCTGGCTTCGACGAGGGTGACGTCGTTCCAGCCGAGCTTCGTCAGGTGGTAGAGCACGCTGCAGCCGGCGACGCCGCCGCCGATGACGACGACTTTCGATTTGCTTCGCATTTCGGGAACCTCGTCTGATTCCGCCAGGAAAACCCCAGTTTAGAGGGGATCTCGAGGACACCCAAGCGCCGCCCGTCGCAGCTTGCAATCAGGAATCGAAGCCGAGGCCGACCTTGTCGAGCGCGCGCAACCACAGGCCGCGCCGCCCCTCGTCGGCGTCGGCCCGCGCGAGCGCGCGCTGGGTCAGGCGGACCGCGATGCTGCGCAGCGGCTCGGGAGGCCACGGAACCGGGCGTTTGCGCACGAGATCGAGCGCGAGGTGGGGTGCCGTGGGGCAATCGAGCAGGTCGAGCGCCACCCGCGCACCGAATCGCGACGCGACGACCCCCATGCCCGTGTAGCCGATCGCCCAGGAGGCCCGCCCGCCACAGGCGGTTCCGGCGTCCATGCAGAAGCGGGTGGTCGTCGAGATCGGGCCGCCCCACTGGTGGCTGAAGCGCAGCCCTTCGAGCTGGGGAAAGGTCTCGAAGAAGCGCTTCGACAGCCCCGCGAAGCTCTCGGGCCTCTGCTGCAGCTGATCGTCGGTGCGACTTCCGTAGTGATAGATGGCGTCGTAGCCGCCCCAGAGGATCCGGTCGTCGCGGGTGAGTCGGTAGTAGTGGAAGCGGTTCGCGCTGTCGCTCACACCCTGGCGGTTGCGCCAGCCCAGGCTCTGAAGCTGTGCGCGCGACAGCGGCTCCGTGGTCAGCGCGTAATCCCAGACGGGGATCGACGCCCGACGCATGCGGCGAAGCGGGCTGCGAAACGCGTTGGTGGCGAACACGGCCTTGCGGGCGCGGACGCTCCCCGACGCGCAGCGCAGCTCCAACCCGGCGCCCGCGCGCGCGACCTTCTCGACGGGGGTGCCCTCGTAGAGGCGCACGCCGAGGCGCGCGACGGCGGCGCGCAGCCCCCAGCACAGGCGCGCCGGGTCGAGGATGGCTCCGCGGTGATTCCAGATGCCCCCGCAGTAGCTCGGAGAATCGAGCTGCGCGCGCACGGCGTCGCGGCCGAGCCACTCGACGTCTCCGCCGAACCGCCGCAGGTCCTCGAGGTGCTCGCGCAGATCCTCGACCTGATACGGGGCCGTGGCGACGGAGAGGACTCCGTTCTCCTCGACGTCGGCCTCGATTCCGTGACGCGAGAGCGACGCGAGCAGCTCGCGGTAGTTCTCGAGGCCG
>JBFGGA010000223.1:0-5033 GCA_041579295.1 Myxococcota bacterium | reverse complement strand
GATCACCCGCAACAAATTAACTGGCTGATGGCGCACGACTTTTCTCGCAAGACCACGATTCCGAGCCGCTTTTCACCGTCGATCGAGTCCCCTGGAGTCCCCTCCTGTCCCCTGGAGTCGACCCCAGTCGTGGAGATATTTTGGAGACGGCCTTCTCGGCAGAGTCCTTCTGGGGCACGGATCCTTCCTCCTCTCGGGGTCTAGAACGCTCTATTAGTCTATCCCTTGATTTGGTCCAAACTCAGCTGACGGCAAGCAATCTTCACGTGTGACGCCCAAATTACACTCTATAGTGTGTATTATCGCTATTCTTCATTCCACCCCTCTACTATCACTCCAACCCAGCCTCCCTCAACGCCGCGTTGCGGCGTGCGTCGATCTCGGGGCGCGAAACGGCGAGGTAGTTTTGCATAAGCTCGATCGAGAGATCGGGCCGGACGCGGCGGCCCTCCGCGATCGCGGCTCGCGCCTCGTCGAGGCGGCCCAGAGACACGGCGCTCATCGCGATGTACAGGTAGCCTGGGAAGTAGGTCGGTTCCGTGGCGATCAAGCGCCGACCCGCCTCGAGTGACGCGTCGTAGCGACCGGTTTCCCAATTAGCCAGAGCCAGGCTGTCGTAGATCCAGACCATGGGTCCCTGCGGGTTCAGTCGCCGCGCGCGCTCGGTCGCGACGATGCACCCCTCCGGGTCCCCGGCGAGCAATTGCGAAAAGCCGAACCAGATCCAGGCGTCGGGCATGCTCGGATTCAAGGCTACGGCGCGCCGCGTCGCGTCGAGGGCGTTGTCCGGGTCGCCCGCAGTCAGATAAATCGCTCCGAGAGCGGCATGGGCTACCGGATTACGCGGATCCAGGTCGAGTGCGCGGCGGGCGGTTGCAAGCGCAGCGGATATCTCTTCGGCTGTCGCTGTGCGACCGTCGCCGGTCAGTATCATCCAGTTTGTCATCGCCAGTTGCGCCAGCGCCGTCGCGAAATGGGGGTCGATTTCAGCGGCGCTCTCGAAGAGTCGCGCCCCCTTGGCCCAGTCTTCCGGCGTATACCGGTCGATCTGTTGGAGACCGAGCTGGTATAGGTTCCATGCTTCGAGATTCTCGGTGCCCTGTTGTCGAGCGCGTTCACCCTCTGCACGTGTGAGATCACCTACGAGCGACGCCGCAATGGTCGAACTGATCTCATCCTGCAGCACAAACACGTCCGCGATTTCGCGGTCATAGATTTCAGTCCAGACGTGCTCGCCGGAAGTCGCATCGACAAGCTGTGCGCTGACGCGGATGCGATCGCCGCTGCGGCGCACGCTGCCTTCAACGACATAGCGAATCCCGAGGTCGTCTCTTACGCGCCGCAAGTCCGGGCTATCGCCGCGGTACTGAAAACTCGAGCTCCGCGCGATCACGGGAAACGCTCGCCAGGCGGAAAGCCGCGTGATCAGGTCTTCGGCCAGACCGTCGGCGAAGAACGCCTGATCGGGGTCAGGCGAAAGGTTGTCGAAGGGCAAGACTGCAATCGCCGGCCGGCCGCGGAAATCGGGAACTTCGGCCATATCGCCAGCGATCTGCGGCGCATCGCTCAGCGTAGACACGGCAGTTGGTTTGAACGCGTTCGACCACGCGAAGAAGCCCGCCAAACCACCGAGGACGACCAGTGCAGCGAGGGCAAGCAGCAATCCACGGCGCGGCGACGGCACCGCTTGTTGCTGCGGCAGCGGCGACGCTTTCTCGCCTGCCGCCGGCACGGCGAAACTTGCAACGCCTTCGAGTCCAGCCTCGCGGATCTCGAGCGGCTCGTCGAAGCCCTTCAGCATGTAGCTCCCATATGTCTCCCAACGAATCGGCTCGAGAAACTGTTGGTAGTCGAGCCGTTGTCGCGCGCTGTTCGCAACCACCGCAGACATCAGCACCTGAGCGGGTCGCGCCAGACCGGAGATGCGCGCGGCGAGATCGACGGCCAGCCCTTCTACGCGGGGATGCGCGGTGTCTCCATCGGGTCCCGGCCGCTCGCTCACCTCGCCCATGTGCAGGCCGGTGCGCACATCGGGCAGGTCGGGCTCATCGCGCTGCGCCCGCTGCAATCGCAACGCGAACGAAACGGCGGCGCTGGGCGTCTCGAAGGTCAGGAAGCAGCCGTCGCCGGCCCAGTCGATGATGCGTCCGCTGCACTCTTCAGCCAGCCGTCCGACGAGCGCGCGATGGCGGGCGATCAACTCGCCGACCGCCTGATCGCCCCGCTCCCGCTTGAGTGCAGTGGATTCCACCAGGTCGGTGAAGACCAGCGTGAGTATGCGCGAGATGCTCGCCACGTCCGGCATGGAATGGACGTTAACCGAGAGGTCGCATGAGGTAAGGCGCAACCGGGTTGTCCGATGCCCGGACGTCGCGCGTGCGACACAGCGGATTCGCTCGAGGTCGCGGTGGCGGATGCAAGTCTCGACCGGGCCGCAACTAGACTAAGCAAGCTATTGGATTTGTTGAATAAATGGTGGAGGCGGCGGGAATCGAACCCGCGTCCGCATGGTGTCCAACGCGCGCGTCTACGTGTGTAGGCTCCGAATCGTCTCGGTGCGCGCCGCCTCGGGGCCCCGGCAGCGCGAACCCAGCTCCAGTTGATCTCGCCTGCGACTCGTAGGAGCCGCGTTCCGCAGGCCAGCCCTCTGATGACACCCGCGACCCGCTAGAAGGCGTCGCGGACGGGTGTCGCTACGCTAGTTTCAGCTAGGCAGCGATTGCGTAGTTGTCGTCGGCAATTGTAATCACCAACTTGCCACTTGTTTTACGACAGCTGTGACGATGTCGACACGCAGCGCCCGCCTTCGACCACCCGTCGAAGCCGATCGCCCCCTGACCCTAGAGGGTAGTCCCGACGGGGAGCGAGGCAAGTGGTTACAGCTCAGCCCAAGGGGTCCAGGAATATCGGAACGGCCTGGTCGCGGTCTTCGATCTTCGAGAGGATCCAATCCGCCCAGCCGTAGCGCTGGGCCATCAGCGCGTTGATCCGCGTTCGCCGGTCCGCGTACGGCGTCGCGTGATAGGACGCGATCGAGCCGGCGCGCTTGAGCTCGACCTGCGGATGGTTGACGACGTGGTCCAGCCAATCGCTCGTCGGGTCGATGGAGCGGATCCAGAGCTCGGGACCGTGCTCGACCACCCAGATCCGCGTCGTGTGACTCGCGCCCGCACCGTCGATGGTGTAGAGGGTTGCGACCTCGCCCGTGTAGTTGCGAATCGAGTAGAGCGCAGCCCACACGATCAGCGGCAAGAGCAGCAGTTTTGCGGTCGATTGGTTCATCGAAGACCCAGGCTCCGTCGGATCGAACGCCCGAGCCCGCCGGTCGCCCGTCCACCCACACGGATCGGACGAACACCGCGCGAAGTTCACTGCGCTGCCGAAAAAAGCCCCCGGAGGCAGCGTCCCGTGGGGGCCGGACGCGGCGCCCGTGGACTACGGGCGGGATCGGCCGCGGCCGCGCAGCGCCCGCTTGAGGTCCCGCTCGGTCTCGCGCTTGCGGATTGCCTGGCGCTTGTCGTAGCGCCGCTTGCCGCGCGCGAGCGCGAGCTCGACCTTGGCGCGGCCGTCCTTGAAGTAGAGCTGCAGCGGGATCAGCGTGAGACCGCGCTCGGCCACGCGGCCCTTGAGCCGCGCGATCTCGTGGCCGTGGAGCAGCAGCTTGCGCTCGCGCCGCGGCGGCGCGTTCGCCCGCCCCGCCTGCTCGTAGGCGCCGATGTGCGCGTTGACGAGGTAGACCTCGCCGCGGCGGATCTCCGCGTAGGCGTCACCGAGGCTCGCCTTGCCGGCCCGGAGCGATTTCACCTCGGGGCCGAGGAGCACCATCCCGGCCTCGAAGCGGTCGAGGATCTCGTACTCGTGGCGGGCCTTGCGATTGCTCGCGATGACCTTGCGCTGCTTGCCGTCATCGCCCATCGCGACCCCGAGCCCCCGAGAACGGCGCCCGAGCGGCGCCGTCGACCCATGGTAACGGGGCGCCCATCCGCGGGCCCGAGCGCCGGGCGCGCTCGGGGCTAGCGGGTGGCGCGCCTCGGGTCGAGCACGCGGTTGTCGATCAGCCGGACGGCGCCGCGCTCGGGCGCGCCGAAGCGCACGGCCAGCGCGAGCAGCGTCGGGCGCTCGAGCTGCTCCGCGGCCGGCCCGAGCGAGTCCGCGTCGCGCAGCTCGACGTAGTCGATGCGCGCGAGCGGCGCCTTCTCGAGCTCCGCGCGGGCCAGCTGCAGGATGCGCGCGGCCCCGAGCTCGCCCGCGGCCACGGCCGCCTCCGCGGCGTCGAGCGCGCGCACGAGCGCGACCGCCTGGCGGCGCGCCTCGGGGTGCAGGTGGACGTTGCGGCTCGAGCGCGCGAGCCCGTCGGCCTCGCGAACCGTCGGCGCGCCGACGATCTCGACGTCGAAGCCGAGGTCGCGGACCATCGCGCGGATCACGCAGAGCTGCTGGTAGTCCTTCTCGCCGAAGACCGCGACGTGCGGCTTCGCGGCGAGCAGCAGCTTCGCGACGATCGTCGCCACCGCGCGGAAATGGCCCGGCCGCGAGCGCCCGCAGAGCGGCCGCGCGGCCTCCCCCACCTCCACCCAGCTCTGACCTCCGGGCGGAAGCATCTCCTCGCAGTCGGGCGCGAAGACCGCGTCCACGCCGGCCTCGCGACACTTGCGCAGATCGGCGTCGAGCGTGCGCGGGTAGTCGCGCAGGTCCGCGGCGTCCTCGAACTGCGTGGGGTTCACGAAGATCGACACCCAGACGCGATCGGCCCGCTGGCGCGCCTCGTCGACGAGCGAGAGGTGGCCCGCGTGCAGCGCGCCCATCGTGGGCACCAGCGCGATCCTCGCGCCGGCAGCGCGCTCGCGGTCCGCGAGCGCCTGCAGCTCCAGGATGCGTTGGACCACGCGCACGCCGGCTACCGGTAGGTGTGCCGGGCGTCCGGAAACTTCAGGTTCGCGACCTCT
This sequence comes from Myxococcota bacterium, assembly GCA_041579295.1. Lineage (GTDB taxonomy): Bacteria > Myxococcota_A > UBA9160 > UBA9160 > SMWR01 > JACZVU01. The sequence goes on along the minus strand of JBFGGA010000223.1, from coordinate 87 downwards.
TCGGCGAAGTTCCGCGCGGCCTGGGAGGCCAGCGCGCCGAGGTTCACGTACTGCTTGACGAAGCTCGGCGCCCAGTCCGTCAGGCCG